>CAJXKI010000103.1 GCA_913055765.1 uncultured Ectothiorhodospiraceae bacterium
GCCCGCGGGAACCAGGGCTGCTCCACCGCGTAGGCGATGACGAACAGCAGACCGAGGTAGGCCACGCCGACCAGGAAGAGGCTGAGCAGGTTAAAGGTCACGCCGGTAGCCTCGCTCGATCAGCCAGCCGCCGAGGCCGATGACCGCGGCCCAGGCCAGGTACGGCACGTACCAGGGCGGCTGCACGCGCATCCACCAGTCGGTAAAGGGTGTCGCCAGCAAGAGGACCACCAGCAGGAACAGCGCCACGCTGCCGGTGGCGGGGCCGGGATCGTTACGCAAGTGGGCTCCTCCGGCGGCGCTCTGCGGGGCGCTCCCGTATCTGTTACGGAAAGTAGCATGCTGCCAGGGTTATGGCCAGCACAGGTGCGGCTTATCGGCTCGCACGCTACCGGCCGTGGTGCTCGGCCTCCACCGTGGTCCAGATCCCGCCGCGCACGTTGAACTGCGCCGTCAGCCGCATGTAGCGCGGCTCGGTGGCGGCGACCAAGTCGCCGAGGATCCGGTTCGTGACGGCCTCGTGGAAGGCGCCGACGTCACGGTACGAGCCGACGTAGAGCTTGAGCGACTTGAGCTCGACGCACAGCCGGTCGGGGATGTAGGCGAGGTGCAGCGTGGCGAAGTCCGGCTGGCCGGTCTTCGGGCACAGGCAGGTGAACTCCGGGATCTCCATGCGGATGGTGTAGTCCCGCTCGGGGTTGGGGTTGGCGAAGGTCTGCAGGATGGTCGAGGGCTCGTTGGACATGGCTTCCCAAGGCTTGAGTGAGGATTGATAATAACCGTTTATCCTAGCCGGATGCGGCGGCCGTCCCTGCGATGCACCTCAAGCGGATCAAACTCGCCGGCTTCAAGTCCTTCGTGGATCCGACCTCCGTGCCCTTGCCCGGGCGCATGGTCGGCGTCGTAGGGCCGAACGGCTGCGGCAAGTCGAACATCATCGACGCCGTGCGCTGGGTGATGGGCGAGAGCTCGGCCAAGCACCTGCGCGGCGAGGCGATGAGCGACGTCATCTTCAGCGGCTCCAGCGCCCGGGCGCCGGTCGGCCAGGCGAGCATCGAGCTGATCTTCGATAACTCCGATGGCGCCATCGGCGGCCAGTATGCCGCCTACAACGAGATCTCCGTCAAACGCCAGGTCAACCGCGAGGGGCAGTCGCAGTACGCGCTCAACGGCACCCGCTGCCGGCGGCGGGACATCTCGGACATCTTCATGGGCACCGGCCTGCGGCCGCGGGGCTACACCATCATCGAGCAGGGGATGATCTCCCGGGTCATCGAGGCCCGCCCCGAGGAGCTGCGCACCTACCTCGAGGAGGCCGCCGGCATCTCCGTCTACAAGGAGCGCCGCCGCGAGACGGAGCGGCGCATCCGGGACACCCGCGAGAACCTGGAGCGGCTCGAGGACGTCCGCGACGAGGTCCACAAGCAGCTCGAGAAGCTGCGCCGCCAGGCCGAGACCGCGGAGCGCTACCGCGAGCACAAGGCCGAGGAGCGGCGCCTGCGCGCCGAGCTCTCGCTGCTGCGGCTGCGCGATCTGGACCAGCGCATCAGCGAGCGCGACAGCCAGATCCGCGAGCAGGAGAATCAGCGCGAGGCCGCCATCGCCGAGCAGCGCCGCGCCGAGCGGGAGATGGCCACCCTCCGCGAGGCCTCGCGCGAGCGCCACGAGCAGCTCGACGCCGCCCAGCGCCGCTACTACGAGGTCGGCACCGAGATCGCCTCGGTGGAGGAGCGCATCCAGAGCGCCCGGGACCTGCACCGCCGCCGCCAGGAGGAGCTCGATGAGGCCCGGCGCGCGCTGGAGGAGCTGGAGGCCAATGTCGCCGCCGACCGGGACAAGCGCGCCGAGCTCGAGGCGCGCCTCGAGGAGCTCGATCCGGCCCTGGAGACCGCCGGTGAGGCGGAGCAGGCCGCCGAGCACGGCCAGGAGGAGGCGCGGCGGCGCCTCGAGGCCTGGCAGGGCGAGGCCGACGCGGCGCGCAACGAGCAGGGTGCCGCCCAGCGGCGCGAGGAGGTCGAGCGCACCCGCTACGAGGCCGCCGCCCGACGCGCCCGGGAGCTCGAGGAGCGCATCCAGGCCCTGGACGAGGAGTACCGCGCGGTTGATCTCGATGCCCTGGAGGCCGAGATCGCCGAGCTGGCCGCCTCGGAGGAGCAGCTCGGCGCTGAGCTCGCGGACCTGCAGCAGCGCCGCGACGCCGCGGCGGAGGAGCTGGAGGCCCGCGCCGCCGAGCGCGAGCAGGCGGATCAGGAGCTGGAGGCGGCGCGCGAGGCCGTCTCCGGCGCCAAGGCGCGGCTCACCTCCTTGGAGACCCTGCAGGAGTCCGCCCTGGGCCGTAGCGGCGATGCCCGCCAGGCCTGGCTGGAGCGCCGCGGCTGGGCCCAGGCCCCGCGCCTGGGCGAGACCCTGAGCGTCGACGACGGCTGGCAGCGGGCGGTAGAGACCGTCCTCGGCGACGCCCTGCAGGGCGTGTGCCTCGATGGCGCGTCCCTATCCGCCGAGGAGGGGGTGCCGGATGGCGGCCCGCTGGTCCTCCTCGGGGAGGCGCAGCCCCTGCCGAGCCCCGGCGACGATCGCCTGGCCGCCCGGGTCCGTGGCAGCGAGGCCGCCCGCGAGCTCCTCGCCGGCGTCCGCTGCGCGCTGGATACGGAGGCGGCGCACCGGATACGCGCCGGGCTCGCCCCCGGCGAGAGCGTCGTCACCCCGGAGGGGGTATGGCTGGGCGTCAACTGGGTCCGCCTGCCGGGGCAGGCGGATGCCGAGAGCGGCGTCCTCGAGCGCGAGCAGCAGATCCAGCGCCTGCGCGAGGAGGTGGCGGCCGCCGAGGCCCGCGTCGAGGCGGCTGAGGAGCGCCGTGCCCAGGCCCGCGACGGCGCGGCGGAGGCCGAGCGCCGCCGCGACGAGCTCGCCGGCGAGCTGGCCCCGCTGCATCGGCGCCACGCCGACCTGCAGGCGCGCCTCGAGCAGCGCCGCGAGGCGCTCGAGCAGGGCCGCCGGCGCCGCGATGAGCTGTCCGCCGAGCGTGCCCGCCTGGTGGAGCAGCGCGATACCGCGCACACCGAGCAGGAGGAGGCCGCGGCCACGGCCGAGGAGGCGGCCCAGGCCGCCGCCACCGCCGGCGAGCGGGTGGCGGCGGTGGAGGCCGAGCAGCAGGCGCTGCGCGAGCAGCTCGAGCAGGACGGCGAGCGCCTGCGTGCTGCCCGGGAGCGGCGCCACGACCTGGCCAACCAGCGTGAGCGTGCCCAGGCCGCCCTGGCGTCGGTCCGGGAGCAGCTCCAGCGCGCCGAGGAGCAACGGCGGCGCTACGCCGAGCGCAGGGACGAGCTGGCGGCCGCCCTCAACGAGGAGGCGGAGCCGGTGGCCGAGCTCGAGGAGCAGCGCGAGGCGCTGCTCAATCGCCGCTCCGAGGCGGAGTCGCAGCTCGCCGAGGCCCGCGCCGAGGCCGAGCGCCTGGATCAGCAGCTCCACGAGCGGGATCAGGAGCGCAGCGCCGCGGAGCAGCGGGCCGAGTCGCTGCGCGAGGGGGTGGAGGCGCTGCGCCTGGAGGCCAGCGAGCTGCGCGGCCACCGCGGCCACGAGGCGGACGCCCTGGCCGAGCTCGGCGAGGGCGAGGCGGAGGTCGCCGCGCGCCTTCCGGCCGACGCCGGTATCGAGGCCTGGGAGCGGGCGCTGGAGCAGACCGCTGAGCGCATCCGCCGGCTCGGCTCCGTGAACCTGGCAGCCATCGACGAGTGCCAGCAGCTCGAGGAGCGCCGCGATTACCTGGACGCGCAGCATACGGACCTCACCGAGGCCCTGGAGACGCTGGAGGGCGCCATCCGGAGCATCGACCGGGAGACGCGGGCGCGCTTCCGCGAGACCTTCGACCAGGTCAACGACGGGCTGCAGCGCTTCTTCCCCCGCCTGTTCGGCGGCGGGCGCGCCTACCTGGAGCTGACCGAGGACGACCTCCTGTCCACAGGGGTGGTGGTCATGGCCCAGCCCCCGGGCAAGCGGGTCTCCAGCATCCAGCTGCTATCCGGCGGGGAGAAGGCGCTGGCCGCCGTGGCCCTGGTCTTCGCGATCTTCTACCTCAACCCCGCGCCGTTCTGCCTGCTCGACGAGGTGGATGCGCCGCTGGACGATGCCAATGTCAGCCGCTTCTGCGACCTGGTGGCGGAGATGTCGGAGATGGTCCAGTTCGTGCTAATCACGCACAATCGGATCACGATGGAGCGCGTCTCCCACCTGCTCGGGGTGACCATGAACGAGCCCGGCGTCTCGCGCCTGGTAGCGGTGGATGTGGACGAGGCGCTGGATATTGCTGAGCCCGGATAGCGGAGACGACTCATGGACGCGATGCGCTGGACGATCCTGAGTGTGGGGGTGCTGGTGCTCATCGGCATCTACGCCCTGGGCCGGTGGCGGGAGCGCCGGCGCCAGGAGGCGGCGCGCGCGGCTGATCCGGCCCGTGGCGGTCCGGCGGCGGACAGCGGTGGGGCGGCCGGCCCCGGCAGCGCCGCCCAGGGCGCCGCCGGCCAGGGGCGGCGCGTGATCATCGACGATGACCTGGAGTCTGGCGGCATCGGGGACCTGCTCGGCGACGACGAGCTGGCGCCGGATGGCTTCGACCTGGGGGTCGGCCCGGCCGAGGGGCCTGCGGAGCGAGCCCGCGCCGCGGCCCCCTCGGAGGCGCAGGACGCCGCCGGGCAGGCCGTGGGCCCGGAGGCGGATACCGCTCAGTCCGTGGGCCCGGAGGCGGATACCGCCGGGCGCGAGCCGGCCGGATCGAGGCGGAAGGCCGGTACGGAGGCGCCCCCGGCCGAGCCCACGGCGGGGGCCGCCTCGGTCCCGGGGCAGTCCCCTGCCCAGCCGGCGGGCGGCGACCGTGCCGCTCCGGGGGCGTCGCCGTCCCAGGCGGCCGCCGCGGAGCGGGGCGACGGCCAGGCAGGCCGGCCGGCAGCGGACGAGCCGCCGCCGTTGAGGCTGCCGCCGGCCTCCCAGGTGGAGATCGACGCCTACCGCAACGGCGGCGTCCCCGAGGCCGAGAGGCTGATGCTGGCGTTCGTCGCCGCCGGTGAGGGGCAGCGCTTCCACGGACCGGATATCGAGGCCGCGCTGCGCGCCGTCCGCATGGTGCCCGGCGAGCACCGGGCTTGGCACCGGCGAGGGGAGAGCGACGCCGGCCCGGTCACCCTGTTCAGCGCGGCGAACATGGTCGAGCCCGGCTACCTGGATCCCGAGGAGACCCTGCCGGGGCTGCGCACCCCGGGGATCGTCTTCTTCATGCAGCTGCCCCTGCCGGTGGAGAGCGAGGATGTCCTCGACGCCATGCTCGCCACCGCCTACCAGGTCTCCGTCCATCTCGGTGGCGAGCTCCTCGACAGGAGCCGCTCGACCATGACCCAGCAGATCGCCGAGCATATGCGCGAGCAGCTGCGCGAGCACCGGCGGCAGCTGCACATCGCCATGCACAAGCGCGGCTGACGCTGCTGGCTACCACTCTGCCCGCGAGGCCGCAGGAGGGCTCCGCTCGTGGCCGAGACGACCCTGCCCCGTGACCAGGCCCGGCAGCGCATGGAGCAGCTGCGCGCCGAGATCGCCGAGCACGACCACCGCTACTACGTCCTCGACCAGCCCCTCATCTCGGACGCCGAGTACGACGCCCTGCTCCGCGAGCTGCAAGGCCTGGAGGCGCAGCACCCCGACCTGGTCACGCCCGACTCGCCGACCCAGCGCGTCGGCGGCGCGCCGCGCGACGGCTTCGCCACCGTCCAGCACGACACCGCCATGCTCTCCCTGGACAACGCCTTCGGGGAGGGCGACCTGGTGGAGTTCGACCGGCGCGTCTGCGAGCGCCTGGGCGTGGCGGCGGCGACCTATACCGGCGAGCCCAAGCTCGACGGCCTCTCCCTGAGCCTGACCTACGAGGACGGGGTGCTGGTGCGCGCCGGCACCCGGGGCGACGGCCAGACCGGCGAGGACGTCACCGCCAACGTGCGCACCGTGGGTAGCGTCCCCCTGCGCCTGCGCGGCGGCGGCCATCCGCAGCGCCTCGAGGTCCGCGGCGAGGTGGTCATCCGCAAGGCCGACTTCGAGCGGCTCAACGCCGAGCGCCTCGCCGCCGGCGAGCGCCCCTTCGCCAACCCCCGCAACGCCGCCGCCGGCTCCCTGCGCCAGCTCGACCCGCGCGTCACCGC
>CAJXKI010000104.1 GCA_913055765.1 uncultured Ectothiorhodospiraceae bacterium
CCTCGATCTCGGCCTTGAGTTCGTTACACTTCGCTTCGCTGTCTACCAGGATGTGACGTGCGCTTGCCTGAGCCATGCGGTTCTCCTCGATGATCGGCTGGAATGCCGGTTGATGTGCCACCGAGCATATCACGCCGCTTGGCGGTTTTGGTGTGAGTCCCATGCCTGGCACCCGACTGGTCTGCATGGTAAAGAAGCTGGCTGCGCGAATCGCTGCACTACGGGCCATTGGCGCCTCACTCCGCCGCGGCGTAGCATTGCTTCCAAGATTCTCATCGCAAGGAACCGCGGACCCCCATGTTCGAGCAGACCTTCAAGAACATCGACGATGTGCTGCGGAAAGAGGCCGGTTGTGCCACCGAGCTGGACTACACCGAGCAGACCTCCTGGCTGCTGTTCCTCAAGTACCTGGACGACCTGGAGCAGAGCCGCGCCATCAACGCCACCCTGGCCGGCAAGTCCTTCGACTTCATCATCGACACGGCCTATCAGTGGTCCACCTGGGCCGCGCCCCGCGACCGCAATCTGGATCGCGACCGCGCCCTGACTGGTGACGACCTGCTGGACTTCGTCAATCGCGAGCTCTTCCCCTACCTGCAGGGCTTCCGCGAGCGCGGGTGGCAGCAGCGTTACCCTGGAAGAGGTCAACAGCGACCTGACCGTCTACCTGATCAGCGACGAGGTGGCGGAGTTCCCCGAGGAGGTGAGGCGTTGGGTCAAGGCCAACTGGCGCGGCCTGTTCGAATCGGAGCTGGAGGGCTGGTACACCGACCCCACGCAATGGCCGAAGCTCACGCTGAAGCGCTTCGACGAGTGGTTCGAGGTGGAGTGCCACGGCGTGATGATCGATACGCTGGGCACGCCCATCGAGGACGATGAGGCGCAGGACTGACCGGGAGCCACCATGAAGCCCTTCTCCATTCTGCTGATCCGCCTGCTGGGTCTCTACCTCTTCCTGAAGACGCTGTTCTCGGTGGTGCCGGCGCTGGCGCTGCTGGGGCCCAATGCCGCCGAGCCCGGGCTCGGGAAGTTGCTGCTGATCTATGTGGCGACGGTGGGCGTGCCCATGCTCGGCGGGGTGCTGCTGTGGTGCTTTGCCGGGCGCCTGGCGGACAAGCTGCATGGTGAGGTCGAGGAGGAAGGGCGGGTCAGGGATGACGACCTGGTGCGCGCCGGTACCTTCCTAATCGGCGTGTACCTGGTGGTGGGTCACGTCGGCATGCTGGTGGCGGCCTACACCGGCGCCGGTGCCATCGCCTGGGATGCCCTGTTCGTGGTGGCGGCGGGCCTTGGCATGATGCTGGGCGGCGGTGGCATCACGGCGCTCTATCGCCGGATCAAGTCGCTGGGGGTGGATCGGTAAGCCAGCCCTGCCGTCAGCGCACTCACTCTCGCTCGTCCCGCGTCGAGCGCAGCAGCACCCTGTCCATGCCGCGGGTGGAGAGCACCCGCCGCAGGGCGGCGAAGAGGTGGGTGGGCAGGGTTACCGCATAGCGGGGCCTGGGGCGCGGGTGCTCCAGGGCATGGATGAGTTTCTCCACCACCGCCTCGGGGCCCAGGGTGAAGGGCGCCTTGCCCTCCTGGCGGGCCAGGCGTGCCTCCACCGTTCGGTAGGTTTCGGCGTGGGCGCTGTGCGCGGTATCGATGTGGGCCCGGAAGGCGCGGTAGGCGTTCTCGCGGAAGCGGCTGGTGATGGGGCCGGGTTGGATCAGGCTGACGTGGATGCCGCTGCCGGTGAGTTCCTGGCGCAGGGTGTCGGTCAGCCCCTCGAGGGCGAACTTCGAGCAGACGTAGGCGCCGCGGTAGGGCAGGGCGACGAGGCCGAGCACCGAGCTGTTCTGCACGATCCGGCCGTGGCCCTGGGCCCGCATCAGCGGGATGGCCCGGGCGGTCAGCTCATGGGTCCCGAGCAGGTTGGTCTCCAGCTGCTCGCGCAGCGCCGCCCGGGATAGATCCTCCACGGCGCCGGGCTGGCCGTAGGCGCCGTTGTTGAACAGCGCATCCAGCCGCCCGCCGGTGCGCTCCGCTACCTCCGCCACGGCGGCGCCGATGGTGTCGCTGTCGGCCAGGTCCAGCCGGAGGGCGTCCGCCCAGCCGGCCTGGCGCAGCCGCTCGACGTCTGCAGCCTGCCGCGCGCTGGGGAAGACCCGCCAGCCGCGGCGGGCCATGCGGTGCGCCGCGGCGAGGCCGATCCCGCTGGAGCAGCCGGTGATCAGCAGCGTGGGGCGCGGCTCGGGGCTCGGGACGCTCATGCCGCCATAGCCTAAGGCCTGCAGAGGCGGTGCGCCAGGCAGCCCGCCCTCGGGCGGGCGCTGCCTAGGCTGCGGCGCCGGGCGGGGTTGCATTCCCGGCAGGGCGACCCCATCAATGGGCCACCCCATCAGGTTGGCCATCGAGGAGAGCGTGCAATGCCGATCTACGAGTACGAGTGCCGTAGCTGTGGCCACCGCCTGGAGGCGATCCAGTCCCTCTCCGAGGGGCCGCTCACTGAGTGCCCCCAGTGCCAGGCCTCGGCGCTCCGGCGCCTGGTCTCGCGGGTCGGCTTCCGCCTCAAGGGCGGCGGCTGGTACGAGACCGACTTCAAGTCGGACAATCGCAAGAACGTCACGGATAGCGGCAGCGACCAGGGCGCCGGCTCGGGGGAGGGCGCGAGCAGCGGCTCGGGCGAGGCCGCGAGCGGCGGCGCCGAGGGCGGCTCGGGCAGCGGCTCCGGCGACGGGGCGGGCAAGAGGCAGGACACCGGCAGCGGCTCCGGCGGCGGGCAGGGCAGCGGCCAGGGCGCCGGCACCGGCTCCGCTGGTGCCCAGGGCTCCAGTGCCGGCTGAGCGGCTGCGATAGGGGGGTGCTAGTCTGAGTATATAGACCCCTAGGCTGCTTTTTGGCAGCCTACAAGCCTAGACCAGCGCTGAGATACGGGGACACCGATATGGCCGAGCGCGACAGCTCCGCCACCGAGCAGGCCCGGGGCGAGGATGCCGAGCACCACCGCAAGGCGACCCCCGGCGCGCTGACGGGGATCGAGGGGCTCGACTTCATCCTCGACGGCGGGGTGCCGGCCGGCCAGCCCACCCTGCTGCGCGGCGGCCCCGGCAGCGGGAAGACGGCCATCGCGATGACCTTCTTCTGCCACGGGCTCAGCCAGGGCGAGCCGTCGGTGCTGGCGACCTTCGACGAGTCGCCGGAGGCGCTGACCCGCCACGCCGAGGCCCTGGGCTTCCCCCTGCGTCAGTACCTGGACCAGGGCCTGGGGCGGATCCTGGACATGCGCCCGGACCGCTCGGAGCTGGTCGCAGGCGAGGCGTTCGAGCTCACGGCGCTGCTCGCCCGCATCGGCCACGCCCTCGACGCCCTGGGCGCGCACCGCCTGGTGCTCGACGCCATCGACGGCATGGATGAGAGCTTCCGGGCGGACAGCAGCCTGCGCGCGGAGCTGGCGCGGGTCTTCGACTGGATCCGCGAGCGCGACGCCACGACCATCCTCACCGCCGGCGAGGAGAACGACTTCAGCCGGCGCTACGGGCTCGAGGAGTACATCGCCGACTGCGTCATCCTGCTCAAGCAGGAGATCCGGCAGCGCCGCATGACCCGCCTGCTGCGGATCCTCAAGCGCCGCGGCGGCGGCCACGGCACCAATGAGTTCCCCTTCCTGCTCGACCAGGAGGGGGTGTTCCTCGCCCCGGTGACGGGGACCCGCCTGGAGGCGCGCCCCTCCGCGGAGCGCCACGGCACCGGCATCGCCGGGCTGGACGCCATGCTCGGCGGCGGCGGGCCGTACCGCGGCTCGTCGGTGATGGTCTCGGGCCAGTCGGGCACGGGCAAGACGACCTTCGCCGCCGCCTTCGCCGACGCGGCCTGCCGCGCGGGGGACCGGGTCCTCTACCTGAGCTTCGAGGAGTCGACCGAGGAGCTGCTGCGCAACCAGCGCAGCGTGGGGCTGGAGCTGGCCGAGCACATCGCCCCCCATGGCAGCGGCCGGCTGTCCCTCCAGCCGCTGCTGGCGGTGGAGCTGGGCTGGGAGGAGCACCTGCTGCGGATCATGCGCGCCGTCCAGGAGCAGCAGCCCGCCGTGGTGGTGCTGGACCCGGCGAGCGCCCTGGGTGACGCCACCGAGTCCCGCCAGGGCAAGGAGATGCTCCTGCGGCTGTTCTACCTGCTCAAGCGCGAGGGCGTGACGGTGCTGGCCACCGAGCTGCTCTCCGACTACAGTGGCGGGGTCAGCCGCCTGGACGTCTCCTCCATCATCGACGTCTGGATCAAGCTGAGCCGTCCCGAGGACGGCCGCAACCTGCGCCGCCTGCTCAACGTGGTCAAGGCGCGGGGGCTGCCCACCTCGGACCAGATCCGGGGCTTCGAGCTCACCCACGACGGCGTCTACATCACCGAGCCCAGCCCGCAGGGGAGGCCGTGTTGAGCGACAAGCCCGTGCTCCGCCTCTACATCGCCGGGCGCACGCCGGCCGCCGACCGGGCGATCCGCAACCTGGAGCAGCTCCTCGAGGACGCCTACGGCGACGAGGTGGGCTACGACCTGCAGGTCATCGACATCCTGGAGCGTCCGCAGCTGGCCGAGGACGAGCGCATCCTCGCCACCCCGGTGGTCATCAAGGAGCTGCCGCCGCCGGTGCGCCGGGTCGTGGGCGATCTCTCCGAGCGCGACAAGGTGCTCATCGGGCTCGACCTCCAGCAGCCGTCCTGAGCGCCCCGCCGCGGCGGCTTGCACCCCTCAGGGGGTGGGCTTACCATTGGCCGCCTTTGGCGCCAGCACCCGATCCCGAGAGCGACCATGCGTAGCCACTACTGCGGCGAGATCAACGAAGGACTCCTGGATGCCCAGGTCACCCTGTGCGGCTGGGTACACCGCCGCCGCGACCACGGCGGGATCATCTTCATCGACCTGCGCGACCGCGCCGGCCTGGTGCAGGTGGTGGTCGACCCGGAGACGGAGGCGGCCTTCGCCACGGCGGACCGGGCCCGCAGCGAGTACGTGCTGCGCATCACCGGGCGCGTCCGCTACCGGCCCGAGGGCACGGAGAACCTGGAGCTGAGCTCCGGCCGCATGGAGGTGCTCGGCGAGGCGGTCGAGGTCCTCAACACCGCCCAGACGCCGCCCTTCCAGCTCGACGAGCACGAGCACGCCGGCGAGGACGTGCGCCTGCGCCACCGCTACGTGGACCTGCGCCGCCCGGAGATGCAGCAGCGCCTGCAGCTGCGCGCCCGCGTGACCTCGGCCATCCGCCGCCACCTCGAGGACGAGGGCTTCCTCGACATCGAGACGCCCATGCTCACCCGGGCCACCCCGGAGGGCGCCCGCGACTACCTCGTGCCCAGCCGCACCCACCCGGGCCGGTTCTTCGCCCTGCCGCAGTCGCCGCAGCTGTTCAAGCAGCTGCTCATGATGGCCGGCTTCGACCGCTACTACCAGATCGTGCGCTGCTTCCGGGACGAGGACCTGCGCGCGGACCGGCAGCCGGAGTTCACGCAGCTCGACATGGAGGCCTCCTTCGTCGACGAGGAGGCGGTGATGGGGGTCACCGAGCGCATGCTGCGCCACCTCTTCGAGCAGGTGCTCGGCGTCCAGCTCCCCGACCCGTTCCCGTGCATGCGCTACGCCGAGGCCATGGAGCGCTTCGGCTCCGACAAGCCGGACCTGCGCATCCCGCTGGAGCTGGTGGAGGTCGCCGATCTGGTCACGGGCGTGGACTTCCAGGTCTTCTCCGGGCCGGCCAACGATCCCCGCGGCCGCGTCGCCGCCCTGCGGGTGCCCGGCGGCGGGGAGCTGACCCGCAAGCAGATCGACGACTACACCGACCTCGTCGGCCGCTACGGCGCCAAGGGGCTGGCCTACATCAAGGTCAACGACCCGGGCCAGGGGATCGACGGCCTGCAGTCGCCCATCGTCAAGTTCCTCACCGAGGAGGCGGTGCAGGGAATCCTCGAGCGCACCGGCGCGGCGGCCGGCGACCTCGTCTTCTTCGGCGCCGACAAGGCCGGCGTGGTCAACGCCGCCCTGGGCGCCCTGCGCGACCGCATCGGCCACGACCTGGGCATGGTCGAGGCGGGCTGGCGGCCGCTGTGGGTGGTCGACTTCCCCATGTTCGAGTACGACGAGCAGGACGGCCGCCTCCACGCCCTG
>CAJXKI010000105.1 GCA_913055765.1 uncultured Ectothiorhodospiraceae bacterium
CGGGTGCCCACCTCCTTGCCGCGCCGGACCGAGGCCTCGTTGCTGCGCGCCGAGACCAGGGCCTGCTCCAGGGCCTCCACGCGCTGGCGCTCGGAGCGCAGGTTCAGGTAGGCGGAGCGGGCGTCGAGGGCGGCGGCGCGGCGCTGGTCGGCCAGCTCCTCGGCGGCGGCGGTGCGCTCCGCCTCGGCCTGGCGGACGCCGCTGCTGATGGCGCCGCCGGTGAACAGCGGCATGGAGACCTGCAGGCGGATCGAGCGGCTTTCTTGCTCGTCCCCGTATGTCATATCCGGGGATGTGAAGCGCTGGTCCTGCTCCTTGTCCGAGTAGCTGTACTGCCCCTCGAGCTCCACCTGGGGCCAGCGCTCAGCGCGATTGGCGCCGACATCGTGGCGGGCGAGCTGCTCCTCCTGGGCGGCGAGCTGGACCTGGAGGTTGTAGCGCTTCGCCAGGTCCACCCAGTGCGAGGCGTCCGCCGGCTCTACCGGCTGCGGCTCGAAGCCTGCCTCGAGGCCGGCGAGCTCGCCGGGGTAGCGGCCGATGATCCGGCGCAGCGACTCGCGAGCGATGTCGAGCTGATTGACGGCGGCGACCCGCTCGGAGCGGACCTGGTCGTAGGTGGCCTGGGCCTCGTCGACGCCGGTCTGGGTGCCCGTGCCCACCTCCAGGGCCCGCTTGGCCTCCTCCAGCTGGCTCTCCACCGCGGCCAGCTCGCGCTCGACCAGGGCGAGCTCGTCCTGGGCGAGGAGGACGTCGAAGTACGCCTCGGCCACCTCGACGACGAGGTCCTGCTCCGCTAGGGAGAGCTCGATCTCCGCCTGCTCGTTGGCGCTGCGGGCCCGCTCGAGGTCGACGAAGTAGCCGCGCCGGAAGATCGGTTGGGTTAGCGACAGGGTGGCGTCCCAGCCCTCGGTGTCCTCGTCCTCGACATTGCCTTCCGGGTAACTCGTCTTTTGATCCTCGTAGCCGCCGGAGGCGTTGATCTGCGGCAGGAACTGCGCGATGGCCTGGTCGATGCCCTCGTCGGCGGCGCGGCGCTGGCTGCGCGAGGCGGCGAGGCCGTGGTCCGCCTCCTGGGCGAGCTCGTAGATGGCCATGAGGTCCTGCTCCGGCTCCCGGTCCGCCGTCTCGGCCGGCACGAGGTCCGCCTCGGCGGCCGTGCCGGCCCCCTGGCCGGGGTCGCCCCCGGTGCCGTCCGCCGGGGTCTCCTGGCCCTGGGCGCCGGCCGCGCCCAGGGCCAGGAGGGCGGTGAGGGTCCAGCCGGTCAGCCGAGGGGCTGCTCGCAGGGTCGGGTTGGTCTTGCCTCGTGTCATGAGCGTCCGTCCTTCTGCCGGGCCGCGGGGCGCGCCGCCTCCGGCCGTTATCCGAGGTCGTCCTGGGTGCTGCTGCTCAGGCCGCCCCAGCCTCGCCGTGCGAGGAGCCCCTCCAGCAGGGAGTAGGCGGCCGGGATCAGGGCCAGGGTAAGGACCATGGCCGTGATCATACCGCCGATGATCGCCGCTGCCATGGGGGCGTTGGTCTCCGAGCCGGCGCCCAGGCCGGCGACGGCCGGGATCAGCGCCAGGATCAGGGTCAGCGAGGTCATCAGCACCGGCCGCAGGCGGGTGGGGCAGGCCTCGGCCAGGGCCTCGTCGATGGACAGACCCCGCCGCTGCCGGTACTGGTTCGTCAGGTCCACCAGGAGGATGCCGTTCTTGGTGACCAGGCCCATGAGCAGGACCATGCCGATCATCGAGTAGATGTTGAGGGTGAAGCCGCCGAGGTACAGGCCGAGCACCCCGCCGATCAGGGCCAGCGGCTGCGCGGCCATGATGATCAGCGGCTGCGTGAAGGAGTTGAATTGGCTGGCGAGCACGATGTAGACCAGCGCCGCCGCCAGGAAGAGCACGAAGGCCATGGCCGACAGGGCGCGGCCCATCTCGCGGGCCTGGCCGCGGAGGTCGACCTCGTAGCCCAAGGGGAGCTCGGCGTCGGCGATGGTGCGCAGGTGCTCCACGGCGTCCGCCAGGGGGATGTCCGGGTCGGCGTAGAACTCCGCGGAGTAGGCGAGGTTGTGGCGGCTGATCGCCGCCGGGCCGACCGTCTCGCGGACCTCGGTGACCGTGCGCAGCGGCACCATCTCCCCCTCCGGGGTGCGCACTCGCAGGGCCAGGAGGTCGTCGAGGTCCTCCACCTGGCCCGCCTGCGCTTTGATGCGCAGGTCGTAGCGCCGGTTGTCCGTTCCTTGCCCGCCCTCGTCGAAGCGGGCCGCGTCGTACCCCCCGGCGAGGACGTTGACCGTGCGGACGATCTGGAAGGCGCTCAGGCCCAGGCTGTTGGCCCGCTGCCGGTCCACGGCCAGCTCCAGCTGGGGCAGCTCGAGGTCGAGGCGCATGTCGAGCTCGCCCATGCCATCGACGGCCTCCATCTCCTCCTGGACCGTGCGGGCGTGCTCGCTCAGCGCCTCGAGGTCGTTGCCGGTGACGACGAACTGCAGCGGCTCGCCGCGTTGGCCGGGCACAGGCGAGGCCTCGGCAGCGAAGGCGCGGACGCCGGGGATCTCGGCGAGCTCCGGCTGGATGCGCGCCATCACCGCCTGCTGCGAGGCCTGGCGCTCGTCCCGGTCGACGAGCCGGACGAAGGCGATGCCGCGGCTGACCTGGCCGCGGTCGCCGATGCCGATGGCCGTGAAGTACCCCTGGATCTCCGGCTGCTCGGCGAGGATGGCCTCGATCCGCCTGAGCCGCGAGTCCGTGTAGTCGATCCCGGAGCCGAGGGGGGCCTGGAAGTTGATCCGGAACTCGCCGGTGTCCTCCTCGGGCATGAACTCCCCGCCGACCTGAGGGGTGATGAAGACTGCCACGGCGGCGGTCAGGCCGAGCCCGACGGCCAGGGTCGTCCACCGGAAGCGCAGCACATGGCGCAGGGCCGTCCGGTAGCCGCGCTCGAGGGCCGAGAAGCCGCTCTGGCACGCGTGGTAGATGCGGCCGTGCTGCTCCGGCACGTGCAGGAAGCGCGACGCGAGCATGGGGATGAGGGTGAGCGCGACCACGCTCGAGGCGAGCACGCCGAAGGCCACCACCACGGCGAAGGACTCGAAGAACCGGCCGATCATCGACTCCATGAAGATCACCGAGCCGAAGATCGACAGCAGCGTCAGCGTGCTCGCCACCACCGCGAAGAAGACCTCGTTGGAGCCGGAGACCCCCGCGGCCATGCGGCTCTCGCCGTACTGCTGGCGGTGCCGGAAGATGTTCTCGAGCACCACGATGGCGTCGTCCACGACGACGCCGATGAGCAGCACCATGGCGAGCATGGTGATGGCGTTCAGCGTGTAGCCGAAGAAGTAGATGACGGCGACCGCCGCCATCAGGGAGACCGGGATCGACAGGGTGACAATGGCGGTCGAGCGCAGGTTGCCCAGGAAGAGCCACATCACCAGCGCAGCGAAGATGACGCCGAGCGCCAGGGTGAAGTAGAGGCCGTCGAGCTGCTTGAGGATGAACCGGGCATCGTCGGTGGCGACGCTCACCTCGAGCCCCGGGGGGAGCTGAGGCCGGATGCTGTCCGACAGGCGCTCCTTGACCGACTCGATGATCGCCACGGTGTTGCCGCCGGAGATCTTGACCACGCCGAGGCCGACGGTGGGCTCGCCCGAGTAGCGCGCCAGCTGGCGCCGGTCCGCCAGGCCGTCGACGACCTCGGCGACCTCCCCGAGCCGGACCTGGTCGTCGCCGTCGCTGGCGATGACCAGGTCCTCCAGGGCCTCGGCGTCGTGGAACTCCACGTCGAGCTTGAGCAGCTGCTCGGTGTCGCCGCCGACCAGGTAGCCGCCGGGCAGCTGGACGTGCTCGGCCTGGAGGGCGTCGAGCAGGGCCTGGACGCCGAGGCCGTAGCTCGCGAGGCGCTCCGGGTCGACCTCGATGCGCAGGGTGCGCTCGCGGCCGCCGCCGATCTGCACCTCCCCTACGCCGTCGATGCTCTCCAGCCGCGGGCGGATCTCGTTGCGGGCGTAGCGGTCCAGCTGCTGCAGCGTGCGATCGCCCTGCAGGGCCAGCCACATCACCGGCTGGGCGTCCATCTCCACCTTGTCGACGACCGGCGCCTCGGCGTCGTCGGGCAGCTGCTGGGTGATCTCGGAGACCTTGGCGTTGACCTCGTTGAAGGCGGCGTCGACGTCGGTGTCCAGGTCGAACTGGATGGAGACGACCGAGGTGCCGGGCAGCGAGGTGGACTGGATGACGTCGATGCCCGAGACGGTGTTCACCGCCCGCTCCACTTCCTCGGTGATCGCGGCGTCGATCAGCTCCGGGTCCGCGCCGGGCTGGCTGACGGTGACGCTGACCACCGGGAAGTCGACGTTGGGGATCCGGTCGGTGCCGATGTCCTGGTAGGCGATGGCGCCCACCAGCACGATCAGGGCGCTGATCATGACTGCCAGCACGTGGCGGCGGATGGAGAGCTCGGAGAGCGTCATGGGTCTACTCCGCCTCCGCCTCGTGGGCCGTGGCCTGCACCGGGGCGCCGTCGCTCAACAGGCGCGCCCCGTCGACGACGAAGCGCTCCCCCGGCGCCAGGCCCGAGCGGACCTCGACGCGGTCGGCCTGGCGGGTACCGAGCGCCACGGTGCGCGCCTCGACGCGGTCCCCGGCGTCATTGAGGACGTAGACGGTGTCGCCGTCCGGGCGCCGGGCGATGCTCTGCGCTGGCACCACGATGGCCTGGCGCTCGTCGAGGAGGAGCTCGCCCTCCAGGCTGGCGCCGGGGCGCCAGCCGCCGGGGTTCTCGAAGTCGGCGAGGATGTGCAGCGAGCGCGTCGAGGCCTGGATGCGCGGGCGCAGATCGGTGACCGTGGCCTGGATCTCTGGCTCCGCCGCGGACGGGTTGTGCAGGCGCAGCTCGGCGCCCTGGCGGATCCGGGGGGCGAGGGCCTGAGAGGCGGAGAGCCGGGCCCGCAGGCGCTGGTCGTCGACCAGCTCGAAGGCCGGGTCCCCGGCGCGCAGGTAGTCCCCCTCGCTGATGTGCCGCTCGTCGACCACGCCGCCGATCTCCGCGCGTATCCGCGTGCGCGCCAGGGCCCGCTCGGCGCTGCGCAGGGCCGAGCGGGCGGCGTCGAGCTGCGCCTGCCGCGAGGCCAGCTCCGCCTCGGCCTGGTCGAGCTCGTCCTCGGAGAGGTGCTCGTCGGCGTGGAGCTCGCGGGCGCGGCGGACGCTGTGCTCCTGGACCTGGACGCGCGCGGTCATCTGGGCGACCTCGGCGGCGGCCCGGTCCCGCTCGTCGCGGTAGTCGCCGGTCTCGATCTCGGCGAGCAGGTCGCCGCTTTCCACCCGGTCGCCCTCGTCCTGGTGGACCGCCGCCACCACCCCGGCGACCTCGGCGGTGATGAGCGGCCGCGAGCGGGCCTCCAGGCTGCCGACGAGGTCGCGGACCTCGCGCAGCTCCTGGGGCTGCGCCTCCGCCCACGTTACGGCGACCGGCTGCGGGCCGCTCGCGGTGTCGCCATCCGCGGCCCCGTCGCCGCCGCAGGCGGTGACGAGCAGGGCGAGGAGGAGCGCGGCACCGGTCCCGCGTGGGGCCGCGCGCGCTGCCCCTGGGGTGGCGGGCCGGCCGTGGACGCTCGGCGTAGGCATCACGTATGTCTCCTATCGGATCCCGTCGAGCAGGACCTGGGCGAGCTGCTCGGCGTAGCGGTCGGGGTCATCCGCGAGGTCGAAGCCGGGGAGCTGGCGCAGGACCTCGCGGTGGCCCACGAGGAACGAGTTGGCGGCGATCATCAGGATGGCCAGGAAGGCCGGGTCGATATCCGTCCGCCACGCGCCGCTGCGCTGCCCGTTGGCGAAGATCGCCGTGATCCGCTGGAAGTCGGCGCCGAAGACCTCCTCGACGAGCGCCCGGGCGCGCGACGGCGTGGCGTCGAAGGCCTCGGCGAGCACGAGCCGGGTCCCGTCCAGGTCCTCGAGGGCGCGATGCAGGTCCTCGTGGATGAAGGCGCGCAGCCGCTCGGCGGGCTCGCGCTCGTCCGCCTCAAGGCTCGCGAGCAGCCGCCGCGCCGAGTCGCAGCACCGCCGCAGGACCTCCAGGTAGAGCTCCTCCTTGGAGGCGAAGTGGTGCAGCACGTTCGCCTTGCTGACGCCGGCGGACTC
>CAJXKI010000106.1 GCA_913055765.1 uncultured Ectothiorhodospiraceae bacterium
CCTCGATGCGCTGCCCCGTGCGGGCGTCGAAGTACAGCTCGCGCAGCAGCCCCGAGCCGGCCTCGAGCATCTCCACCTCGTAGATGAGCCGCTGCCTGTCGGCGAAGAGCTCCGCCTCGATGAGCCGGCCCTCCGGGTGGGCCTCGCGCGCCGTGGCCATGATGGCCTCTAGGGAGCGGATCTCGCCGCGCTCGTGGAGCGCGTGCAGCTCCTCCGGATCCTTGCCGTGGTGGCGGGCCTCCTGCTCCCCGCTCGCCAGGGCCGCGGCGATCCCGCCGACGAGCAGGACGGCCACCAGAGTGGCGGCCATCCACCGCCCGTACCGCACTGCCGCGCCGCCGGCCGCCTGCGGCCGCCGGTGGTATCGGCGCTCGCGCCGGCCGCCCGACCCCGTCACTGGCTCTGCCATGGCTCATCCCTCGTGCCGATCTTGGGGGACAGCCTAGCGCAGCACGCTGAAATGGGGCTGAAGGGCGCGGTTCGTCATCATCCATCATGGCCCTCCAATCCCATCCGATCCGGTTCAGAGCCCTTGTGCGCTGACCCCTAGCGGCTCGGCAGCGTTGACCAGCGTCTTGTCGAGCGAGCAAAGCGCCAAACCGTGGTTGTACGCGATCGCCAGATGGAGGGCATCACCGGCACGCAGGCCGGAGGCGTGATGATCGGACGAGAACACTTGTGTCCTGGACTTGCCCCGCCTCGATCACCTCTAGCTGAGCGCTGTCTCAACCCGCACTACCCAGAATGGGAATCTCCGTGACAGCGGCGAAGTCACGATCATGGGTGACAAGCGCCGAAGAGCTGCTATAGATGGCGGTGGCCACCTGAATGGCATCCGGGAGCTTGAGGCCGTATCGGGTACGGATGCGGGCAGCCGTAAACGACAACGGCGCATCGAGCTCCTGAACGTACCAGTTGGTGCTGTTCGCCAGGCCTTGGTAGTAGCGGTCGGCAAGGATCTCATTGCCGCTCCGCAGGGGACCGGCCAGGAATTCTGCTAGGGTTACCGTCGACACGACCCCACGGAGGGTGCCCGCCTCGATGCGCTCGAAAACCGGGAGATAGGGCTCGAGCAGAGTCGGGTGGTCTTCCATGAGATAGATGATGGGCGCGGTGTCGACAGTCACCCATGCGCCCTCGGGCAGCTCGGAGAGCTCCATCAGTCCCACTCTTCTCGCAGAGCAGCCACCGTCTCGGCGGGCGCCTCCCCCCAGAGTCCTGCCCCCGAGCCGCGCAAGGCGAGCAAACCGCCCCGGCTGGAGGGAATTCGGCACTGATCCGGGGCTGCAAGGACGGCGTACGGCTTGCCCCGTTTCATGATGATGGAGGGCTCGCCGCTGTGGGCCCGGTCCAGCAGCCTGGGCAATTGGCGCCGGGCGGCTTCGGATCCAATCTTTTCCATATCGAATCTGTTCACGCCTCTTGGACTGTACGTACAGTACAGGGGCTTTTGTGGGTTGGCAAGAGGGCCTGGTAGCGGAGCTGGTTACCTAGCTCGCCCTCGCCGCCGACGAGGCGCACGCGTTAGCTAGAGCGGGGACCATGAGTCACCACCCCGAGGAACGCCGCAGCGTCTCGGAGGGCCTCATCGAGCGTGAGCAATGTCAGGTTGTGCGCCTCGGCGCATGCCAGGTGGAGGGCATCAAAGCGCCCCCGTGCGCTCCACCCAGGCATCGTACGCCCCGTAGACAGCCATCGCAGGCTCCACCGCCGCTGCAACTCGATCCAGATCGATGGTGTCGTAGAGGTGAGTCAGCACATTGCGCATCCCGCAGGCATCCATGAGCTGCTCGGCCAATTCGTCCGGCAGCCCAAGCTGATCGCGCAGGGCCGCAAAGACATCCCGATAGCTGGAGGCCAGCTGGTACCCGTGGGCGCGAAGCAGTTGCAGGCCGATGTCTGCCGAGGCCTCGCAGAGCAGCTGGAGCAGGCGCTCCACCGCGTAGTGCTCGCGCCGCCGCGCGGCCTGATCGAGCTCAGCGTAAGCGCCGAGATCGGCGCGGAACTGCCGCAGCATCGAGAGCTTGCGCCGGAGAATCTCCTGCTCCTCGGAAGTCATTCCGCCGCCTCCCGGCCGTGGCGGAGGAACAGCTGCGCGTCGGCGTGAAGGAAGAAGGCCCGATCCTGCTCGCGCTCAAAGAGGCGCGGCTCCGCCTGGTACAGGCAGGCACCGTCGCGAAACACCTGGAAACGCACCAGCGGCGACGTCCCGTCGTGGAGCACGAGCAGATCCACCGGATAGCCGGTTGCCTCTTCCAGCCGGCGACTCCATCGCCCCTCGGTCATGAGATCCGGCACCTTCGCCGGCAGCACCGCCAAGTCCAGATCTCGACCCGTACCGACGCGGGCCACCGAGCCGAAGAGTACCACCAGGCGCCAGTCGAACGCCTGGGCGTGCGGCCTGATTGCGGCCCGCAGCGCATCGATCCCGCTGCCGTCCACTCGCTGCTGGGTCTCCTCGGTCTCGCCCACCACCAGAGCGCTCCCCCGCACGTGCATCATCGGCTCTTTAGCGGACACTATATCGGATGGCGGTGACAACTGTGTGCTGCCGGACGAGCTCGGTGCCAATGCCTCGCTCATGAGTCGCCACCCCGAGGAACGCCGCTGCGTCTCGGAGGGCCTCATCGAGCGTGAGCAACGTCAGGCTGTGCGCCTCGGCGCATGCCAGGTGGAGGGCATCGAGCGTCCTCAAGCTACTCCGCCCGGCTGAAGAGCCCCCCGCCGGGCGCAAGCTCGACAGCTACGCCTGGACGCGCTAGGCTGCCGCTTCGGCAAAGAGGGGCCGTGCGGCCGTTGATCCAGATCGCCTTCCAACTATGCCTCGCCTTCGGGCTGACGGCAGCCCTGCTCCTGCTCCTGCGCCGCCCGGCGCTGCAGGCCGGGCTCGTCGACCAGCCCACCTCCCGCAAGCGGCACGGGCGGGTGGTGCCGCTGATCGGCGGCATCTGCATCACCATCGGCTTCATGGCGGCGGCCTTGCCGGCGGATCTCGGCCTGCGCGACTACCAGGGGCTCTTCGCCGGCATGGGCGCGCTCCTGGTCCTCGGCGTCGCCGATGACCTCGTCGAGGTCGACAACTGGGCGAAGCTCGCCATCCAGGTCCTGGCGGCGCTGCTGATGGCCGCCTGGGGCGGCCTCCGCGTCGAGGAGCTGGGCGCGCTGCTCGGGCCGGGCACGGCCCTCGGCCTCGGCCCGTGGGCCATGCCGTTCACCGTGGTCTGCGTCGTCGGCCTGATCAATGCTGTCAACATGTTCGACGGCGTCGACGGCCTCGCCGCCGGCACCGTGGCCATCGCCCTCGGGTGGCTGGTGCTCGCCGGTGCCGTCGGCGGGGCTGGCGGGTGGCCTGTACTGGCCGGCGTCCTCTTGGCCGCTATCTGCGCCTTCCTGATCTTCAACCTGCGCAACCCGTGGCGCCGCAAGGCGGCCTGCTTCCTGGGCGACGCCGGCAGCATGGTCATCGGCTTCGGCCTGGCCTGGTTCGCGGTGGAGGCCGCAGCCGGCGAGGCGGCCGTGCTGCCGCCGGTGGCCATCGCCTGGATCCTGGCCCTGCCTATCGTCGATACCATCACCCTGGCGAGCCGGCGCATGCTACGCGGCGCCGCCCCGTTCCAGCCGGATCGGGAGCACCTGCACCACATCCTCTACCGGGCCGGCCTCAACCCGGCGCAGGCGGTCTCAGTCCTCCTCGCCGTCAGTGCCATACTGGGCGGGATCGGGGTCCTGGGCGCCTGGGCCGGCGTGCCGGACTGGCTCCTGATGCTGCTGCTCGTTCCGGTGGCGGGTGCCCAGGTCTTGGTGCACGCCAAGGCCTGGCGCTTCGCCAGGCTCCTACGGCGGGGCCTGCGCTGGGCGCGCTCACGATCCAGGAACGCAATCCAGAGACGGGTGGCTCGGTAGCCGCATGGACCATCTCGCCCCCTCCCGCCTGCTCGCCTTCGCCGGGCTGTTCATCCTCCTCAGCCTCGGCGGCGCCTGGGCGATCTACGCCGGCGTCGCCGAGCGCTCGGTGGGCTTCGATGCCCGGCTCCTCGAGCCGGGCCTGCTCGCCGCGGTGGCGGGGCTGCTGGCCGTCTACTTCACCGCCGACGGGCTGCGGCTGTACTTCACCCTGCGGGCGCTGGGCCGGCCGGTGCCGCTGCCGTGGATCGCGCGGCTGGTGTTCATCAACCTCTTCTTCTCCAACGTCACGCCCATGGCCACCGGCGGCGGCGTGGCGCAGATCTGGTACCTGCAGCGCCGCGGCGTGCCGGTGGGCACCGCCACGGCGGCGACCACGGTGCGCACCCTGCTCGCCGCCGGGCTCATCTTCACAGGCGCGGCGGTGCTGCCGCTGGTGCTCAACATCTTCGACGGCACCCTGCTCGACGGGGCGCTGGCGCCGTACCTCATCGCCTTCACCGTGGGCTACCTGGGCTTCTTCGCCGTGGTGCTGCGCCGGACCCGCTGGCTCATCCAGCCCGCCGACGCCGGCCTGGGGCTCCTGCAGCGGCTGCACCTGCTCGGCGCGGCCCGGGCACGGCGCTGGCGCTACCGGCTCCGGCGGGAGCTGTGCCACTTCCGCTGCGGGATAGCCTCCTACTTCGCCGGGCGGCCGCTGGACATCGGCCTATCGGTGGGGTTCACGGTGCTCTTCCTCCTCAGCCTCTTCTCCTTCCCGGCCATCCTGCTCTGGGGGCTGGACTACGCGGTGGACTACGGCCGCGTCCTGGCGCTGCTGGTGGTGACGACCTTCATCATGTACATATCGCCCACGCCGGGCGCCTCCGGCGTGGCGGAGGGGGCGTTCGGGCACTTCTTCAGCGGCATAGTCAGCCCGGAGCACCTGGTGCTCGTCACCGTCGCCTGGCGCTTCTTGACCATCTTCCTCGGCATAGGCGAAGAGTTTCTTGGGGACACAGCCCACATTGACGCAGGTGCCGCCAAAGAAGCGCTCTTCAACAATCGCCACGCGCGCGCCCAGCCCCGCGGCCGTGCGAGCGGCCCGAACGCCGCCCGAGCCTGCACCTATGACAACCAGATCAAACTCTTCGCTCATTCACTCTCTCCTGCCTTGTTGGGCAACCCTCAGCTAGCGGTACATGGGCATCCGGATCGCGGGCTGCAGCTCCGAGCGTCGGCCCTGATCCAGATAGACATTCTTTTCCACCGGCGGCCAGAGCTCGTCCAGGCGCACCGAGCGGGCGTCCCCCGTCATCATCCGGGCGTGCTTGCGCGTCAGCCCGCGCGGCTCGGATACCCCGCAGGAATGGGCAATCATGCCCACTTCGCGCAACAGATGGGCATGAAAGTGGTGAACACGCTCGGCTTTATCCTGCGGCACGAGTCCACGCTGGAGCTTCGGGTCATGGGTGGTGACCCCGGTGGGACAGGTATTCTCGTTGCACTGCAATGCCTGAATGCAGCCCAGGGCAAACATGAAGCCACGCGCGGAGGTGCAAAAATCGGCGCCCATGGCGAGCGCCCAGGCCACCCGGTTGGGGGTGATCAGCTTGCCCGACGCGATCACGCGGATGCGCTCGCGCAACCCGTAGCCGTTGAGCAGGTCCACGACCAGCGGCAGGGATTCGGCCAGGTTCAGCCCCACATCATCCATGAGCGGCATGGGCGCGGCGCCGGAGCCGCCGTCACCACTGTCCACGGTGATGAAATCCGGGGCGCTTTCGGAACCACGCTCATGGACGGCAAGCAACAGATCCTCGAGCCATTCCCAGTCGCCCACCACCGTCTTGATGCCCACGGGCTTGCCCGTGACGTCCCGCACCCGATTGATCAGGTCCAGGAGTTCGCCCTCGTTGCTCACGTCCGCGTGGCGGTTGGGACTGATGGAAGCCTCACCCTCCGGGATGCCCCGGATATGCGCGATCTCGGGCGTGACTTTGGAGGCGGGCAGGATACCGCCCTTGCCGGGTTTGGCCCCCTGGCTGAGCTTGATCTCGAACATCTTCACCCGGGGGTGGTCGGCGACCTCGCGGAGTTTCGCATCACTCAGGTTGCCCT
>CAJXKI010000107.1 GCA_913055765.1 uncultured Ectothiorhodospiraceae bacterium
GGGGGGAACGCCTCCGGGGATCCGTACCAGCATCAGCCCCGGCAGCAGATGGGCCAGGCGGTGCTCGTCCAGCTCGCCGGCGAGCCAGGTGGCGATATCGCCCAAAGGCGCCGTGCGTGCCGGGTAAAGGGGCTTGTCGGGCAGCTCACCACGCCCAGCGTCCAGCAGCCGCCGATGGAGGGTGTCAGCAAGATTGTCCGCAACTGCAGCGCCGGCGGCCCAGGTAACCGCTCGGGTATCATCCACCGCCCAGCTCGGGTATTTGCCCGGAGACTCTGGGGCCAGATGGATTCGCATGGGCAAGGCCCAACCACCGTCCGGAGCCCGCGCCTGGAGCCCGGCAAGAGCAGCGGCGATCGCCATCTCCGGGGTACCGTCGTCCGAGCGGGTCAACCACTCGCACGACAGGGACGGCACCGGCCGACAGGCCTCCCGCGCAGCCGGACTGCGGGCAAGGTACAGCTGAATAGCACCCAGTACGGAAAGCAGTCGGCGTACGGCGGGAGCCGTATCGTCGCGGCGAGTTGCCAGCTCAAAGACGGCGTCCTCCAGCCGCCGAGCCAAGGAGGCAACCCGGTTGGCACCATCCCGGCGAGCGTGGCGGCGGAAGCGATCTAGCCAGCCACCTACATCCAGCTCGTCGATCAGATCAGCAGCGGGGTTGCGCTGCACATTGACGCGGTTGAGGGGAACCGCGAAGACATTCCGCCCGTACCGCTGGACGAACGCGTACCGCTGGAACGCAGAGATGCCCCGATCCACCCCGAGACGCGACACTGCCCGCGCGAAATCCAGACCCTCACGCACCGGCCTGTCGCCCAGCGTGACGCGCCCTTCATTAAGCACCGCCCTCAGCTCGACCGCAGATGCAAGGCCTTCCCAGATAGGGGCCCACATCTCAGCTCGCGCCCCTTGCTCATCAGCTATCGCTGTATTACCCGTCCCGGCGCCGGTAACCTGAACCGTAAAGGGGAAACTGGCATTCCCCGAGGATTGGCTTCCCAGACGCCGCGTACTGGCGGACGAGAACAACAGCGTCCCCTCTAAGGCCAGCAGATAATCCCAAGGGTTGGTCGTAACGTCCCCCGTGTATCCCAAGCCCTGATTGGGACCACCGGCCATGTCCGGGGCGAACTGGCCCGGCACCTGATCAGTGGAGGTTTGTGGAGCACCGGTGCCGAGCAACGCCGCACCTAGTGCCGCGTCATATTTACGCCTATGGACACAATCCAGGACAAGCTGTCCGAACCCCGAGAGGTAGCTGCCGCTGCCTTCATTGCCCCCAGTGCCGAGTAGCGGTGGGAACCTACGCCCTTCGGCCGTCAGCGTGTAGCACGCATCCAGCCATTGCACGAGCTCTTCCGGGAGCTCGCTACGACATAGGCGCAACAATTCCAGCTTCCGGTCATCATCGGGCTTTTCGGAAAAGCCGTGTCGTTCAAGCAAACTGCGGACACTCTGGATCGACTGGCGGAAGGACTCCAAGCGCCCTTCTGCCGTCGCCTCGATCTGCTGCAGAATCTTACGTGCCCCGGATTCCGCCGATCCGGGATAGAACCCAGACCGCGCGCCCCATGGGGCGAGTAATGGCGTCGGCTGGTACTCCTCCAGGAAGAACCGCCGCAACTCCTCCCCATCCAGGCGGCTCTCGAGCAAGAAGTGCTCGTTCTGCCAGCAGCCACGGGCTTCCGGATCGGCCTGCTCGGCCACCAGCCGCAAGATACCTAGGGCCTTGAGGTAGCTTGCCAGGGGGACAGGCGTGCAACCGTGCAAGGGGAGGGCTTGGCGCCCGCCGGCCATCTCCTCTCCCAGCGCGGCCTCTCGAACCATAGTGCCCTCCCGGCCGGCGGCTCCAGCAGATCCCTGATCACCGGCCTCGCTCAGCGCGTCGGCGAGCGCGTGCATCTCCTCCTGCGCGGCAAGGATCTGCTCCAAAGGTAGAGCCGCCCAGCGGCGAAGCTGCAGGCGGCGAGACCCTTCCCAGGTGGCCGCCCCCCAGGGGTCCTCCCACCCCTTCCCTGGATCACTCATCGTCGTCCAACCTCATGCGAAGATGCTCGACGTCGAGCCGATCCTGCTCGCGCCCAACAGCCTCCTTCATCCGGATCAACGTCTCCAGCCGAACGAAGCGCACATCGATAGCGCCATAGAGAGGCTTCCGCAGAGCGCTCTCGTACTCCTCGGCGAAAGGGAACGGCTCTTTCACGAAGATATCGATGGGGCTGTCTGGATGCCGCTCGCTCCAGAGCTGGAAGACCTGCATGTGCTTTTCCTCGATCCAGCGCTGGCGCTGCCCAGCATCTGCGAAATCGCGCGCGTTCACCGGCACAGCCGGGCGATAGCCAAGCCCCTCCAGCGCATCCATGGCGCGCTCGATGTTGTCAGTGACCAGCTCGACAATCAGGTCCACGTCCTTGGTGTAGCGCAGGTAGCCGTGGGCGTTCACCGCGAGTCCGCCGGCCACCAGATAGCGCACCTCGCCTTGCTCCAGCGCCTGAGCGATAGCCTTGAAGCTCTCCAGCCTCATGATGTGCGCTCCCGCGCGGACGCCCGCCAGTCGGCCAGGCGCAGCAGCGCCTCCAGCCAGGCGAGCTTGAAGGGGCCGCAATCCTCCAGCAGGCGTCGGGTGCGCTCGCTCCAGGACGGACCCTGGGACCCACGCCCCAGGCGCATAATGCCCAGCCGCAGCTCTGTCCCCGGCAGGGAACTCCCCGCCACCTGCAGCGCCGGCAGCAGATCGCCGTCCCACACGCCGCGCGCGTACAGCCGACCGGTATCGGCGGCATCCGGGGGCTCCTGCTCGCTGGGCAAGGCGCGCAGACCCAGGCGAACACGGCCGTGGTGGGCAGCGATGAGGTAGGCGACCAGGTCACGCTCCACTGCCGGCCGCTCTGGGTCGCAGTGCTCGAGCCATGCCAGGGCCGAGGCGAGCTCATGGCGAAAGCCGGGACGCGGCTGGCGTGCACCGCCGCCATCGAGACAGTGGTAGTCGGGCCGCCCACCGCCGGCGGACTTGGCCCACGGCCCGCCGGGAGCCTCCGGCGCGGCGCCGATCCCCCGCTGGAAGGCCTCATGGGCCTTGCCTACGTCGTGCCAGCGCGCGGCAGCCATCAGCAGCCCCCGCTCTGCGCTATCCAGGGACAGGGCCTCCGCCAGCTCGGCAGCAGCCGTGGCCACATGATCCAGGTGGTCGTCCAGCCGGACGGCTTGATCGGCTGTACTCAGGCGATCGTCGCCGTAGCCCTCATCGGCTTCGCCAGATGCGCCATCGGCAATCACCTCTACCGGATCGCCAGCGCCGGGGAGGAAACCCCGGTGCAGATCGTAGCCACCGTCACCGGCTGCCAGCATAAGGGTCTGGCCCGGACGGACCTCCTCGGCACCACGGACCGGGGTCCACCCTCCCTCCCGGCGGTCGCCCGCCAACGGGTCGAACCGCCAGGCTGCGGGTGTCTCCCGTTGGATCGCCTTGCGCCGGCCGGCTGGAAGCTTCTTGCTCAGGTGATCGCGCACCTGCGCCACGGATGCCGGACAGAGCTCGGAGCGCTGGGGCGCCGGCTGATGCTGAGCTGCGCCGCCCCGGTCCACGTCGCGCCAGAAGAGTTGCACCTGCGGCGTGCCGACATCGCGGATGTAGGGGGAGATGTCCACGTCGAAGCCGGAGAGATCCGGATCGGTATTGAAGAGCTCCAGCAGGTCGCGCCGACGCAGCACGTGGGCGGCATCCGGCGGCTCGGTCACCGGCGGCAGGTCCCCGGGAGCTGCGGAAGGGGCGGCGCGCAGCCGCTCCCGGGCTCGGGTCAGGACGTCCGCCTCGTAGGGCAGCGCTACCTCTTTGCCCGTTGCGTCGAGGTCGATCCAGTAGACCCGGGCGTCGTCGAAGCGGCCGGCGCGGTTGCAGCGGCCGAAGCGCTGGACCATGGCGGCCCACGGCGCCAGCTCGGTGAACAATACCCGGCTGTCCAGATCAACCCCCGCCTCCACCGCCTGGGTAGCGATGACGATACGCCCCGGCTCACCGGGCGCTTCATGCAGCCGGCCCTCGATGGCCGCGCGCTCGGCCGGACGGAAGCGCGCGTGCAGGAGCAAACGATCGGGACAGGCGTCTGCCAGGGCCTCGTAGAGCGCCTGGGCGCGCTCCACGCGGTTGACGATGACCAGCGTCTGCTCAGCAGGACGGTGGGCCGCCTGAACCTCCTCGGCCAGGGCCGCGATATAGGCATCCCGCCGCTTCTTCGTAGCATCGTCGAGACGCGTGGCGGCGGCCTCCAGCGCCTTAGGCGCGTCTACGCGCGCGGCCACCGCGGGCTCCGCCCGATCGGCATCGTCCAGCGCCTGTCGCGAGGTCCCGCCTTGGCTGTATCGGCGGAAATCCACCGTATCCAGCCACTCCGCCTGTATCGTTGCGGAAACCCAGATGCTGCGCGCCGGCTTGGCCGTACCCAGATCCCGGCGGAATGCCTCCAGCTGCGTGGTGGTCGACAGGGCCGGGCCCATCAGCTGGACCTCATCGAATACCCATAGGGCGTCGTTGTGGAGCAGGGCGTAATGGACCGGCCACTGATAGCGGCTCATGCCGTAGCCGCGCATCAATGACCGCGAGAGGAGCATGTCCTGGGTACCCACCAGGATGGCGTCCTGCTCCGGGGACGCTGCCCAGGCGCCCTGGCGCAGATCCGCCTCACCACCCATCAGCGCATGCACGGCGACCCGACCCGGCTCGCCGGCATCGCCCAGGACCTCCAGGCGCTCCATCCAATCCCGGATGTTCCGAACGGTCTGCTCGACGAGGACCCGCATCGGCAGGCACCAGATCAGCCGCCGCGGCGTCCCTGGATCGGGGGTATCACGCCCGCCATAGGCTCGGATGCCGCGCCGATAGGCCCAAGCCAGGGTCAGCGCAGCCGTCTTGCCCAGGCCGGTGGGGACCTCCACCCAATCCGGCCACTCGCCCTCGGCCAAGCGCCGCTGGTAGGGATAGGGTGTACGCCCCTCCCCGAGCGCAGCCTCGAAAACAGCCTGAAAGCCCATCCTGGCCTGGCCCTCCTTAGCTCAATCTGTCGCACCACCATAAGGCAACTGACGGATCTCTAGCGACGGGCATACTGCCCGGCGACCTCCCACGGCAGGCGCAGCTCGCCCCACGCCGCCTCCCCGGGCAAGCCTCTCTCCCTTCGCCGCACGAAGCCCTGAGCGATCCACGCTAGAAGGCCCGCCTGCTAGGCCTTACAATCGCACCCCTATCGCACCGAGAGGCAGCCCGAGAGGTCCCGGCAAGGCGTATGGAGATCAGTGAGGCGAGGCTCACCCACCTCAAGGAGCTCGAGGCGGAGAGCATCCACATCATCCGCGAGGTCGCCGCCGAGTTCGACAACCCGGTGATGCTCTACTCCATCGGCAAGGACTCGTCGGTGATGCTGCGCCTGGCGCTCAAGGCGTTCTACCCCGGCAAGCCGCCCTTCCCGCTGCTGCACGTGGACACCACGTGGAAGTTCCGCGAGATGATCGCCTTCCGCGACCGCATGGCGCAGGAGTCGGGCATGGAGCTCATCGTCCACATCAACCAGGAGGGCGTGGAGCAGGGCATCGGGCCGTTCACCCACGGCTCCCAGGTGCACACGGACGTCATGAAGACCCAGGCGCTCAAGCAGGCCATGGACCAGTACCGCTTCGACGCCGCCTTCGGCGGCGCCCGGCGCGACGAGGAGAAGTCGCGGGCCAAGGAGCGGGTCTACTCCTTCCGCGATCGCCACCACCGCTGGGATCCCAAGGGCCAGCGCCCCGAGCTCTGGCAGCTCTACAACGGCCGGGTCCACAAGGGCGAGAGCATGCGCATCTTCCCCCTGTCCAACTGGACCGAGCTCGACGTCTGGCAGTACATCTACCTGGAGGAGCTGCCCATCGTCCCCCTCTACTACGCCGCCGAGCGGCCCGTGGTCGAGCGCGACGGGGCGCTGATCATGGTCGAC
>CAJXKI010000108.1 GCA_913055765.1 uncultured Ectothiorhodospiraceae bacterium
ACCAGCAGCGGCCAGCCGTAGGAGGCGAAGACCCAGGCCAGCACCAGGTAGATCAGCCCCAGGGCGAGGAGCAGGCCGCGCTGCATGTCGCCCAGCGTCTCGCGCTGGAAGTCCGCCTCGCCGCCGAACGCCGCGTCGACGCCGTAGCGCTCGGTGACCTCGGGCAGGACCTCCTGCGCCAGGTCCTGGCGGATCTCGCCGGCGTTGGCGATGCGGCGGTCCACGTTGCCGGTCACGCTCACCGCCAGCTCGCCGTTGTGGTGGCGCATCACCTCGAAGCCGCGGCGGGCGTCGATGGTCACGACGCTGGTGAGGGGCACCATGCCGCCGTCCGGCAGCTGGAGCTGCAGATCGCTGACCGCCGAGAGCGCGCGGCGATCTTCCCGGGGCAGCTGCACCCGGACCTCCACCTCGTCGCGGCCCTGGTGGTAGACCTGGGCCAGCTCGCCGGCGAAGGCGCTGCGGACCTGGCGGCCCACGTCGGCGGTGGTCAGCCCCAGCGCCCGCCCCTCGGGGGTCAGGCGGTAGACCCACTGCTCCTGGCCGTAGGGGAGGTCGTCGTCGATGCCCCCGACGCCGGGGTAGCCGTTGAGGCTCTCGCGGAGGTCATCGGCGGCGGCGCGCAGGGTCTCCGGGTCGCCCTGGGTCAGGCGCACGTCGATGTCGTCGCCCGGCGGCCCGGCCTCGCGCTCGGTGATGGTCAGCCGCTGCAGCCCCGGCTGCTGCTGGATCCGCTCCCGCCACGCCTGCATCAGGTCGGCGTTGCGGACCTCGCGCGCCTCCGGGGAGACCAGCTCCACGGTGAAGGAGCCGTAGTGGTCGCCGCTGCTGGCTTCCTGGGCGTTCCGGCTGTGGAGCTTGCCGTGGCGGACGGCGTAGTGGCGCACCAGCTCCTGCTCCGCCAGCGCCTCGTCCGCCGCGGCGAGCTGCGCCTCCATGTGGGCGAGGAAGGCCTGCGTGCGCTCCGGCGGCGTCCCCGGGGCGAAGCCGACGTTGGCGTGGAGCACCGTCCCCTCCGGCTCCGGGAAGAAGGTGAAGTCGATCCGGCCGCCGGCGACGAGTCCGCTGACGGCGACGAGCAGGGCCACGGCGCCGGCCACCGTGGTCCAGGGCCAGGCGATCGCCCGGGTCACGCCACGCCGGTAGGCGCCGTCGCGGAAGCCGTCGAAGGCCCCGTCCAGCCACTGCCGGAGGCGGCCCGGGCCGCGGGCGCCGCGGCGCTCGATCCCCTGGAAGGAGCGGCGCAGGTGCCCCGGCAGGACGATGAAGGCCTCGATGAGCGAGGCGACGATGACGCAGATGACCACCAGCGGGATGTCGAAGAGGATGTTGCCCATGACCCCACCGACGGCCATCAGCGGGATGAACGCGGCCACGGTGGTCAGCGAGGAGGCCATCACCGGGGCGAGCATATCCCGCGCCCCGCCGGCGGCGGCCTCGCCGGCGGACTCGCCGCGCTGGAAGCGGGCCACGCCCCGCTCGCCGACGACGATGGCGTCGTCGACGATGATGCCCAGGGTCATGATCAGGGCGAAGAGGCTCATCATGTTGATGCTCCCGCCCGCCAGCCACAGCGCCAGCAGCGCGGTCAGGAAGGCGGCGGGGATGCCCACCGTCACCCAGAAGGCCACCCGCCCGGTCAGGAAGGTAAAGAGGATGGCGACCACCAGCAGCAGGCCGGCCAGGCCGTTGCTGATGAGCAGGCCGATGCGCTCGCTGACCAGCTCCCAGGACTCGTCGTAGATGGTGAGCGCCAGGCCCTCGGGCAGGGTCGGCGCCACGTCGGCGTACCACGCCTCCAGGGCCTCGGCCGAGGCCAGCGAGCCGTCGCCCTCGGCGCGCTGGACGTAGAGCTCGATGGCATCCCGCTCGCCGAAGCGGTAGGCCACCTGCCGATCCCGGGGGCGCTGCTCGATGGTGGCCAGGTCGCTGAGCAGCAGCGGGTGGCCGCTGCCGTCGGTGACCTGCAGATCGCGGAACCCCTGGGCGCTGCGGCGCTGCTCCAGGCTGCGCAGCTGCCGGGCGATATCCGCCTCGCCGGCCTCGCCGCCGGGCACGTCGGTGCTCTCCGCGTCGATGGCGTCGCCGAGCTCGCCGAAGCCCAGCCCCGCGTCGAGCAGCGGCCCCTGCCCCACCTCCACGGCGGTCTCCAGCTCCGGCATGCCGGTGATCTCAACGTTGGCGAGGCCGCGGCTCAGCAGCTGGTCCTCCAGCTCCCGCGCCCAGGCGCGCATGCTGGCGGGCGGTGCGTCGCCGCTGAGCACCACCCGCGCCACCGGGTCGTAGCGCGTCACCCGCCGGATGGTGGGCTCCTCGGCCGCCTCGGGGAGGTTGCGCACGGTGGCGACGCGGTTCTTGATGTCCGCCACCGCCTCCGTCATCTCCGTGCCGTCGAAGAACTCGAGGCTGATGTTGCTGACCCCGTCGGCGGAGCGCGAGGACATCTCCTTGATCCCCGGCACGTCGCGGACGGCGTCCTCCAGCGGCGTGGTGACCGACTCGGCGACGTCCTCGGCGGTGGAGCCGGGCCACTCCACCTGGATGGTCACCACGTCCAGCTGGAAGCTGGGGAAGAACTGGGTGTTGAGCTGGGTGATGGCGTAGAGCCCGGAGATGAACATCAGCGCCATCACCAGGTTGGCCGCCACCGGGTGGTCGGCCAGCCAGCGCAGCGCGTCCCGCCGCTCCTGGGCCATGGGTCAGCTGCCCTCTTCCTGGACGCGCACCCGCAGCCCATCGGCGGCCTGGGGGATCTGCGTGGTGACGATCTCCGCGCCCGGCTCGACCGCCGGCGCCCGGACCAGGGCGCCGCGGCGGCCGTCCGCCCGGCGCGCCTCGCCCAGGCGCTGCACGTCCACCGCGCGCAGCCGCCGGGTATCGCCCTCGCCGTCGGCGACGACGTAGATCCGGTCCATGCCGTAGAGGGCCTCGTAGGGCACCACCAGGGTGCCCGGCTCCGCCGGCAGCGCCAGGGTCACCTCGGCGAAGCGGCCTAGGGGGACCTCGTCGTGCTCGCCCTCGACGCGGAGGAGCGCCTCCACGCCGCCCTGCTCCTGCTCCGAGCGGCCCGCGAACCGGTCCAGGACGACCGGCAGCTCGCGGCCGTCCACGCGGGCCTGCCCCGCCACCTCGGCGCCCGCGGCGCGGGCGCGGTACAGGGCGCCGAGCCGCTTGGTGGGGACCTGGGCGCGGATCTCGAGCGCGCTGGTGTCGTAGAGCGAGACCAGCTCACTGCCCGGGCTCACCCGGTCCCCCGGGCCGACCTCGACGCCGCTGATGCGGCCGTCGAAGGGGGCGCGCACCTGGGCCCGCCGCACGTCCCGGCGGGCCTGGTCCCGGGCCGCCTCGGCGGCATCGCGGCGCGCCTCGGCCGCCGCCAGGCGCTGCTCGGCGTTGGCCACCCGCTCCCGGGCGCGGATCACCGTCTGGCGCTGGCGCGCCCGGGCCTCCCTGGCGTCGTCGAGCTCGGAGGGCGAGGAGGCGTCCTCGGCGAGCAGCTCCTCGAGCCTGGTCACGCGGCGCCTCTCGATGGCGAGGAGCTCCTCCTCGGTGTCCAGCTCCTCGCGGTCCGCCTCCACGGCGCGGCGCTCCTGGGCCAGCTGCGCCTCCTGCTCCGCCAGGTCCGCCTGGCGCTGGCGCAGGGTGTCGCGCAGCTCGCCGTCGGCGAGGCGGACCAGCAGCTCATCGGCGGCGACGGTGCGCCCGTCGCGGGCCGGGACCTCGGCGACGTCCGCCTCCACCGCGGCCTTGAGGGTCACCGCCGAGGGCGACTCGACGTAGCCGAACAGGCGCAGCACCGGCCGATGGGCGCCGGGCTCGGCGCGCTCCGTGGCGACCATCCAGGACGGCTCCGTGGGCTCCTCGGCCGGCGGCTCGGGCCGGCTCCAGAGCAGGAGCGTGAACACCAGCGCGGCCGCGGCGAGCACCACCAGCGGCGCCGCTACCCGCCAGCCCTTACGCAGTATCGAACGTCCCGGCACTCAGCCTGTCCTCCTTCCGCATCGGAGGCACCCGCCGCGCGGGTCCCGGGCTACACCTGATTGAGCAGGGCCAGCTCCGGCGGGTTCCAGTAGAGGTAGAACTGCCGCGCCACGTAGGGATCCGGCCAGTGGCGGAAGTGGTGGCGCAGCAGGGTGATCGGCACGATCAGCGGGACCATGCCCTGGCGGTACTGCTCGATCAGCGCCACCGCCTCCTGCCGATCCGCCGGGGCGAGGTCCCGCTTGAGGTGGCCCAGCAGGTGGTAGAGGACGTTGGCGTGGCGCCCGCGGGTGGCCGGCCGCGCCAGCGCGGCCATGAACTCGCGGATGTAGGCGTCCGCCGCCTCCGCCAGCGGCTGCTCGCCCAGGCTGGCGAGCAGCCGGCCCAGGGCGCGCATGCGCTGCTCGTCGTGGGCCATGAGCAGCAGCTTGTGCTCGGCGTGGAAATCTAGCAGCCCCTTGCGGGTCAGGCCCGCCTCGACCAGGCGCTGCCAACGGTAATAGCAGAACACCCGGCAGACAAACCCCTCGCGGAGGGAGGGATCGTTGAGCCGCCCCTCCTCCTCCACCGGCAGCAGCGGATTCTGCGCCAGCAGCGCCCTGGCGTAGGCGCCCCGGCCGGTGAAGCCGGCCGGGTGGCCGTCGGGCTTGAAGACCTTCACCCGCTCCATGCCGCAGCTCGGCGACTTGGCCTTGAGGATGTAGCCGCTGAGCCCCTGCAGCTCCTGGCCCTTCTGCCGCCCGTAGGCCTCAAGGGCCTTGGTGACGTCGATGTCGGGCCGGTGCACCCCGCGCACCCGGATACGGCCGTCCTCGGCCCGCTCCAGGCGGATGGGCGGCCGCGGGGTCGCCAGGCCGATGGCCACCTCCGGGCAGACCGGGGTGTAGCGGAAGTAGCGGGACAGCGCCTCGGTGATGAAGGGGTTGCGCTTGTGGCTGGCGTCGTAGCGCACCTCGTGGCCGAGCAGGCAGCTGCTGACCCCGACCGGGATCCGCTCCGGCTCGGTCTGCTCTGGCTCCCCGGTCATCGGGCCCCCAAGGCTGTACAAACCGTGTACAGCATTCTACCCCCTGTCCGGCGCGCCTGCATCCAGGGACTGCTCGATGAGCCGGCACAGGGCCGCCATGTCCGGCACCGTGGGACAGTCCGGCCCCCCGTCCGCCGGCTCCAGCGGGGCGCCGCGGTGCAGCAGGGCCGCCTGCAGGCCGGCGCCCAGGGCCCCGGCGGCGTCGACGTGCGGGTCGTCGCCGACGTGCAGCACCTCGGCGGGGTCCACCCCGGCGCAGCGGCAGGCGTGGCTGAAGATCGCCGGCTCCGGCTTGGGGACGTCCAGGTCCACCCCGCGGACGACGAAGCCCACGTAGGGGCCCAGCTCGGTGCGGTGGACGTCGGCGTTGCCGTTGGTGATGACCCCGATCTGGAAGCGCCCCGCCAGCCGCGCCAGCGCCGGCAGCACCTCCGGGTACGGCGTGACCCGGGCCTGCCGCGCCTCCAGGAAGACCTCGAAGCTGCGCGCCACGAAGCGCTCCGCCTCCTGCCCCGCGAGCCCGGACCGGTGCGCCATCTCGCGCATGGTCGCCCGGCGCAGGGTGGAGGCGTTGCGCGTCAGCCCCGGCTGCCGTTCGGCCAGCTCCCGGCGCAGGGCGCGCACGTCCTCCGGCGCGAAGCGCGCCGCCACGGCGGGGTAGGCGCCGCGCAGGTAGGCGTGCAGGTCCGCCTCTGCCGCGGCGAGGACATCGTCGACGGACCACAGGGTGCCGTCGAGGTCGAAGGTCAGCGCCCGCAGCGGGCCCCGGATCATGACGCGCCGCCGTCCTCCGCGCTCGCCGGGGCGTAGCGCCGCCACACCGCGGGCCCGCCGCAGGCGGCCTCCACCCGCTGGAGCAGCCGCTCGTGGGCCTGGCGCTCCTCAGCCCCCGGCCCGGGTACGCGCAGCCGCGGCCGGTCCGCCGGCAGGGCGGACACCGGCTCGGCACCGCCCCGCCCC
>CAJXKI010000109.1 GCA_913055765.1 uncultured Ectothiorhodospiraceae bacterium
CAGGTGCAGGAGCGGCTGACGGACGATCTCCCCGAGCCGCTGCCGGGCAGCTACGTCGACCCGAACCTGCAGGAGACGCACAGCGACCGGCTCTTCCAGGCGCGGACGCGGGAGGGCCGCCCGGTCTTCCTCTACGTGCTCATCGAGCACAAGTCGAAGCCGGATGCGGGCACGCCGGTGCAGCTGCTCGGCTACCTGCAGCGGATCTGGCAGCGCTACGCGGAGCAGAGCCGCCAGGGGCGTCGGGCGCGCTACCGGCAGCTGCCGCCGATCATCCCGCTGGTGCTCTACAATGGCCAGCCGGTGTGGTCGGTGCCGCTGTCGCTGCTCGCGTGCATCGACGCGGACGACGAGCTCCTCGAGCTCCAGCGCGACTTCGGCTACCAGGTCCGGCACCTGCGCCCGGATGAGCCGGATGCGTCGTACTCGCAGGATCCGGTGGTCCGGGCGGTGTTCCGGGCACTGGCCTGGGCCTTCGTCGAGGACCTGGGCCGAGCGGACCTGGTGCGGCTGCTGCAAGACCTGCCGCCGGGGCATCCGCTGGAGCGACCGTTGCTGGTGTATATTGCTAGGGTCTACGGCTCGATCGAGGAGGCGGATGTTCGTCAGGCCGTGGAGCAGACCCGGCCGGAGCAAGCGGAGGCGTTAGTGATGACGGTAGCCGAGCAGTGGGTTCAGCGCGGTCGGAAAGAGGGTCGCCAGGAAGGTCGCCAGGAGGGAGAGGCCTTGACGCTCTTGCGCCTGATTGAGCGCAAGTTTGGCGCCGAGGCCAAGGAGGCCTACCGCGAGCGGCTTGAGCAGGCGAGCGGTAAGGAGTTGGCACGCTGGACCGATCGCATCTTGGAGGCCGAGCGGATCGAGGACCTCTTCGCTGATCGCTGATCTGCCAATAGGGCGGATCAGCGAGGTCCTGGCGACGCACCACTTCGACAACCGGGCGAGCTAGAGCAGACGCTCAAGCGGTACGTGCATCTGTACAATCACCACCTACCGCAGAAGGCCCTGGACCACCAGCCGCCCATCCACACGATGAAGAGCTGGTACGCCGACTGGCCCGACCTCTTTCATTGAAAGCCACGGAATCCTCCGGGATCCGAAACGGCTCGGCTCACCGGGGGATTGCGCGGTTGCGCGGTATCGAGGTGGCCGCCGGGTAGGCTCTACCTAGCGCAGCCGGAACCTGATGGGCACGGTCAGCTGCAGGCGCTCGGCCTCCACCTCCTCGGGCAGGGAGGGCATGCGGACCGCCTCGATCATGCGCTCGACCTCGGTGTTGAAGGCCTCGTGCCTCGAGGGGGTCTCGATCTCCCAGTCGCGTACCGTGCCGTCGGCCGCCAGGGTGAAGCGCAGGCGGACCTCGCCCTCGAGCCGGCGGCGCCTCGCGGTGCGCGGGTAGCGCTGCTCGGATTGCAGCGCCCGGCGGATCTCGGCCAAGTAGGCATCGTCGACATCCGAGGCGGTCCCCAGTTTCGCCTCGCGGCGCTCTCCCGCCTCGCTCGCCTGATCGCTGCCTTGCGGTCCGGGGGCAGCCTGCGCCGCCTTCGGCTCTTCAGGCGCATCGTCCTGCCCGGGCTCGGGGGCAGATTGCGGTTCTGGCTCTGGCTCTGGCTTAGGTTTCGGCTCCGGCTCTGACTCCGGCTCTGACTCCGACTCTGGCTCCGGGTCAGGCTCGGGCTCGGGCCTCGGCTCGGGCGCCTGCTCAGGCTCGGTGGGGGCCGGCTCCGGCTCGGGGGCGTCGCTGGCCTGCGCCTCCGGCGGCGCCGTGTCGGCCGCGTCGGCATTGGCCTCGGTCTCGGTCTCGGCCTCGGTCTCGGTCTCGGCCTCGGCCTCGGTCTCGGCCTCGGCCTCATCGGGGGCCGTCTCCGCGGCTCTCGAGGGCGCGGCCTCTGCCGTATCGGCCTGCTCGGCATCGGCCTTTTCGGTATCGGCCTGCTCGGCGCCGCTCTCCGCCCCCTCAGCCTCGGAGGCGGCCGCGGCGAGCTGGACCTCGACGCCCTGGGGGGCGCGGACCACCTCCGGCTCCTCGTGCGTCCGCACCAGGGCCACCAGCAGGGCGAGGTGAGCGCCGAGGGCCAGCGTGCCGGCCACCACCCAGTGAGGCCACCGCAACTGCATCGTCAATCCGCCCGGCGCGTGATCAGCTGCGCCCGCTCGGCGCCCACGGCGCGCAGGTCGTCCATGACCTCGAGCAGCCGTGCCGCGTCGGCCTCGGCGTCGGGCCTGATCTCCACGGGCCGCTCGGGGCTGTCCTCGAGGCGCTCCTGGAGGCGCCGGCGCAGGGCCTCGCGGCTGTCCACGACCTCATCGCCCAGCGCCAGGCGCCCCTCGGCATCGATGAGCACCCGGATCGGGTCTTCCGGGGCCGTCTCCCCCGCCTCGCTCGCGGCCGGGTCCACCGCTAGGGGCGATGCCGGCGTCAGGGTCCCGGCCACCATGAAGAAGATCAGCAGCAGGAAGACGATGTTGATCATCGGCACGGTGCCTTCGTCCGGCTCCCGCCGCGGGCGCTCGGGCAGCCTCATTCCGCCTCCCCGCGGCGCACGGCCACGTGGCTCAGCCCGGCGGCCGAGGCGGCGTCGAGGGCCTGGACGACGCGGCGCACGGGCACCCCGGCGCCGACGAGGAGGTAGATGCGGCGCTCGGCGTCCTCGGCGTGCACCGCCTGCAGCCGCTCGTCCAGCTCCGTTGCCGTCAAGGCGGCCTCGTCGATGCGATACCCCTGGTGCTCGACGCGCAGCCGCAAGGGGGCCTCATCCCGTTCGCTGGCCGCGTCGTCCCCGGGGGCGCTGACGCTGAACGCCTGCCACTCCACGAATGAGGAGGCGACCATGAAGAAGACCAGCAGGATGAAGACGACGTCGATCAGCGGGGTGAGGCTCACCAGGCGCCGCCGCCGCGGTGGCTGCTCAAGCCGCATGGCGCGGCGGGGCGGTGGTGAACACCTGGGTCACGGCGTCCTCCAGGCGGTGCCGGAAGCGCTCGACGACCCGCTCGAGCCAGGTCAGCGCGGCCACGGCCGGGATCGCCAGGGCCAGCCCGGCCGCCGTGGTCAGCAGGGCCTCCCAGATCCCGCCGGAGAGCATGGACGGATCCACCCGGCTGCCGGCGGCCTCGAGCTGGTGGAAGGCCTCGATCATGCCGAGCACGGTGCCGAGCAGGCCGAGCAGCGGGCTGAGCGTGCCGATGGCCTCCAGGCCGCGCAGGTAGGCGCGTAGCTGCTCGAGCCGGTCGCTGGCCAGGCGCGTGACCTCCTCGCGGAGCCGCGCCTCCTCGGCGTCGGCATCCAGGCGCCCGCGCATGGCCGCGGCCAGGGGCTCGGCGCCGATGTGCCGGCTCGCCGCCAGGCGCTCCAGGGCCTGCCCCGGCTCCCCGGCGTGCCAGGAGGCCAGCGCCCCCTCCAGCGTCCGCCGGTCGTAGAGCCGGGCGGCGGCGAACTGCCAGAGCTTGAGCAGCAGCAGGGTCAGCGTGAGCACGGAGAGCAGGGCCAGCAGGATCAGCACCGGCCCGCCGTTGCCGAGGAGGGCCAGCAGCTGCCCGCCGACGCTGCCCTCGGCGAGCGATTGTAGGGGTGCCGTGTCGCTCATCGGCCTTCCTCGATCGGAAACGCAGGATCCCGGTCAGCCGCACATCGCGGCCGGGCTCCTCGCGGATTTGGAACGAGCCGTCCTCCTCAGCCGCCAGGGAGGTATGCGCGGCGGACTGCTCGTCGAATCGGCCTCGTCGGCGCTGGCGTAGCCTGCGCGGAGGCAGGCGCCCGACGCCTCATCGGGGGCGAGCAGGGCGCCGCTCAGGCGCCCGATAGGGGTATGCAGCATCTTCAGCGCTCCTCGTCTTGCGACGGGCGCTGGCGACTCATGCTGGGGGAGGCCGACGGCGAGCGCCGCCGCTCCGCGAGGCGGGTGAGACCGGCCGTTGCCCCCCAGGCGCGCCGCCCGCACGCCGTTCCGTGGGTTGCTGTGGGCCGGTCTCCGGGCTCGTGGGTGGCGCTGGACGCGCCGCCGCGGATCGCCTTCCCGCGAGGGCCGCCGGCTGACGGCTGTCTCGCAGTGGCCCGTGATCCGCGGGCCCCACCTACCGTTGCGGGGGCAGCGCCGGCTTCACTGCCGCGGGGCAGCTGGACCGGACTTCCCGTTTAACCCCCCGGCGAGGCGATCTCGCCGGGGGGCACCCACACCGAGGCGGCGAATCCTAGCCGGGCAGGGCGGCACCTTGCAAGCCGGGAGGGGGGACACGCCCCGGCGACGGCCCGCCGGAGGGCGGTTTGATTGACACTCCCACGCCGTCCCCGTAGGGTCCTTTGCTCTCCAGGTGACCCGGCGGCTACCCGCCGGGGTCCCGCGGCCGCGCCGCGGGACCGGGAAGCCGGTGCGCCCGCTGCCGCAAGGCGCGGGCAAGGCCGGCGCTGTCCCCGCAACGGTAGGCGAGGGGAGGCGCGGCACGAGCCACTGCACCCGGGGGTCCTCGGCCCCCGGTGCGGGAAGGCGCCGCGCCGGGCGCACAGGGCGCCGCTCGCGAGCCCGGAGACCGGCCTGGAGGCAAGGACACGGCGCGACGGGGGATCGCGCCCAGCCTGGAGGACCCCATGCCGTACCCTATTGCCCGCCTGCTCGCCGCCGCGCTCGTCGCGGCCGCGGCGCTGCTCGCCGCCGGCCCCAGTGGCGCGGAGGAGGGCGCTGCCCCCGCCGCGGAGCGGACCCGGACCGTCGAGGACATGCTCGGCCGCAGCGTCGAGGTGCCGCGGGAGATCGAGCGCATCGCCACGGTGAACGTCGACGCCTTCCGCATGCTCCTCCACCTCGGCGTCGGGGATCGCCTGGTCGGCATCCCCAGCAACATGTTCGGCTCGCGCTTCTCCCGGGAGAAGCCCGTCGAGGCGCGGGCCTTCGACGGCCTGGCGCAGACCCCGCGGGTCGGCGGCGGCCAGCCGGGCGCCGAGATCAACCTCGAGCGGGTGCTGGCCACCGAGCCCGACGTCCTCCTCTACTGGGCCTTCACCCGGCGGGATGGGCCCGGCGCCCTCGCCGAGCGCGCGGAGCGCCTCGAGCGCCAGCTCGGCGTACCGGTGGTGGCCGTCAGCACCATCGGCGGCGACTGGGGCTCGGCCGAGGCGGCCCTCAAGGAGATCGAGGCCGCCTACAGCCTGATGGGCGAGCTCACCGGCCGGCAGGAGCGGGCGGCGGCCCTCCTCGACTACTACCGCGAGGGCGTGGCGCAGGTGCAGTCGCGGCTCCCCGAGGCCGCCTCGGCGCCGCGGATCTACCTGGCGCACCGGCGTAACCTCTACAACCACGTCGCCTTCTACCTGCCGGTCGAGCAGCTCGGCGCCGAGCTGGTCACCGCCGGGCGCCCGGGCAGCGACGGCGAGGTCAGCGCCGAGGAGCTGATCAAGTGGGACCCGGCGCACATCTTCCTCCACACCCCCTCCAAGGCGAGCCGCGTGAGCCGTGAGGCGGTCCTCGGCGATGCGCGCCTGGCCGGCGTCGAGGCCGTCGAGCAGGGGCGCGTCCACCGCTTCAAGGGCACCTACATGGGCTGGGACCTGGCCACCGGCCTGATCGACCTGGTCCACATAGCCAAGATCCTCTACCCCGAGGCCATGGCCGGGGTCGACCGCGCCGAGCGCGGCGAGGCGATCCTGCGCTTCTTCTACGGCGAGCCGGGCCTCTACGCGCACCTGGCTGAGCAGAGCGGTCTCGAGGGCCGCGAGTAGATGGCGGCGGCGGGCCCCGCCGGCGCCCCGGCCGAGGCGGCGCCGGCGGTCACGGCGGCCTACGCCCGCGAAGTCCGGCGCAAGGGGGCAGTGCTCCTCGCCTTGGCGGCGGCGCTGCTCGGCGTCTGCACCGTCGGGCTGGGCCTGGGGCCGCTGGGGATCCCGCTCACCGAGGTCGTCCAGGCCGTGCTCGCCCGGCCCCTCGGCGCGGAGTGGGTGAGCGAGCAGACCGCGCACGTGGTCTGGCGCATCCG
>CAJXKI010000110.1 GCA_913055765.1 uncultured Ectothiorhodospiraceae bacterium
AGCCAGGCGCGCTGGATCGCCGAGGTCCTCGCCGACACGGAGCCGCGCGGCGAGGCGGCCCGCGCCTGCCTGGAGACGCTGGCCCTGCTCTACGACGAGACGGCCACGGCGCTGGCCGACGACGCCATGGGCTTCGAGCCCCTGCTCCCCGCCGAGGAGGAGCCCCTGGCCGAGCGGACCCGGGCGCTGGCGGGCTGGTGCAGCGGCTTCCTCTTCGGCCTGGGGCGCACGGAGCCGGGCTCCGACAGCGACCTGCCCGGCGAGGTCCGGGAGTACCTGGCCGATATGGCCGAGATCTCGCGGATCGCCGCGGAGCCGGACGAGGAGGAGGACGACGAGGGCTCGTTCACCGAGCTCATGGAGTACGTCCGCGTCGGCGTGCTCCTGTGCCGCGAGCACATGGGCCAGGCCACGGGCATCCAGACGGGGGAGGCGGGGGAGGCATGAGCACGGATCCGGATCCGCGACGCATGGCGCAGGCCCACCGCGAGCGCTTCGCCGAGGCGATCGGCGAGGCGGCGGTGGCGATCATCCCGGCGGCCCTGGAGCAGCCGCGCAACCGGGACGTGGACCACCCCTTCCGGCAGGACAGCGACTTCCGCTACCTGACCGCCTTCCCCGAGCCGGACGCGGTGGCGGTGATCGCCCCCGGCCGCAGCCAGGGCGCCTTCGTCCTCTTCGTCCGCGATCGCGACCCGGACGCCGAGCGCTGGCTCGGGGCCCGGATCGGGCCGGACGGCGCGCGGAGCGCCTACGGCGCCGACGAGGCGTGGCCGCTGAGCGAGATCGACGAGCGCCTGCCGGCGCTGCTCGCCGACCGGGAGCGCCTGATCTGCCCCCTCGGCCGCGACGAGCACTGGGACCGGCGTCTCCTGCACTGGCTGCAGGCGGGCCGCGAGCGCGCACGGGGGCGCGCCCGGGCGCCGGCCACCGTGGAGCTGCTCGACCACAACCTCCACGAGCAGCGGCTGCTCAAGGACGACGCGGAGCTGGAGGCTATGCGCCGTGCCGCTGGTGTGTCGGTGGCCGCCCACCGCCGCGCCATGCAGGTGGTCGAGCCGGGCATGCCGGAGTACGCCCTCGCCGCCGAGCTGCAGCACGTCTTCCAGCGCCACGGCGGGGAGGCGGCCTACCCGAGCATCGTCGCCGGCGGCGCCAACGCCTGCGTGCTGCACTACACCACCCAGCGGGACACCCTGCGCGACGGCGAGCTGGTGCTCATCGACGCCGGTGCGGAGATCGATGGCTACGCCGCCGACATCACCCGCACCCTGCCGGTCAGCGGGGCCTTCAGCGCCGAGCAGCGCGCCGTCTACGACATCGTCCTCGCGGCGCAGCGGGCGGCCATCGACGAGGTGCGCAGCGGCCGGGACTTCGACGCCTTCCACCGGCGCGCCACGCGCGTGCTCATCGAGGGCATGGTGGAGCTCGGCTGGCTGGCAGGCGAGGTCGACGGGCTCATCGAGCAGGGCGCCCACCGCCGCTTCTTCCCGCACCGAACCGGCCACTGGATCGGCCTGGACGTGCACGACGTGGGCGGCTACGCCCTGGCGGGGGAGTGGCGCACCCTGGCGCCGGGCATGGCGGTCACCGTGGAGCCAGGGCTCTACTGCCCGCCGGGCAGCGAGGAGGTGGATCCGCGGTGGCACGGCATCGGGGTCCGCATCGAGGACGACGTGGTGGTCCGCGAGGGGGCACCCTGGGTCCTCACCGATACCGTGCCCAAGGAGCCGGAGGCCGTGGAGGACCTGATGGGCGCCGTCCGGGCCGCCGGCTACGAGGAGAGCGGCGCCTTCGAGTAGCGCGAGCATTGGTGGAACGTCCCTACGACGTCATCCTCGCCGGCGGCGGCCTGGTCGGCGGCGCCCTAGCCTGCGCGCTCGCCGATCGGGGCGCGCGGGTCGCGGTCGTCGAGGCCGTGCCGCCGGAGGGCGACGGGCAGCCGAGCTTCGACGACCGGCACACGGCCCTGGCGCCGTCGAGCCGCTACATCCTCGAGGCCTGGGGGCTCTGGCCGAGCCTGCGTGAGGCGCTGACGCCGATCCGGCATATCCACATCTCGGAGGCGGGCGGCTGGGGTTTCACCCACCTGGACGCCCGGGAGGCGGGGATGGCGGCCCTCGGCTGGGTGCTGCCCAACCGCAGCCTCGGCGCAGTAGTCGCCCAGCGGCTGGCGGAGGCCTCCGGCGTGACCCTCCTCGCCCCGGCCCAGGTCGCCGCCGTCGAGCACGGCCCCGGGACCGTGACGGTGGCGCTCGACAGCGGCGGCGAGCGGCTCAGCGGCCGGCTGCTGGTGGTCGCCGACGGCGCCGGCTCCCGCACCCGCGAGCTGGCCGGGCTCAGCGCCCGGCGGCGCGACTACGGGCACAGCGCGCTGGTTACCACCCTCACCCCGGAGCGCCACCACGAGGGCTGGGCGTACGAGCGCTTCACCCGGGAGGGGAGCCTAGCGGTCCTGCCCATCGGCGCCGGCCGCTGCACCGTGGTGTGGTCGCTGCCCCACGCGCGGGCCGCACAGTACGCCGACGGCGACGAGGGGGCGCTCCTCGAGGCGCTCCAGCACGCCCTCGGCTACCGGCTCGGGCGCCTGCAGGCCTGCGGCATGCGCCACGTCTACCCCCTGCAGGCGAGCTGGGCCCCGCGGCTGGTGACGGACCGGGTGGCCTTGGCCGGCAATGCGGCCCACGCCCTGCACCCGGTGGCCGCCCAGGGGCTCAACCTCGCGCTGCGCGACGCCGCCGCCCTGGCCGAGGCCGTAGCGGGACGGCTCGAGGCCGGCGAGGACCCCGGCGACGAGGCGCTGCTGCGGGCCTACGCCCGCCAGCGCGCCCCGGACATCCGGCGTACGCAGCGGCTCACCGACGGGCTCGTACGCGGCTTCAGCCTGGACCTGCCGCCCTTGCGGCTGCTGCGTAGCGGCGCCCTGGCCGCCCTGGAGCGCAGCGGCCCGGCCAAGCGCACGCTGCTGCGCATCGCCAGCGGCCGGCTCGGGCCGCTGCCGTGGGCCGCCTGCCGACCACCGGACGCCACCGAGGAGGATGCGGAGCTGTGACCGATACGGAGGTGGTGATCCAAGGGGGCGGGACCGCCGCCCTCGCCACGGCCCTGGGCCTGGCGCGGGGCGGGCTGGCGGTGACGCTCCTCGACGGGGCCGAATACGCCGGGACGGGGGCGGGGGACGGCAGCGCCGGCCCCGCCCTCCCCTCGCTCCTCGATCTGGCCGGCGAGCGCGTCCTCCAGAACCTCGGCGCCTGGCCCCGGATCCGTGCCCAGGCCATCGACACCCTGGCGCTGGAGGACGCCGGCAGCGGGCGCCACCTCACCCTCAGCGCCAGCGAGATCGGCGAGCGCCGGCTCGGGCACGTGGTCGAGGCGGGCGCCCTGAGCCGGACCCTGCGCGAGGTCCTCGACGCCCTGCCCGGCACGCGCCGCCTGCCCGGCGCCGCCGTCGACGCCTACACGGTCTGCCGCCGCGGCGTGACGGTCCAGCTGAGCGACGGCCGCCAGCTCAGCGCCCGGGTCCTGGTCGGCGCCGACGGCCCGGCCTCCGGGCTGCGCCGGCTCGCCGGGCTCGGCTGGCGGCGCGCCGGCCACGGCCAAGAGGTGGTGATCGCCCAGGTGCGCACGCGCCGCGCCCCCGGCGCCACGCTCCACCAGCGCCTCCAGGGGGACGCCCCGCTGACGCTGCTGCCGAGCGCCGCGGGCGAGTGCACTGCGCTGTGGGCCGTGCCGCGCGGGCGCGTCCAGGGGCTCTGCGAGGCCGACGAGGCGGCCTTCGCCCAGCGCCTGGGCGCCGCCGGCGGCGAGCTGCTCGGCCCCGTCGAGGCGGTGTCCTCGCGCCGGGCGGCAACCCTCCAGCGCGGCCACGCCGAGCGCTACACGGGGCAGCGGCTAGCCCTCGTCGGCGACGCGGCGGACACCGGGCACCCCCTGGGGGGGCAGGCCGTGAGCCTGGCGCTGCTCGACGCCGCCACCCTGGCCGAGTCGCTGCTCGAGGCCCGCGACGCCGGCCGCGATCCAGGCGGCACCGGCCCCCTGCGCCGCTACGAGCGCCGCCGGTGGGGCGACCGGCAGCGCATGCAGACGGGCCTCGACGCGCTGCTGTGGGCGCTCAGTACGCAGCACGGCCCGCTACCGCCCCTGCGGGGCCTGGCGCTGCGCACCCTCGACGCCAGCGCGCCGCTGCGCCGGGGCTGCCTCCGGACCCTGCTATCGGGGGGCCACGGCCCGGACCTCCCGGCGCTGGCCCGCGGCCCTCGCCTCTAGCCCCCTCGCCTGGGGACGTTGCGGCCTCGTTTGGGTTTCCCGGACTTTGTGCGTATAGTATCTCGCCACCCTAGTGACCGATTCCCTGAGATGCCGCAAAGAACGCCGCTCTACGAACAGCACGTTGGCGCGGGCGCCCGCATGGTCGATTTCGCCGGCTGGTCGATGCCGCTGCACTACGGCTCGCAGCTGGCCGAGCACGAGGCCGTGCGCACCGACGCCGGCCTATTCGACGTCTCGCACATGGCCATCACCGATCTCGGCGGCGAGGGCGCGCGCGAGATGCTGCGCACCCTGCTCGCCAACGACGTGGCCAAGCTCGACCAACGCCCGGGCCAGGCCCTCTACAGCTGCATGCTCAACGAGCGCGGCGGCGTCATCGACGACCTGATCGTCTACGCCCGGGGCGAGGATACCTACCGCATCGTCTCCAACGCCGCCACCCGCGAGCGGGTCCGCCCCTACCTCCTCGACGAGGCGCAACGCTTCGGCGCCCGGGCCGAGGCGCGCGACGACCTGGCCCTCATCGCGGTCCAGGGGCCCCGGGCGGCGGCGCTGGTCGAGGCCCTCTTCGGCGATCAGGCCGCGGAGGCGCTGGCCCTCCACGCCTTCCAGGCCGCGGCCATCGGCGACACCGCCTTCGCCGGGCGCACCGGCTACACCGGCGAGGACGGCTTCGAGCTGATGCTGCCGGGTACGGAAGCGCCTCGCCTCTGGGAGCGGCTCACGGCGGCAGGGGGCCGCCCCTGCGGGCTCGGCGCCCGCGATACGCTGCGCCTGGAGGCCGGGCTCAACCTGAACGGCCACGAGATGGACGAGGAGACCACGCCCCTGGAGGCCAGGCTGGCCTGGACGGTGGCGTGGGAGCCGGAGGGGCGCGACTTCGTCGGCCGCCGGGCCCTGGAGGCCCAGCGCCGCGAGGGCGTCGCCCGGCGGCTCGTCGGCCTGGTCGTCGATAGCCGCGCCCCCGCCCGCGAGGGCTATACGGTGCGCACCGACGCCGGCGACGGGGTGGTCACCAGCGGCGCCCACTCGCCGACGCTGGGCGGCCCGATCGCCCTGGCGCGCGTCCCGGCCGAGGCCAGCGGCGGCTACCGGGTCGTGATCCGCAAGCGGGAGGTGGACGCGCGGCCGGTCAAGCCGCCCTTCGCCCGCCATGGTAAGGTATGCGTCTAGCCCGTCCCGGCAGGCGCGAATTCATCCCGATTTGCGAGGAACACACCCATGAGCCAGGTACCCGAGGACCTCAAGTATACGCGCAACCACGAGTGGGTCCGCGTCGAGGCCGACGGCAGCGCTACCGTGGGGATCACCGAGCACGCCCAGGAGTCGCTGGGCGATCTGGTCTTCGTGGAGCCGCCCGAGGTCGGCACCCAGGTGCAGCCCGAGGAGGCGTGCGCCGTGGTCGAGTCGGTCAAGGCGGCCTCCGACGTCTACGCCCCCATCTCCGGCGAGGTCACCGAGAGCAACGACGAGCTGGCCGATAGCCCGGAGACCGTGAACAATGACCCCTACGGCGAGGGGTGGATCTTCCGGATCCAGCCCGCTGACACTGGGGAGCTGGACAGCCTGCTCGACGCCAGCGCCTACCAGGAGCTGGTGGCCGAGGAGGACTAAGCCCGTCCGCTAAACGGGGCCCGAACGATGCCGTTTGTACCGCACACCGAGCAGGAGGTCCGCGAGAT
>CAJXKI010000111.1 GCA_913055765.1 uncultured Ectothiorhodospiraceae bacterium
AACGTCCAGGCGTAGTGGATGGCGTCGCGCTTGAAGTAGTCGCCGAAGGAGAAGTTGCCCAGCATCTCGAAGAAGGTATGGTGCCGGGCCGTGTAGCCGACGTTCTCCAGGTCGTTGTGCTTGCCGCCGGCGCGCACGCAGCGCTGGCTGCTCGCCGCCCGGGTGTAGCCGCGCTGGTCGCGCCCCAGGAAGACCTCCTTGAAGGGGACCATCCCGGCGTTGGTGAACAGCAGGGTCGGGTCATTGGCCGGCACCAGCGGTGAGCTCGGCACGACCTCGTGCCCCCGCTCCCGGAAGAAGGCCAGGAAGGCAGCGCGCAGCTGCGCCGAAGTCATCTTATCCCCCATACGGACCCTCTAGTCGTCCTCGTCCGCTGCGGCCGCAGCCGCACGCGCTTGCTCTGCCGTGAAACCGCGCCGCTGCAGGAACTGCGCCTGCCGGGCCGCCTCTCGCCGGCCCGCCGGCGCCGCCTCGCCGTAGCGTCGCCGCCGCACCGCGCGCGCCTGCTCCCGCCAGTCGACCTCTGCCGCGGCCAGGGCCTTGTCGGCGAGCGCCTCCGGCACGCCGCGCTGGCGCATCTCCTGGGCGATGCGCACCGGCCCCTGGCCTCGCTCGATGCGGCTATTGACGAAGGCCTCGGCGAAGCGTGCCTCGTCGAGCACCCCCTCCTCGGCGAGCGCCGTGAGCGCCGCCTCGACCTCGTCGGGATCGTGCCCGCGCCGGGCCAGCTTCTCCTGCAGCTCGTGGTACGTATGCTCACGACGGCCCAGCAGCCGCAGGGCCGCCGCGCGGACCGCATCGGCTGCCGGCGCCGCACGGCTCATGGCGCCTGCCCGCCACCCTCGCCGTCGTCGGCGGCCTCGTCGCCGGTCCCCGCCTCGGCGTCGCCGCCAGCGGCGGCGCCGAGGACCTGCTCACGGAGGCGGCTCTCGAGCTCGGCGGCGGTCTCCGGGTTGCTGCGCAGGTACTGCCGGGCGTTGTCCTTGCCCTGGCCGATGCGCTCGCCGTTGTAGCTGTACCAGGCGCCGGACTTCTCGATCAGCCCCTGGGAGACGCCCATGTCGATGATCTCGCCCTCGCGGGAGATCCCCTCGCCGTAGAGGATCTCGAAGTCCGCCTGCTTGAACGGCGGGGCCATCTTGTTCTTGACCACCTTGACCCGGGTCTCGTTGCCGAGGACCTCGTCGCCCTTCTTGATGGAGCCGGTGCGGCGGATATCCAGGCGCACCGAGGAGTAGAACTTGAGGGCGTTGCCGCCCGTCGTGGTCTCCGGGCTGCCGAACATCACCCCGATCTTCATGCGGATCTGATTGATGAAGACCACGAGGGTGTTCGAGCGCTGGATGCTGCCGGAGAGCTTACGCAGCGCCTGGGACATCAGCCGCGCCTGCAGGCCCACGTGGGAGTCGCCCATCTCGCCCTCGATCTCGGCCTTGGGCGTGAGGGCGGCCACGGAGTCGACGACGACCACGTCCAGGCCGGCGGAGCGGACCAGCATGTCGGTGATCTCCAGTGCCTGCTCCCCGGTATCCGGCTGCGAGACCAGCAGGTCGTCGATGTCCACGCCCACCGCCTCAGCGTAGTCCGGGTCGAGGGCGTGCTCGGCGTCCACGAAGGCCGCGGTGCCGCCGGCCTTCTGCGCCTCGGCGATGATGTGCAGGGTCAGCGTCGTCTTCCCGGAGGACTCCGGCCCGTAGATCTCCACCACACGGCCGCGCGGCAGCCCGCCGATCCCCAGGGCCACGTCCAGGGCCAGCGACCCCGTGGAGATGCTCTTGACGTCGCCGCGCACGGCGCGGGCGTCGCCCATGCGCATCACCGCGCCCTTGCCGAACTGCTTCTCGATCTGCCCTAGGGCTGCGCCCAGCGCCTTCTTGCGATCCTCGTCCATCTCTGGCTCCACCTCGTCGCGTGACTGCCCGGGTGACGGGCCTCGGCGCCTGCGGCTCCAGCCCGCTTCCCTGCTGCCGGCCCACTGGGGCGGCGCGATTATTCCACAATCCCCTCAGGCTTTCTACCCGGCCTCTCGGGGGATTCTAACAGCCGCCCCGGGCCAGCATATCCGCGCCGGCGGCAGCCATCCCCGGCGCCGCTGCTGGGACGCGCCACGCGCCCTCAGGGCGCCAGCGGCCAGCGCTCCAGCACCTGGTAGGCGGCCCCATCAGCGCGGCGCTGCGAGGCCACCAGGGTGAGCTCGCTGGCCCGCCAGACCAGCGGCTCGGCCAGGGTCCCGGACGCCGGCGGCGCGGCCTTGCGGAACAGGGTGATATGCGGGTGCAAGGGCTTGCCATCGAAGGGCTGACCCCGCCGGCGCAGCTGCCGGCGCAGGCCGCGATGCAGCTCCAGCAGCGGTTCCGGGGCCGCCTCGGTGCCGGCCCAGATCACGCCGGCGCGGGCGAAGAAGCCGATCCGGTCTAGGCCCAGCCGGACCGGCTCCGCCGCGGCGGCGGCCCGGGCGCCGGCGGCGGCCACCTGCTCCGGATCCCCGTCGCCGACGAAGAGCACCGTCAGGTGGAGGCGCTCCCGGGGCACCGGGCGACCCGCCTCGCCCAGCCGGCGCTGCAGGCCCGCCAGCGCCTCGGCCAGCTCCCGGGGCGGCCACAGGGCGAAGAACAGCCGTGCGCCGGCGCCGCTCATGCCCCCTCCCGGCAGCGCCGCAGCAGGCCGTCGAGGGCCGCCGCGGCGCTCGCTCGACGCACCGCATCGCGATCCCCGGAGAAGCGGAAGCGCTCCGCCTCGACCCTGGCCGGTGTCCCCCAGCCGATCCAGACCGTGCCCACCGGCTTCTCCGGGGTACCGCCCTCCGGCCCGGCAACGCCCGTGATGGCCACGCTGTGGGTCACCGGCGCCCGGCCGAGCAGCCCCACGGCCAAGGCCTCGGCCACCGCCTCGCTCACGGCGCCGTGCCCGTCGATGACCGAGGCCGGGACGCCGAGCAGGTCCTGCTTGGCGGCGTTGCTGTAGACCACTAGGCCCCGCTCGAACCACGCCGAGGCGCCGCCGCCGTCGGTGAGCACCTTGGCCAGGAGCCCGCCGGTGCACGACTCCGCTACCGCCAGGCTCAGCCGCCGGGCCAGGAACGCCTCGCCGACGGACCGGGCCCGCTCTTGAAGCGCCCTGTCGTCGTGTATCATATCGGCCCCTTTTTCCCAGTGTGGGATCGATCATGGCAGAGCAGAGCGAGGCTGAAGCCCCCAACCTCGACAACGCCCCCGGGCATACCCCGATGATGCGCCAGTTCCTGGCCATCAAGGCGGAGTATCCGACGACCCTGCTCTTCTACCGGATGGGCGATTTCTACGAGCTATTCTACGAGGATGCCGAGCGTGCCGCGAGGCTGCTCGACATCACCCTGACCACCCGAGGCGAGTCCGCCGGCGCGCCCATCCCCATGGCCGGCGTCCCGGTCCAGTCCGTGGAGAGCTACCTCGCCCGGCTCGTCCGCCTCGGCGAGTCCGTCGCCATCTGCGAGCAGCTCGGCGATCCCAGCGCCGCCAAGGGCCCGGTGGAGCGCCAGGTAGTCCGGGTGGTGACCCCCGGGACGCTCACCGAGGACGCCCTGCTCGAGGAGCGCAGCACCAACCTGCTCGCCGCCGTGGCGCCGGGGCCGAAGGGGGGCGGCTTCGGGCTGGCCACGCTGGAGCTCTCCTCGGGGCGGTTCACCGTGCTGGAGGCCCCCGATGCGGAGGGCCTGGAGGCCGAGCTGGAGCGCCTGCGCCCGGCAGAGCTCATCCTCCCCGATGACGACGCGACCACGACCCCCGGGTGCGACGGCATCGCCCGACGCCGCCCGCCGTGGCACTTCGAGCGGGAGCCGGCGCGGCGGCTGCTGCTGCGCCAGCTCGGCACCCACGACCTCTCCGGCTTCGGCGCCGAGGGCCTAGGGGCCCCGATCGCTGCCGCCGGGGCCCTGCTGCACTACGTCAGCGAGACCCAGCGGGCCACCCTCCCCCACGTCTGCTCGCTAGCCGTCGAGTCACGCGACGAGGCGATCACCATCGACGCCGCCAGCCGCCGCAACCTGGAGATCGAGCGCAACCTCTCCGGCGGCGCGGAGCACACCCTGGCGGCGGTGCTCGACAGCAGCGTCACCGCCATGGGCGGCCGGCTGCTGCGCCGCTGGCTGCAGCGCCCGCTGCGCGACCGCGAGACCATCGCCGCCCGGCACGCCGCCGTGGCCGCCATGGCGGAGGGGAGCTTCGCCGAGCTCCGCGCCAGCCTCGACGGCTGCGCCGACATCGAGCGCATCCTCGCCCGGATCGCCCTGGGCAGCGCCCGGCCGCGGGACCTCATCGGGCTGCGCGACGCCCTGGAGCGCCTGCCCCAGCTGCAGCTCCAGCTGCGGCAGCTCAACAGCCACCGCCTGCAGGCGCTCACCCGTGAGCTCGACGAGCACCCGCAGACCGTAGACCTGCTGCACCGGGCGATCATCGATACGCCGCCGGCGACGGTCCGGGACGGCGGGGTCATCGCGGACGGCTACGACGCCGAGCTCGACGAGCTGCGCTCGATGTCGCGCAACGCCGATGACTACCTCGCCTCCCTGGAGGCCGAGGAGCGCGCGGCCACCGGCATCCCCACCCTCAAGGTCGGCTTCAACCGCGTCCACGGCTACTACATCGAGGTCACCCGCAGCCAGAGCGGCCAGGTCCCCGAGCGCTACATCCGGCGCCAGACCCTCAAGTCCTCGGAGCGATTCGTCACGCCGGAGCTCAAGCGCTTCGAGGAGCAGGTCCTCTCCGCCCGCGAGCGCGCCCTCGCCCGCGAGAAGGCGCTCTACGAGGAGCTGGTCGGCCAGCTAGCCGAGGACCTGCCGCCGATGCAGACCACCGCCGCCGCCCTGGCCGAGCTCGACGCCCTGGCCGCCTTCGCCGAGCGCGCCCGGACCCTGGACTACGTCCAGCCCCAGCTCAGCGACACGCCCGGCGTCCGCATCGAGGGCGGCCGCCACCCGGTGGTCGAGCAGGCCCTGGACGCCCCCTTCGTCCCCAACGACGTACGCCTGGACAACCGGCGCCGCATGCTGCTGATCACTGGCCCCAACATGGGCGGCAAGTCCACGTACATGCGCCAGACCGCCCTGATCGCCCTGCTCGCCTACGCCGGCGCCTTCGTCCCCGCCGAGCGCGCCGTCCTCGGCCCCATCGACCGGATCTTCACGCGCATCGGCGCCGCCGACGACCTCGCCTCGGGGCGGTCCACCTTCATGGTGGAGATGACCGAGACCGCCAACATCCTCCACAACGCCACCGCCGAGAGCCTGGTCCTCATGGACGAGATCGGCCGCGGGACGAGCACCTTCGACGGCCTCGCCCTGGCCTGGGCCACCGCCGAGCGGCTGGCGGCGCACATCCGCGCCTTCACCCTGTTCGCCACCCACTACTTCGAGATGACGGCCCTGGAGCAGCACCACCCCGGCGTGGTGAACGTCCACCTCGAGGCGGCTGAGCACGGCGAGCGCATCGTCTTCCTCCACGCCGTGCGCGACGGCCCGGCGAGCCAGAGCTACGGCCTGCAGGTGGCGGCGCTCGCCGGTGTGCCCCAGGCCGTCCTGCAGGCGGCGCGGGAGAAGCTGCGCAGCCTGGAGTCCGGCGAGGGTGCCGATAGCGGCTCGGCGCAGCTGCCGCTGTTCGGCCCCGAGCCGGCGGGCGCGCCGCCGCCGGACCCGGCGCCCGAGCCGGAGCCCGACCCCGTCCGCGAGGCGGTGGCTGCGCTCGACCCGGACGAGCTGACGCCCCGGCAGGCGCTGGAGACCCTCTACCAGCTCAAGGCGCAGTGCCAGGAGTAGGTAGGAGCACGGGGGAAGACCGGTTAGAATGCCCGGGACGCGGGCCGGCCTCCCAAGAGCGCCGACCCCAGCAGGCGCAAGGACCTGAAACGGCAACGGAGCCAGTCACATGACCTACGTCGTCACCGAGAACTGCATCAAGTGCAAGTACAC
>CAJXKI010000112.1 GCA_913055765.1 uncultured Ectothiorhodospiraceae bacterium
CCCGAGCTGCTCGGCGGCTCCGCCGACCTGACCGGCTCCAACAACACCTGGTGGGACGGCTGCACCAAGGTCACCGCCGAGGAGGCCGACGGCAACTACGTCTTCTACGGCGTCCGCGAGTTCGCCATGACCGCCGTGATGAGCGGGGTCGCCCTCCACGGCGGCTTCATCCCCTACGGCGGGACCTTCCTGATCTTCTCCGACTACGCGCGCAACGCCGTGCGCATGGCGGCGCTGATGGGCGTGCGCTCGGTGCTGGTCTACACCCACGACTCCATCGGCCTGGGCGAGGACGGCCCCACCCACCAGCCCATCGAGCAGCTCAACAGCCTGCGCCTGATCCCCAACCTGTACCTGTGGCGGCCCTGCGACGCCCAGGAGACGGCAGCGGCCTGGGGCCAGGCCCTCGCCCGCCGCGAGGGGCCGAGCGCCCTGGCCCTGTCCCGGCAGGGGGTGGCGCCGCAGCAGCGCAGCGGTGAGCAGGCGCGCGCCATCGCCCGTGGCGGCTATGTGCTGCAGGAGGCCGGCTCCGGCACCCCCGAGCTGGTGATCCTGGCCACCGGCTCCGAGGTGGAGCTCGCCACCGCCGCCCGGGAGCAGCTCGAGGGCGAGGGCCGCAGCGTGCGGGTGGTCTCCATGCCGTGCCTCGAGGCCTTCAGCGAGCAGGATGCGGCCTACCAGGAGCAGGTGCTGCCGCCCGGCGTGCCGCGGGTAGCCGTCGAGGCGGGGGGTACCGCCCTGTGGCAGGGCTGGGTCGGCCCGCGGGGCGCCGTCGTCGGCATCGACACCTTCGGCGAGTCTGCCCCGGGGCCGGACCTGTACCAGCACTTCGGCATGACGGCGGACAGCGTCGTGGCCGCGGCCAAGCGCGTCCTCGGCTGAGGGCACGCGCGCGGGGCCGTACGAGCAGATACGACAACAAAGGAGAGGAGAGTGGCCGTGAGAGCGAAGCGCATGACCGATCTCGACCTGAGCGGCAAGCGGGTGCTCATCCGCGAGGACCTCAATGTCCCCATCGAGGGCGGCGAGGTCACCGACGACACCCGCGTGCGCGCCGCCGCGGACAGCATCCGGCAGGCCACCCAGGCCGGCGCCCGGGTGCTGGTGATGTCCCACCTCGGCCGCCCGACCGAGGGCGAGTACGACGCGGAGGCCTCCATGGCCCCGGTGGCCAAGCGCCTCGGGGAGATTCTCGGCCACGAGGTCCCCGTCGAGCGCCACTGGATCGAGGGGGTCGAGGTCCCCGAGGGCGGCGTGGTGCTGTGCGAGAACGTGCGCTTCCAGCCCGGCGAGACCGAGGACGATGAGGATCTCGCCCGGCGCATGGCGGCGCTGTGCGACATCTTCGTCATGGACGCCTTCGGCACGGCCCACCGGGCCCAGGCCTCCACCCACGGCGTGGCCCGCTTCGCCCCGGAGGCGTGCGCCGGGCCGCTGCTCACCGCCGAGCTGGAGGCCCTGGGCAAGGCCCTCGACAACCCGGACCGGCCGATGGTCGCCATCGTCGGCGGCTCCAAGGTCTCCGGCAAGGTGCAGGTCCTCGAGGCCCTGAGCCGCAAGGTGGACCAGCTCATCGTCGGCGGCGGCATCGCCAACACCTTCGTCGCGGCGGCCGGCTACGACGTGGGCAAGTCCCTCTACGAGGCCGACTTCGTCGACACCGCCAGGCGGCTGATGGAGGAGGCGCGGGCCAAGGGCGGCGAGATCCCGGTGCCGGTGGACGTCGTCACCGCCAAGGAGGTCTCTGCCGACGCCGAGGCCCATATCCACCCGGTGGATGCGGTCCCGGCGGACGAGATGATCGTCGACGTCGGGTCCGAGACCCGCTCCCGCTACGACGGCATGCTGCGCAACGCCGGCACGGTGGTCTGGAACGGCCCGGTGGGCGTCTTCGAGGTGGCCCCCTTCGCCGAGGGCACGCGCGCCCTGGCCGACGCCATCGGCGCCAGCAACGGCTTCTCCATCGCCGGTGGCGGCGATACCCTGGCCGCCGTGGAGCAGTTCGGGGTCACCGACCGCATCTCCTACATCTCCACCGGCGGCGGCGCCTTCCTCGAGTTCCTCGAGGGGCGTGAGCTGCCGGGTGTCGCAGCCCTGGAACGGCGTGCGGCGGGCCAGTGATCGACGGTCCGACGACCAAGGGAGGGCACGGCGCCTTGATGCCGCGCAGGACCAAGATCCTAGCGACCCTGGGACCGGCCATGGACCGGCCAGAGGACCTCGGCTCGGTCCTCTCGGCCGGTGTGGACGTGGTGCGGGTCAACCTCTCCCACGGTGAGCCGGCGGAGCATCGCCGGCGTGTCGAGGCGGTTCGCGCCTGGGGGGAGCAGAACGGCCGCCGTATCGGCATCCTGGTGGACCTGCAGGGGCCGAAGATCCGCATCGAGCGCTTCCGCGATGGGCCGATCTTCCTGCAGCGAGGCGAGCCGTTCGTCCTCGACCCGGCCATCGACCCGGACAGCGGGGACCGCGCGGGGGTGGGCGTGGCCTACGAGGGCCTGCCCCAGGACCTCAGCCCCGGCGACGAGCTGCTCCTCGACGACGGTCGCCTGGTGGTTCGCGTCGACCGGGTCGAGGGCTCCGCCGTCCATACCACCGTGACCGTCGGCGGCGAGCTCAGCGACCGCAAGGGCATCAACCGCTGCGGCGGCGGCCTGTCCGCGCCGGCGCTGACCGACAAGGACCGCGCCGATATCGTCACCGCCGCCGAGCTGGGGGCGGACTACCTCGCCGTCTCCTTCCCCCGCTGCGCCGAGGACCTCCACGAGGCCCGCCGGCTGCTGGGCGCTGCCGGCGGCCGCGCCGGGCTCGTGGCCAAGATCGAGCGGGCCGAGGCCCTGGAGGCCGCCGAGGAGATCATGGACGCTTCGGAGGCGATCATGGTCGCCCGCGGCGACCTCGGCGTGGAGATCGGCGACGCCGCCCTGCCCGAGGTGCAGAAGAACCTCATCCAGACCGCCCGCGCGCGCAACCGGGTCGCGATCACGGCGACGCAGATGATGGAGTCGATGCTCGAGAGCCCCATCCCGACGCGCGCCGAGGTCTTCGACGTGGCCAATGCGGTGCGCGACGGCACCGACGCCGTGATGCTCTCGGCGGAGACGGCCACCGGGGGCTTCCCGGCGGAGACGGTGGCGGCCATGGACCGGGTCTGCCGCGCTGCCGAGCGCAGCCGGACGGTCACGGTCTCCCACCACCGCCTCGACGAGAGCTTCTCCCAGGTGGACGAGACCGTGGCGATGGCTGCCATGTATGCGGCCAACCACTTCGCCATCAAGGCGCTGATCGCCATCACCGAGTCCGGGAGCACCGCCTCCTGGATGTCGCGGATCAGCTCCGGGCTCCCCATCTACGTCCTCACCCGGCACCCCGAGACGCGCGGCCGCGTCACCCTCTACCGGGGGGTCTACCCCCTCGAGTTCGAGGCCGAGCAGGAGGACCTCACGGCGCTCCAGGGCCACCTGATCGGGCGCCTGTGCGAGCAGGGCCTGGTCACGGCGGGGGACCATGTGGTTGTAACCCACGGCGAGGAGCTCGGCGCGGCAGCGGGCACCAACACGCTGCGGATCGTCTGCGTGGACGATTACCTACAGTCCTGACCCAAAGAATGGAGGAGGCGAGACTATGGCGATGATCACCCTACGGCAGCTGCTCGACCACGCCGCCGAGCACGGCTACGGCATGCCGGCGTTCAACGCCAACAACATGGAGCAGGTCCACGCCATCATGGAGGCCGCCCGGGAGGTGGACAGCCCGGTCATCATGCAGGCCTCCGCCGGCGCGCGGAAATACGCCGGCGTACCCTTCTACCGCCACCTCGTCGAGGCGGCCCTGGAGACCTACCCGGACATCCCGCTGTGCGTCCACCTCGACCACGGCGCCAATCCGGCGGCCTGCCTGCGCGCGATCCAGTCCGGCTTCTCCTCGGTGATGATGGATGGCTCCCTCAAGGAGGACGGCAAGACGCCGGCGGACTACCAGTACAACGCCGACATCACCGCCCGTGCCGTGGAGATGGCGCACGCCGGCGGCGCCTCCTGCGAGGGCGAGATCGGCGTGCTCGGCTCCCTGGAGACCGGCGAGGCCGGCAAGGAGGATGGCGTCGGCGCCGAGGGCAAGATGGACCAGGACAAGCTCCTCACCGATCCCGAGGAGGCGGCGCAGTTCGTCCGGGACACCCACGTCGACGCCCTGGCCATCGCCTGCGGCACCAGCCACGGCGCCTACAAGTTCACCCGGCCGCCGACGGGCGACATCCTGGCCATCGATCGGATCAAGGAGATCCACCAGCGCATGCCCAACACCCACCTGGTGATGCACGGCTCCTCCCAGGTCCCGCAGGAGTGGCTGGAGCTGATCAACCAGCACGGCGGCGAGATCCCGGAGACCTACGGCGTGCCGGTGGAGGAGGTCCAGGAGGGCATCCGCAACGGGGTGCGCAAGGTCAACATCGACACCGACCTGCGCCTGGCCTCCACCGGGGCGGTGCGCAAGCACCTGGCCGAGAACCCGTCGAACTTCGACCCGCGGAAGTTCCTGAAGGCCTCCACCGAGGCCATGAAGGAGATCTGCAAGTCCCGCTACGAGGCCTTCGGCTCCGCAGGGATGGCCTCCAAGATCAAGCCGATCCCCATGGAGCAGATGGTCGAGCGCTACGCCTCCGGCGAGCTCGACCCGAAGACCACGTAAACCGCAAGGATTGCCCTCGGGGGCCCCGACGGGGCCCGTCGCTCGGGGGCACCCCGGGGGGAGTCATGGCCATGCGTCGAATCGGCGACATCTTCCTCAAGGGACTGCTGGCGGTCCTGCCCGCCGCCGTCACCCTGTACCTCCTCTACTGGCTGATCGCCACGGCCGAGCGGGGGCTCGGCAGCCTGGTGCGGCTGCTCATACCCGATGCCTGGTACCACCCCGGCATGGGCGTGGCGCTGGCCCTGCTCGCCATCTTCGCGCTCGGCGTCCTGCTCAAGTTCTACCTCCTGCGCCGCCTATGGGAGTGGTTCGAGCGCGTGCTCCTGCGCCTGCCGGTGGTCAAGACCATCTACGGCGCCGTCCAGGACCTCACCAGCTTCGTCTCCCAGGCCGAGGAGATCGGCGACCAGGTGGTGACCGTGCCGCTGCCGGGCAGCGACTACCGGGTCTTGGGCGTGGTCACCCGCCGGCACTGGGAGGGGGTGGCCGAGGGCCTGGGCGATGGGCACACGATCGCCGTCTACACGCCCATGAGCTACCAGGTGGGCGGCTATACCCTCCTGGTGCCTGCCTCCGTGGTGGAGCCGGTGGACATGAGCGTCGAGGACGCCATGCGCTTCGCCGTGACGGCCGGCATGTCGACCAGCAAGAGCGCGCCGCTGGCGGAGGCCTCGGCAGCAGGCGGCGACGACTAGGAGCGCCTCAGGGAGGGGACGATGGGACAGGGAGGTCTACGGGGCCCCGCGGCCCGTCGCCGGCGAGGACCGCAACGATCCGCCCGGAGGGCATTCCGGGATCCCCACGAGGCCGTCCCGGTGCGGAGCGGCCAACCGCCGCTGCGCTGCCCTGCGGGCAACGGTGACCTTTAGCCGAGAGGTGAACCATGAGATCGATTCCCGAGTTGCGCGACGATCCGGATCCGGAGGAGATCCAGGAGTGGCTCGACGCCCTGGACGCGGTCATCGAGCACGAGGGGCCCGAGCGGGCGCACCAGGTCCTCGAGCACCTGGTCGCCAAGGGCCGCCGGCGCCTCGGCCACCTGCCGTTCAAGGCGACCACCGGCTACATCAACACCATCCCGCGGCAGCGGGAGGTCCGGCCGCCGGCGCACACCGACCACCACCTGGAGTGGCGCATCCGCTCGCTGGTGCGCTGGAACGCCATCGCCATGGTGGGCAACGCCA
>CAJXKI010000113.1 GCA_913055765.1 uncultured Ectothiorhodospiraceae bacterium
AGCCGGGACCCGTACTTCATCCTGCCGCTGCTGATGGGGGCGACCATGCTCCTGCAGCAGAAGCTGAACCCGCCGCCCATGGATCCGATCCAGCGCCGGGTCATGCAGGTGCTGCCCTTCGTCTTCACCGGCTTCTTCACCCTCTTCCCGGCGGGGCTGGTACTCTACTGGCTGACCAACAACATCCTGTCGGTGGCACAGCAATGGTACATCATGCGTCAGGAGGAGCAGCGCTCGGGCGAGGCGTAGACGCCGCTACCGACACCATCTGTGCAGAGGCGACCCCGCCCGGGCAGGGCGGGGTCGCTGTCGTTCGGGTCTCCGGGCCTGGGGCGCTCGGTGTGGTAGCGCAGGTCACCGGGCCGCTCCCCCCGGCCCGGCGGGCCGCCCTGCGGGCCTTCCGCAGCGCCGGGGGGGAGTGTATCGACCAGGGGCTCGTCCTGGTCCTCCCGGCGCCGGGCTCCTACACCGGTGAGGACACCGTGGAGCTCCAGGGCCACGGCAGCCCGGCGGCGGTGGCTGCGACCCTCGACGCGCTCTGCGCCGCCGGAGCCCGGCGGGCCGGCCCGGGGGAGTTCTCGGAGCGGGCCTTCCTCAACGGCCGGATCGACCTGACCCAGGCCGAGGCCGTGGCGGCGCTGATCGAGGCGGAGACCGAGGGTGCCCGGCGGGCGGCCCTGCGCTCCCTGGAGGGATCGTTCGGCCGGGAGGTGCAGGCCGCGGCGGACCGGTTGGTCGAGCTGCGGGCGCTGGTGGAGGCCTTCCTGGACTTTCCCGAGGATGAGGACGTCCCGGCGGCGCCACCGGACCTGGCCGCCGAGGTGGCGGGGGTGGTCACCACCGTCCGGGAGATCCGGCGCCGCGCCGAGGCCGGGGTGCGGCTCGGCGAGGGACTGCGTGTGGCCCTGTTGGGGCCGCCGAACGCCGGCAAGTCCAGCCTGCTGAACGCCCTGACCGGGCAGGAGGCGGCCATCGTCTCAGCGACGCCCGGTACGACGCGTGACGTGGTCAGCCAGCGGGCCGTCATCGGCGCGCGCCAGGCCGAGCTGCTGGACACGGCCGGCCTGCGCGACGCCGGCGAGCAGGACGAGATCGAGCAGGAGGGCGCGCGCCGCGCGCGCGCCTCGGCGGCGGACGCGGACCTGCTCCTCGTGGTCGTGGAAGCGGGCCAGGAGCCCACGCCAGAGCAGCAGTCGCTCCTGGCGGAGCAGGCCCCGCGGCCCGCGGTGCTGGTGCGCAGCAAGGTCGACGCCTACGGGGCGGCACCGGGCTGGCAGGCGCGCTCGGCTTGGGGCGGGCATGTCCGCGAGGCCGCGGTCAGTGCCGTGACGGGGGCGGGCATGGAGGCGTTGCGGGATGGCCTCGACGAGCTCGCCGCGGCGGACGCCGGCGAGGGGGCCTGGGCGGCGCGCCAGCGCCACCTGGAGGCGCTGGATGGTGCCCTGGCTGAGCTGGCGCAGGCGGCGCAGGCGGCGCAGGGCGACGCGCACGAGGAGCTGGTCGCGGAGGCCTTGCGGCGCGCCCAGGGTCAGCTTGGGGAGATTACCGGCCAGGTGCATCACGAGGCACTGCTGGAGCGGATCTTCTCGAGCTTCTGCATCGGCAAGTAGTTCCACGTGGAACAGCCGCCCGGGCCTGTTCCACGTGGAACAAGCGGAGCGGCGCGCTTGGGCGCCTGTTCCACGTGGAACACCGGAGCCCTTGAGGCGCACCACATCGCGCTCCAAAATCGCGGCATGGCACCCGAGCGCTTCCAAGTCATCGTCATCGGCGGCGGCCACGCGGGGACCGAGGCGGCGGCAGCGGCGGCGCGGCTCGGGCGCGAGACGCTGCTGGTCACCCACGACCTCAACACCATCGGTGCGCTCTCCTGCAATCCGGCCATCGGCGGTATCGGCAAGGGCCACCTGGTACGCGAGATCGATGCCCTCGGGGGGGTCATGGGCCGGGTGGCCGACGGGGCCGCGATCCATGCGCGGGTGCTGAACCGCCGCAAGGGGCCGGCCGTGCGCGCCCCTCGCATCCAGGCGGATCGCCCAGCCTACGCCCGGCTGGCGCGACAGGCCCTGGAGGAGCTGGCGCCCCTGCGCCTCTTCCAGGACGCCGTTGTCGAGCTCCTTGTCGAGGGTGGACGTTGCCGCGGTGTCCGCACCGAGAGCGGCGCCGTCTTCCACGCCGAGGCGGTGGTCGTGACCGCCGGCACCTTCCTGGCGGGTATGGTCCACATCGGCCAGGCGCGCCACCCGGCGGGACGGGCCGGCGACCCGGCTGCCGATAGGCTGGCCGCCTCGCTGCGCGGCCTCGGGCTGAACGTGCAGCGGCTCAAGACCGGGACACCGCCGCGCATCGACCGGCGCAGCGTCGACGTGGAGCGGCTCGACGCGCAGCACGGCGAGGCGCCCCGGCCGCTGTTCTCGCCGTTCGCACCCCCGGCCGAGCCGTTGCCCGAGGCGCCGTGCCTGATCTCCTGGACGACGCCGCAGACCCATGAGGAGATCCGGGCGGCGCTGGACCAGTCGCCGATCTACAGCGGCGCCATCGACTCCGTCGGACCCCGGTACTGCCCCTCCATCGAGGACAAGGTGGTGCGCTTCGCCGACCGGGACCACCACCAGGTCTTCCTGGAGCCCGAGGGCGTCGACGCCGTCGAGCTCTACCCGAACGGCATCTCCACCGGCCTGCCTTACGCCGTCCAGCAGGCCATCGTCCGCTCCATGCCCGGTCTTGAGCGGGCCCATATCACGCGCCCGGGCTACGCCATCGAGTACGACTTCCTCGATCCGCGCGATCTCCAGCCGTGGCTGGAGAGCAGCGCTATCGGGGGCCTCTACCTCGCCGGCCAGATCAACGGCACCACCGGCTATGAGGAGGCCGCGGCCCAGGGCCTCATCGCCGGGCTCAACGCTGCGCGCCGCGCCGCCGGGCTCGAGGCGTGGTTCCCGGCCCGGGAGGAGGCGTACATCGGCGTGCTCATCGACGACCTGGTGACCTCCGGGGTGGCGGAGCCGTACCGCATGTTTACCAGCCGGGCCGAGAGCCGGCTCCGCCTGCGAGTCGACAACGCTGAGGAGCGGCTCACAGAGGTCGGCTACCGGCTCGGCTCCGTCGGCGAGGCGCAGTGGCGGCACTTCGAGCGCTATCGCGACGCCCTGGAGCGGGAACGCCACCGGCTCCGCGAGACCCGGGTCTCCCCAGGGCAGCTCGACGAGGCGCGCACCGCCCGGCTCGGGGGGCCGCTGCGCCGCGACCAGAGCCTGCTCGAGCTGCTGCGCCGGCCTGAGCTCAGCTACGACGACGTGCGCTTCATCGGTGGGCTCGGCGAGCCGGGGCCGCCGCAGGGTGTGGCGCAGCAGCTGGAGATCGAGGCCCGCTACGCCGGCTACGTGGAGCGCCAAGAGGCCGAGAACCGGCGGTACCAGCGCTACGCCTCGGTCCCCCTGCCGGAGGCGCTCGACTACGCCGAGATCGACGGGCTGGCCACCGAGGTGCGTGAGCGGCTCAGCCGCGTCCGCCCGGCGACGGTGGGGCAGGCCGCCCGCCTGCCCGGCGTGACGCCGGCGGCGATCTCGCTGCTGCTGATCCACCTGCGCCGGCGCGGCTGGCTCCGGCCGCCGCGCGAGGGCGACGATGCGGCGTGAGGCCCTGCAGAGGCGCCTGGAGGAGGGGGTGGGCCTGGCACTGCCCGAGGCCAGCTGCGAGCGGCTGGCGGCCTATGCCGCCCTGCTCATGCGCTGGAATCGGGCGTACAATCTCACGGCGGCCCGCACCGAGGAGGAGCTCGTCGATCGCCACCTCGTCGACAGCCTAGTGATCCGTGCCTACCTGCAGCCGGGGCCGCTGCTCGACGTGGGCAGCGGGCCCGGCCTGCCGGGCCTGCCGCTGGCCATCCTCGAGCCGGAGAGGTCGGTCACGCTGCTGGATAGCAGCGGCAAGAAGGCGCGCTTCCTGCGCCAGTGCTGCACGGAGCTCGGCCTCGGCCAGGTCACCGTGCGGCAGGCACGCATGGAGGCCCTCGCCGAGGGCGGCTACGCGGTCGTCACCGCCCGCGCCGTGGCGGCGCTCAAGGAGCTGATCCCGGCTACCCGGCACCTCCTCGCGCTCGGAGGCCGGCTGCTCGCCCTCAAGGGGGAGCGGGCTGAGGCCGAGCTGCAGGCGCTGCCCGAGGACGAGGCCGCCGGCCTGGAGGTCCACGAGCTCCCTACGGTAGGCGGCCGCGGACGGGCGCGGCTGGTCATCCGCCGGGCGCCCGGCCCCCCATAATCCCGGTGTCGCTCGGACCGGCAATCATGCAGGAGGACTCGCCATGGGGCGGATCATCGCAGTAACCAACCAGAAGGGCGGCGTGGGCAAGACCACCACCTGCGTGAACCTCGCGGCCGCCCTGGCAGCCAACGGCAGGCGCGTCCTGCTCGTCGACCTGGATCCGCAGGGCAATGCCACCGTAGGCTCGGGGCTGGACCGGCGGGCCGTCGACCCGACCGCCTACGAGGTGCTCACCGAGCAGTGCTCCGCCCGTGAGGCCATCCAGACGCTGGCGGAGGCCGGCTTCGATGCCCTCCCTGCCAATGGCGACCTCACGGCCGCGGAGGTGGAGCTACTCGAGGCGGAGCGGCGCGAGCAGCGCCTGCACAATCAGCTGCGGCAGGTGGCGGACGGCTACGATTACCTCTTCATCGACTGCCCGCCGGCGCTGAACATCCTCACCCTGAATGCCCTGGCTGCTGCCCACGGCGCCCTGATCCCTGTCCAGTGCGAGTACCTCGCCCTCGAGGGCCTGGCCGCGCTGCTGGACACGATCCGCGGCGTCCAGGCCAGCGCCAACCCGGAGCTGGTCATCGAGGGCCTGGTGCGCACGATGTACGACGCCCGCAACAACCTGGCCGGCCAGGTCGGGGAGCAGCTGGCCGCACACTTCGGCGGGCAGCTGTACGAGGCCGTGATCCCGCGCAACGTGCGCCTGGCGGAGGCGCCCAGCCACGGCCTCCCGGCGCTGGCCTACGACCGCGCCTCCCGGGGGGCGTTGGCCTACGTGGCGCTGGCCAGCGAGATGGAGCGCCGCCAGCGCAGCGGCGGTGCCGCCTCGGCGGCCTCCGCCTGAGCCTATATCGAGACGCAGAGGAGTACGGCAGGTATGTCGAACAAGAAGCGCGGCCTCGGCCGCGGCCTGGATGCCCTGCTCGGTGACGAGGCCGGCACGGCCGCCACCGGCCAGGCGGCGGAGGACGGGCAGCTGCAGGAGCTGCCGGTGGACCTGCTCGAGCGCGGCCCCTACCAGCCGCGCCGGCACTTCGACGAGCAGGGGCTGCAGGAGCTCGCCGACTCCATCTGCGCCCAGGGCGTGGTCCAGCCCTTGGTCGTCCGTCCCACGGCGGCGGGCCGCTTCCAGATCATCGCCGGGGAGCGGCGCTGGCGGGCGGCCCAGCGGGCCGGCGTCGAGACCGTCCCGGCCCTGGTCCGCGAGGTCTCGGACGAGGCGGCGGTCGCTGTCGGCCTGATCGAGAACCTCCAGCGCGAGGACCTGAACCCCCTGGAGGCAGCGGGCGCGCTGCGCCGGCTCATCCACGACTTCGGGCTCTCCCACCAGCGTACCGCTGAGGCCGTGGGCCGCTCGCGTACGGCGGTGACCAACCTCCTGCGCCTGCTCGAGCTCAACGAGGACGTGCAGCGCCTCGTGGGTGACGGCAGCCTCGAGACCGGCCACGCCAAGGCGCTCGCCGGCCTCACCGGTAGCGCCCAGAGCGAGGTCGCCGCCCGCGTCGCCAAGGAGGGGCTGACCGTGCGCCAGACCGAGGAGCTGGTGCGCCGCCGCCAGGCGGCGGGGGAGGCCGCCCCGGGGCAAGGCGGCGAGCCTGGCGGCGGGCAGCTCGATCCC
>CAJXKI010000114.1 GCA_913055765.1 uncultured Ectothiorhodospiraceae bacterium
CCGCGTTCCGCCATGGCCGCCTTGGCCTCGGCCACGGTGTGATCGCCGAAGTGGAAGATGCTCGCCGCCAGCACGGCATCGGCGCCGCCCGCATCGACCCCGTCGGCCAGGTCCGCGAGGCTGCCGACGCCGCCGGAGGCGACCACCGGCACCGGCACGGCCTCGGCGACGGCCCGGGTGAGCCCGAGGTCGAAGCCGGCGCGGGTGCCGTCGCGGTCCATGCTGGTGACCAGGAGCTCGCCGGCGCCGAGCCCGGCCATGCGCTGGCTCCAGGCCACGGCGTCGAGCCCGGTGGGGTTGCGGCCGCCGTGGGTGAAGATCTCCCAGCGCGGCGGGCCGTCCTCGACCTGCTTGGCGTCCACCGCCACCACGATGCACTGCGAGCCGAAGCGGGAGGCGGCCTCCTCGACGAGCTCCGGGTGGTGTACCGCGGCGGTGTTGATGGTGACCTTGTCGGCGCCCGCATTGAGCAGGCGCCGGATATCGGCCACGCTCCGCACGCCGCCGCCGACGGTCAGCGGGATGAAGACCTGGCCGGCCACCGCCTCGACCACGTCGTAGAGCGTCTCGCGCCCCTGGTGGCTAGCGGTGATGTCCAGGAAGGTCAGCTCGTCGGCGCCCATGGCGTCGTAGCGCCGGGCCACCTCGACCGGGTCGCCGGCGTCACGGATGTCCACGAACTGGACGCCCTTGACCACCCGGCCGGCATCCACGTCCAGGCAGGGGATGATGCGCTTGGCGGTCATGGGCGCGCCTCCTCGGCGGTGCGGATGGCCGCTGCCAGGTCCATGCCGCCGTCGTAGATGGCGCGGCCGACGATGGCCCCGGCGATGCCCTCAGGGCTGGCGGCGAGGCGGCGCACGTCCTCGAGGCTGCTGACGCCGCCGGAGGCGATCACCGGCACGGCGACGGCGCGGGCGAGCTCGCGCGTGGCCTCGACGTTGCAGCCGGCCATCATCCCGTCGCGGCCGATGTCGGTGAAGATCAGCGCCGCCACGCCGGCGTCCTCGAAGCGCCGGGCCAGATCTACGGCGGCGACCTCCGAGGTCTGCTCCCAGCCGTCGGTGGCCACATAGCCGCCGCGGGCATCGAGGCCGACGCAGACCTGGCCCGGGGCCTCCGCGCAGAGCGCCTCGACGAAGGCCGGCTCGCGTACGGCCCGGGTACCGACGATGGCGTAGTCCACCCCGGCATCGAGGTAGCGCAACGCCGTCTCGCGGCTGCGGATGCCGCCGCCGATCTGCAGCGTGAGCGCCGGGTGGGCCCGGGCGATGGCGTGGATGGTCTCCTCGTGGGCGGGCTCGCCCTGCACGGCGCCGTCGAGGTCCACCAGGTGGAGGCGCTCGGCGCCGGCCGCGACCCAGCGGTCGGCGACGGCCACCGGATCGTCGTCGAAGACCGTCTCATCCGCCATGCGCCCCTGGCGCAGGCGCACGCAGCGGCCGTTCTTGAGGTCGATGGCGGGGATTACGATCACGGCCAGCTCCCGTCCCAGTTGAGGAAATTGCGGTACAGGCGCAGCCCGGCCTCCTGGCTCTTCTCCGGGTGGAACTGCGCGCCGAAGCAGGGCCCGGCGGCGACGGCGGCGGCGAAGCGCCGACCGTGCTCGGCCTCGCCGACCACCCCGCCCGGGTCGTCGACGGCGGCGTAGTAGCCGTGCACGAAGTAGAACCAGGTGCCGTCCTCGATGCCGGCCCACAGGGGATGGCTGCGGGGGCGGTGGACCCGGCTCCAGCCCATGTGCGGGACCTTCAGCGGGCGCCCGGCGCTGTCGCGCTCGCCGGCAGGGAAGCGTACCGCACGGCCGGGCAGGACCCCCAGGCCGTCCACGCCGCCGCTCTCCTCGCTGCGCTCGAGCAGCGCCTGCATGCCCAGGCAGACCCCAAGGAAGGGCTTGCTGCGCGCCGCCTCGCGCAAGGGGTCGACGAGGCCGAGGCGGCGCAGCTCGGCCATGCAGTCGCCCATGGCACCCACCCCGGGCAGGACCACGCGCTCGGCACCGCGGACCGCCGCCGGGTCGGCGGTGACGGCCAGGCCGTGCTCGCTGCCGGCGGCGTGGGCCAGGGCCTGATAGACCGAGCGCAGGTTGCCCATGCCGTAGTCGACGATGGCCACGCGGGTCATGGCTAGAGCGTCCCCTTCGTGGACGGGACGCTGCCGGCGGCCCGCTCGTCGGGGGCGGCCGCCTGGCGCAGGGCGCGGCCGAAGGCCTTGAACAGGCACTCCACCATGTGGTGCGCGTTGCGTCCGCGGAGCACGTCCAGGTGGGCGGTCACGGCGGCGTGGCTGGTGACGGCGCGGAAGAACTCCTCCACCAGCTCGGTATCGAACTGCCCGATGCGCTCGCGCGGCAGCTCCGCTGCGCAGACCAGGCCCGGCCGGCCGGAGAGGTCGAGCACCGCCCGGGCCAGGGCCTCATCGAGGGGGACGTAGGCGTAGCCGTAGCGGCTGATCCCGGCCTTATCCCCCCACGCCGCGGCCAGCGCCTGGCCGAGGGCGATGCCTACATCCTCGACGGTGTGGTGGTCGTCGACGTGGGTGTCGCCGTCGGCGTAGATGGACAGGTCCAGGCCGCCGTGGCGCGCCACCTGGGCGAGCATGTGCTCGAGGAAGGGCACGCCGCAGGCGATCTCCGCCGTACCCGTGCCGTCGAGGTCGACGCGCACGCGCACCTCGGTCTCGCCGGTGGCACGCTCGACTTCTCCGGTTCGGTTGGCCATGGTCGTGACCTCAGCAGGTATGGGCTGCCGCGGGCGCGTGGCCCGCCAGGGACGGTGAGGATATCACACACCGCCAGCCGGCCTCGGCGGCGCCTCCAGCCAGAAGGTCACGGGACCGTCGTTGGTGAGCTCGACGCGCATCTCGGCCCCGAAGACGCCGCTGGCCACCGGCCCGGAAGCCCGCTGCTGCAGGGCCGCGAGGAAGGCGTCGAACAGGGCCTGCCCCTGCTCCGGCTCCGCGGCGGGGCCGAAGCTCGGGCGCATCCCCTTGCGGGTATCGGCGGCCAGGGTGAATTGCGGCACGGCCAGCACCCCCAGCCCGAGGTCGTTGGCCGAGCGGTTCATGCGGCCGTCGGCGTCGGGGAAGACGCGGTAGCCGAGCACCCGATCGGCGAGGCGCTCCGCCTGCGCCTCGGTGTCCCCGGCCACGGCGGCGACCAGGGCCACCAGGCCCTGGTCGACGGCGCCCTCGACTCGGCCCGAGACGCGCACCCGCCCCCCGTCGACGCGCTGGATCAGTGCGATCATGGCCTAGCGAGCGGCGGGGCTAGGCCTTCTTGCTCCCGCCGGAGGAGCCGGCGCTGGCGCGGCTGGCGCCGCTAGCACCCTTCTGGCTGCTGGCGCTGCCGCTCTCGGCGCCGCTAGCGCCCTTCTGGCTGCTGCCGCTCTCGGCGCCGCCGTTCATGGCCACGCGCGAGAGCTCCTGCATCGCCTCCTGCGCCCGCTGGGTGGCGTCCTGCCAGGCCTTGAGCACCTGCTGCCCCTCGGCGTCCCACTGCCCGCTCATGGTCGACGGGTCCATGTTCTTCACGCTGTCGAACCACGCGTTCCAGAGCTTGCTCTGCGCCTCCGTCCAGGCCTTCATCATCTCCTGGGTCTGCTTGATCGCCTCCTGCATGCCCTCGCTGGCTGCCTGGTCGCCGCCGGCCTGCTCGGCCCACTTCTGGGTCCACGCCACCTGCGCGTCCAGCGCCTCGCGCACCGCCTGCTCCCAGGCCTCCAGGTTGCGCTGGTACTGCCTCTGCCAGTCCTCGCGGCCGGCCATGCCGGTGGGCATCTGCATGCCCCGGACGGTCTGCAGCCAGGCCTCCCACATCCGCTGCTGCATGTCGGTCCAGCTGCGGATCATCTCCTCCATCGGGTTGCTCGTGCTCATCGCCAATCCCTCCTAGGCTCATGCGAAGCCAGGGCCGGTGCCGTGCCCAGACCCTGCTGTAGCCGGTACGCGAGATACCGCCCAGCCCTAAGTCTAGCGGCGGGAAGAGCGGATGCCACCGGCGGGAAGGGCCGGGTCGCCCCCGGGTCGGCCCCGCTGGCAGGATGAGCGGGCATGAGGAGCCCGCCCCGGAGCCTGGATTGGACGCTGCGCGCCCTGGCGGCGCTGTCCCTGCCCGTGCTCCACGCGCTGGGCGCAGGGCTGGGCACCCTGCTCGCCTACCTCCCCAGCCGGCCGCGCCAGGTGGCACGGCTCAACCTGGCGCTGTGCTTCCCGGAGCTGCCGCGGCACGAGCGGCGGCGCCTGCTGCGCCGGAGCCTGGCCGAGACCGCCAAGGCGGGCCTGGAGATGGCCCCGGTCTTCAAGCGCCCCCCGGAGCAGGCGGTAGGCTGGATCCGCCGTACCCACGGCGAGGCCCACCTGCAAGCGGCCCTCGAGCGCGGCCGCGGCGTGGTGCTCCTCATCCCCCACCTAGGCTGCTGGGAGCTGCTCAACCTGTGGGTAGCGGCGCGCTACCCCTTTACAGCCCTCTACCGACCACCGCGCCAGCCCGCCCTGGAGCCGGTCCTCGTCGAGGCGCGCACACGCAACGGGACGCGCCTGCTCCCGGCCGGCCCCCGGGGTGTACGCGGCCTCCGGCACGCCCTCGGCCGCCAGGAGGTGGTGGGCATCCTCCCGGACCAGGAGCCTGACGGCAGCGAGCCCTTCGCCCCTTTCTTCGGCATCCCGGCGAAGACCATGACCCTCGCGGGCCGCCTCGCCGAGCGCACCGGCGCCGCTCCGGTCTTCGCCTTCGCCGAGCGGCTGCCGCGCGGGCGCGGCTTCGCCCTCCAATTCCTGCCGGCGGACCCGGCCGTCGCCGACCCCGACCCGGAGACCGCCACCGTCGCGCTCAACCGTGGCGTGGAGGCGTGCGTGCACCGGGCGCCGGCGCAGTACCAGTGGACCTACAAGCGCTTCGATACACGGCCCGACGGGGCCCGGCTCTACCCTCGCGGCAAGCGCGGCGTGCGGAGGCGGTTGCAAAGGCGGAGCCGTCGCCACTAGACTGTTCGCTTTACCTAGGGTCAAGGTAGCCAGAATCCTTTCAACGAGAAGAAGGGGGCGATGAGCGCATGCCGATCGTGAAAGTCCGCGAGAACGAGCCATTCGAGGTGGCCCTGCGCCGCTTCAAGCGTTCCTGTGAGAAGGCCGGGGTGCTGTCGGAGATCCGGCGGCGCGAGTACTACGAGAAGCCGACGCAGGTGCGCAAGCGCAAGCAGGCAGCCGCCATCAAGCGGCACATGAAGCGGCTCCAGCGTGAGCAGCAGCGCCGTCAGCGCCCCTGAGAACTGAGCGTCCGATGGCCGGCACCAGCGTCAAAGAGGCCCTGCTCGAGGCGATCAAGGCGGCGATGCGCTCCGGCGACAGGGAGCGCCTCGCCGTCCTGCGCTCGGCGAGCGCCGCGCTCAAGCAGCGCGAGGTCGACGAGCGGGCCGATCTCGCCGGCGATGACGCTGCGGCCATCGACGTGCTCTCCAAGGCGGTCAAGCAGCGCCGCGACTCCGCCGCGCAGTACCGCGAGGCGGGCGAGGCGGCCCGCGCCGAGGCCGAGGAGCGGGAGATCGAGATCCTCTCCGAGTTCCTGCCCGAGGCGGCCAGCGACGAGGAGGTCGACGCCCTCATCGAGGAGGCGATCAGCGCTACGGGGGCCGCCTCCACCAAGGACATGGGCCGTGTCATGGGGCAGCTCAAGGAGCAGCTCCAGGGCCGCGCCGATCTCAGCGCCGTGAGCGCCCGCGTGAAGGCCCGCCTGGGCGGCTGACCCCAGCACGGCCTAGCCGCCACCTCACTACTGGGCTCGCCTGGGCCCCGGAGGTAGGCACATGGCCGGGCGCATCCCGGACGAGTTCATCGATGAGGTGCTCCAGCGCACCGACA
>CAJXKI010000115.1 GCA_913055765.1 uncultured Ectothiorhodospiraceae bacterium
CCGACGCCCCCGTGCCCCCGCACCGGCGTCGTGGCCGGCGCCCCCGCCCCGGCGCTCGTGAATGGACGCGCATGCGGTACGCTGAGGGGAAGAGGCAGAGGAGGACGAGCAAGGCATGGATCGATACGGTAATGCGCGGGTCCTGGTCGTGGCCGGCTCCGACTCGGGTGGCGGCGCCGGCATCCAGGCCGACCTCAAGGCGGTGATGGCCCTCGGCGGCTACGGCGCCACCGCCATCACCGCCCTCACGGCGCAGAACACCCGCGGGGTGCAGGATGTCCACACCGTGCCGCCGGCGTTCATCCGGGCGCAGATGGCCTCGGTGCTCGACGATATCGGGGCCGACTGCATCAAGACCGGCATGCTCCACGATGCGGCCGTCATCGACGCGGTCGCCGAGGAGCTCGATACCCGGGCGCCTGGCGTGCCCCTGGTCGTCGATCCGGTCATGGTGGCCCAGAGCGGCGACCGGCTCCTCGCCGAGGCGGCCGCGGCACGCCTGGCCGAGCTCCTGCTGCCTCGCGCCACGCTGCTGACCCCGAACCTGCCCGAGGCCGAGGCGCTCCTCGGCCGCGGGGTCGCCGGCGCCGAGGCCATGGCGCAGGCCGCCGCGGCGCTGCGCGAGCTCGGCCCGGAGGCGGTGCTGCTCAAGGGCGGGCACGCCGAGGGGGCGGAGGTGATCGACTGCCTCGCCACCGCCGAGGGCGTCGAGCGCTTCCGGACCCCGCGGATCGAGACCGCCTCCAGCCACGGCACCGGCTGCACCCTCGCCAGCGCCATCGCCGCGGGCGTCGCCCAAGGGCTCGGGGGGCGGGAGGCCGTCGTCCGCGGCCGGGCCTACCTGCTCGAGGCCCTGCGCCACGCCCGCGGGCTCGGCGGCGGCGCGGGGCCGGTCGACCACGCCTGCCACGTGCCGCCCTTCCGGATCGGGTAACGGCGGCGGATCGGTCTGCGGCAAATTGGCACAAGCCGAGAAAGGGACTACAATGGTCCAGAATCTAGAGGGCCGATACCGCAAGGGGTGAGCCATGTACGCCAGCGCCGATCCGCACACCCTCATGCAAGTCACCGCCCGCGGCCGCTACGCCGTGGGGGCCGTGCTCCATATCGCCCTGCACGACGAGATCGGGCCGGTCCCGCTGGCCGAGATCTCGGTCTGCCAGAACATCTCGACCTCCTACGTGGACCAGATCTTCGCGGATCTGCGCCCGTGCGGGATCATCGAGGGCATCCCGGGCCCGGGCGGCGGCTACCGGATGGCGCGCCCGGCGGGGGAGGTGAGCGTCGGCGAGATCCTCGCCGCCGTGGAGCGCCGTGAGGTCGGGACGAGCTACCGCAGCGCCCTGGAGGGGGCCGTGTGGACGCGCCTGATGGCGGATATCGCCGGCCTCATGGAGTCGATCACGGTGGCCGACCTGGTGGACCGGCCGGCGGCGCGGGCGTGGCTGGCCCGGCAGTACCAGGCCGGCCCGTGGCGCTGCGAGGTGTGCGGCGTGCTCACCGACCGCGGCCCGGAGCCGGCCCAGGCCGCCCGGGCCCGGCGTGCCCGCTGAGCGGGGCGGCTAGCCGAAGCGGCGCTCGACGTAGTCGTCGACGATGCGCTCGAACTCCTCGGCGATGTTGTCGCCCCTGAGCGTGACCGAGCGCTCGCCGTCGATGAACACCGGCGCCGCCGGCTGCTCGCCGGCGCCGGGGAGGCTGATGCCGATATCCGCGTGGCGGCTCTCGCCGGGGCCGTTGACCACGCAGCCCATCACCGCGATCCGCATGCCCTCCACCCCCGGGTAGCGCTGGCGCCACTCGGGCATGCGGGCGTCGATGTGGCCGCGGATGTGCTCGGCGAGGCGCTGGAAGAAGTCGCTGGAGGTGCGCCCGCAGCCGGGGCAGGCCGTCACCCGCGGGGTGAAGTCGCGCAGCCCCATGCTCTGCAGGACCTGCTGCGCCACCTCGACCTCGCGGGTGCGCGCGCTGCCGGGGTCCGGGGTCAGGGAGACGCGGATGGTGTCGCCGATGCCCTCCTGGAGCAGGATGGCCAGCGCCGCCGTGGAGGAGACGACGCCGGGGACGCCCATGCCGGCCTCGGTCAGGCCCAGGTGGAGGGGGTAGTCGCAGCGCCGGGCCAGGTCCCGGTAGACGGCGACCAGGTCCTGGACGCCGCTCATCTTGCAGGAGAGGATGATCCGCTCCCCGGGCAGGCCCAGGTCCTCGGCGCGCTGGGCGCTCTCCACCGCCGAGGTGACCACGGCGTCGCGCATGACCGCCTCCGGCGGCCACGGCTCGTCGCGCTCGGCGTTGGCGTCCATCAGCCGGCTCAGGACGCTGTCGTCGAGGCTGCCCCAGTTCACGCCGATGCGCACCGGGAGCCCGTACGCCTTGGCGATCTCGATCATCTCGGCGAACTGCGGGTCCCGGCGGCTGCCCTTGCCGACATTGCCGGGGTTGATGCGCATCTTGGCGATGGCCTCGGCGCACTCGGGGTGGCGCTGGAGGAGCTTGTGGCCGTTGAAGTGGAAGTCGCCGACGAGGGGGACCTCAAGGCCCTGGGCCTCGAGGCGCTCGCGGATGCGCGGCACGGCGGCGGCTGCCGCCTCATTATTGACCGTCACCCGCACCAGCTCGGAGCCGGCCCGGGCGAGGGCGGCGGCCTGGGCGGCGGTGGCCTCGACGTCGGCGGTCTCGGTGTCGGTCATCGACTGCACCACCACCGGGGCGCCGCCGCCGATGGGGATGCCGGCGACCTCGGCGGTGCGGGTCCGGTGGCGGGCTGCAGGCGCGGCAACGGGGGGGTGGGTCTCGGTACTCATAGGGGGCATTGTATCGGATCCGGCCTTCGACGTAGAAAAGATTCCTGCCCTAGAATGTCTGCGGCAAACCCGCCTGAGCCGGCCACCGAGGCCGGTGACGATCCGCCGACGAGGAGCCGCCATGATTGAGCTCTACAGCTGGCCGACCCCCAACGGGCAGAAGGTGCACATCGCCCTCGAGGAGATGGGCCTCGCCTATCGGGCCCACCCGGTGGATATCGGCAAGGGAGAGCAGTTCTCGGAGCGGTTCCAGCGCATCTGTCCCAACTGCCGCATCCCGGCCATCGTCGATACCGAGGGCCCGGCGGGGGAGGCGTTCCCGCTGTTCGAGTCCGGGGCCATCCTCCTCTACCTGGCGGAGCGGACCGGGCAGTTCCTGCCTGCCGAGACGGCGGCCCGGATGCGGGTGATCGAGTGGCTGATGCTCCAGGTGGGCGGCGTCGGGCCGATGTTCGGCCAGGCCGGGCACTTCCGCAACCAGGCCCCGGAGCGGGTCGAGTACGCCATCGAGCGCTACACCAGCGAGACCGCGCGCCTGCTCGGCGTCCTCGACCAGCGCCTCGAGGCGTCGACCTACCTCGGCGGCGAGGCCTACACCATCGCCGACATGGCGACCTTTCCCTGGGTCCAGGTCGCGGAGCGCCTCGGCCAGCGCATGGGCGACTTCCCCAACGTCCTGCGCTGGTCCGACGACATCGCCGAGCGGCCAGCGGTGGAGCGGGGCATGGCCCTGCTGAAGGGGTGACGCCGCCGCCGGCTGCGGCGGCGGGCGGCCCGGTGGGCGCCGGGCGGATCCCGGCTCAGGCGTCGGGGCCGCCGTCCGGGACGAGGCCGTGCTGGATGAGCGCGGTGGCCGTGGCGAGCGCCTCCTCGTCCGGCGGGGCGTCCTCCCCCCAGATGAGGCTGCGCTGGCCCATGAAGAAGGCCACCCCGATGAGCGCCAGCGCCTGGGTGTAGGGGTTCCCCAGGCGGGCCTCGCCGCGGGCCTGGGCGGCCCGCAGCCGCTCGGCGTAGCCGCTGGCCAGGGTCTGGAAGTACCAGCGGTGCGCCTCCGGGTCGACGAACTGCGACTCCATGACGATCCGGTAGAGGTCCTGGTGCTCGCGGCAGAAGTGCAGGAAGGCCTCCAGCCCGATGCGCTCGGCCTCCGCCCGGTTGCGCGCCGCCTCGATGGCCTCGCTGAGGTGGCGGCGCATGGTGCGGTTCATGTGCTCGACAAGCGCCCGGAAGATCTCCTCCTTGGAGCGGTAGTAGAGGTAGAAGGTCCCTTGGGCGACGCCGGCGCGCTGGGTGATGCTGCTGATGGAGGCGTTGTGGAAGCCCTTCTCGCCGAACTCCCCCTCCGCGGCGCTGAGCAGCTTGCGGCGGGTGCGCTCGCCGCGCGCGGTGGCGGGATCGGTCCCTCGAGTCAGTACCGGATTGGTCTTCTCCATCTCGAATCTGCCGTTGGCCGCAAAGCAGATCTAAACTAAGTTGCCCCTTTTAACCCTGTCAAACCGGAGCGGATGGGCGAACAGGAGGCCGACCCTTGGAGGCTGTTGACCGCTTGCTGCAGATCATGGCCCGGCTGCGCGATCCAGAGCGGGGCTGCCCCTGGGACGTGGCGCAGGACTTCCAGTCCATCGCGCCGCACACCATCGAGGAGGGCTACGAGGTCGCCGACGCCATCGAGCGGGGTGATATGGACGGGCTCCGGGACGAGCTCGGCGATCTGCTCCTCCAGGTCATCTTCCACGCCCAGATGGCCGCCGAGGCCGGTCAGTTCGGCCTCCAGGGGGTGGCCGAGACGCTCGAGGCCAAGCTGGTGCGCCGCCACCCGCACGTCTTCGGCGGTGCCGAGGGGGGCGACGCCGAGGGCGTGATCCGCGACTGGGAGGCGATCAAGGAGCAGGAGCGTCACGAGCAGGGGCAGGGCGGTAGCGCCCTGGACGGCGTGGCGACCGCGCTGCCGGCGCTGACCCGGGCGGACAAGCTGCAGGGCCGTGCGGCGCGGGTCGGTTTCGACTGGCCGGATCATCGGGGCGCCGTCGACAAGGTCCGCGAGGAGCTCGCCGAGGTGGAGGCCGAGGTGGGCGGCGAGCCGCAGCGCCTCGAGGCGGAGGTGGGCGACCTGCTCTTTGCCGTGGTCAACCTGGCCCGGCACCTGGATGTGGACCCGGAGACCGCGTTGCGCCGCGCCGGCGACCGCTTCGAGGCCCGCTTCCGCCGGGTCGAGGGCGAGCTCAGCGAGCGTGGCGAGCCCGTGGGCGGCCAGCCCCTCGAGGTCCTCGAGGCGGCCTGGCAGCGCGCCAAGCGCGGTGGTGGCGCCGGCTAGCGCAGCAGGAGCAGGGCGCAGGCGTGGCGGCCCTCGCTGACGAGGACGTTGAAGGTCCGGCAGGCCGCCGCGGTATCCATGGCCTCGAAGCCGATGCCGGAGCCGATCAGCGTGCGCATCAGCGCCCGCTCGGGGAAGGCCTGCCGCTCGCCCGTGCCCAGCAGCAGGATCTCCGGCTCGAGCTCCGCTGCCGCCTGCAGGTCCTCGCCGCTGAGCTCGGCGATCGTCCGGGCGCTGACGCCGGTGCTCAGCCGGTCCGGGGCCAGCAGCACGCTTTGCTCATAAGTCTCCTGATTGACCTGGATCCATCCCGGCTCGTAGGCGCGCACCCGGTAGGTGGCCGTACCTTGGTCACGGGCGAGCTTCATGGCGGTGCTCCTCCGGTTTGACAGCTAGGCTGCTGGTGGGTACGTTCGCAGGCTTTCCTTGGTTCCCCGACTGAGCGCCTTGAGGTTGCCCGTGGACGCCGATCTACCCCAAGCAGACTTCCCTCGGATCAAGCGGCTGCCCCCGTATGTGTTCAACATCGTCAACGATCTCAAGGCGGCTGCCCGCAAGCGCGGCGAGGACATCGTCGACTTCGGGATGGGCAATCC
>CAJXKI010000116.1 GCA_913055765.1 uncultured Ectothiorhodospiraceae bacterium
GCATCCTGGAAGGCCACCGCCGTGCCGCCGGACTCGGCGGTCTCCTGGTAGGGGATCTGGACGCCCTGCTCGATGCGGGCCTCCTGGCGCTCGCTGGTGAGCACCCGGGGCGAGGAGACCACGCGGCCGTGGCCTTCCGCCTCCATGGCGGAGAGCTCTAGCTGCAGCAGGCGCTCGCCCACCTCGCCCACGGAGACGCTCAGCCGGCCTCCGGTGCTGACCTCCGGCAGCTCGGCGAGCAGCCCGTCACCGGTGCCGGTCTGGCCGCCCGGGAAGCTCTCGAAGGCCACGCTGCCGTCGCCGCGGACGCTGGACAGCCCCAGCCGGCTGCCGAGCTCCCGCGAATACTCGCCGGAGGCGAGGACGATGCGCGCCTCGATCATGACCTGCCGCGTGGGGTGGTCCAGCTCCTCGACCAGGGCCTCCGCGGCGGCCAGCCGCTCGGGGGTGTCGCGGAGGATCAGGGTATTGGTGCGCTCGTCCACGCTGGCGTGGCCCGCCTCGGAGAGCACCCCGGCGCCGTCCTCGAGCAGCTTGGCCACGGAGGCGGCGTCGGCGTGGACGAGGGGCAGCGCGCGGGTCTCAGGGTCGGCGGCCTCCTGCTCCGCCGCCGGCCCCTCGCCGCTGGCCGTCCCGTGGAAGGGCGCCAGGGCATCGTCCGGCTCGGCCCCCCGGGCTGCCGGGAGGAGCAGGGCGGTCAGCAGCAGGCCAGCTAGCAGGCGAGGCATCACTGCGCCCCCTTCGGGGCGTGGAGCGCCAGGGTCAGCGCCGCCTCGAGCAGGGGCGCCTCCCGGGGGGTGAGCCGGAGCCGTCGCAGCCCGCGCAGCCGCTCGGCCTCAGCCTGCTCCGCGAGCCAGTCCCGGACGGTGGGGTAGGCGCCTACGAGCCGTACCTCGGCCAGGATCGCGCCCCCCGCACCCTCGCCGGCACGCCGTAGCTCCGCCAGCCTCAGCCCGTGCTCTTCCACCCCGGCCGTCAGGCGCCGCAGCTGGGCCCGGACGGGCTCGGTGGGCGGCTCGCCGGCGGCGTTTGCTGGCGGCTCCAGCGGCGCGGAGAGGCGCAGCTGCTGCGGCCCGCCGTCATCCTCGAGCGCCTCGAGCCGGGCTCTCGGCAGGCCGTTCTCCCGCAGTGAGCCGAGGTAGGCCTCGGCGGCGTCGCGGTCCGCTGCCTGGGCTGTGACCGTCAGCCCCTCGGCGATCTCGACGGTCTCCAGGCGCACGCCCTCAGGCCGGTTGGCGGCCAGCGTGTCGAGCCAGGCCGCCGCCCGGCGGCGGCGCGCATCGGCCGCCTGGGCGGCCTGGCCCAGGGTGGTCTGGGGGGATGGCTCGGCCGGCTCCGGGGATCCCGCCGCGCGCTCGGCGGGGGGCGAGGCGTCGCTCGCTGCCGAGTCTGTCTCCGTTGGCGCAGGCGGCGGGCCGCCGGTAGCCGGGTTCCCGAGGTGCATGTGCGCGGCGACGGCGGCCAGGACGGCCGCCGTCGCCGCGCCGGCCAGCGTGCGCGTGGCAGGGGGGCCGCCGCCAGCGGCCGGGTCACGGGCCCGGAGGAGGTCGCCCTCGCCGGGGTGGCGGGCGGCCTCGGCGAGGGCCGCAGTGAGGCGGGCCGGGGCCGTGCCGGGGAGCTCGGCGGGGAGCGGGGCGTTGCCGGCGTGCTGCCGGTCCAGGGCCTCAGCGGTGGGTAGCGCCGCGGCCGGCCGCAGGCCGGCGCCCCGGAGCAGGGCGCGGGCGGCCTCCAGGTCGGCCTGCCGGGCCGCGCACAGCCGCCGGCCATGGCGCCCCTGCGTCTGCAGCCGATAGCGCCACGCCGAGGCGGGTGAGGGGAGCTGGCGGCGGACCTGCAGCCGGAGTGCCGCGTCCCGCTCCTGGCGGCGCAGCTGGTGCGGCAGCCTGAGCTCGCGGCGCAAGACGCGGTGCTCGGGGAGGGCCGCAGCCGCGCGGACGCGCCGCCCTACGCCGAGGCGGCGGCAGGCCGCGCTCAGCGCCCGCCGCTGCGCCTCCGGGGTCGGTGCCTCGAGGGGCTCGGCGGTGTAGGCGGCCCGTCGCGTCTGGCGCAGGCAGACGTGGACGGCATCGCCGGCCACCGCTACGCCGACGGTGGCGATGCTGGGGAGCGGCATACGGTCTCCTCCCTGAGACGCCCGGCAGGGCGCCGTCCCCCTCCCTGGCGGACGGCCTGCCTCTGGGCGCCTACTATAGGCGTACCGCCGCTCGTCCGTGCAAGGGGGTAGCCGTTATACTGGCCCCTGGCAACCGAGGCCCGCGCCCAAGCCATGAAGCGATTGCTCCGGATTTCCCTCTACGGCGTCGGCTGGCTGGCCGGGGCCGGTGCCCTCCTGGCGGCTGCGGCGCTCGCCTACGCCCTGCTGGTCCTCGCCCCGCAGCTGCCCGAGGCCGAGCGCCTCCGCGATGTCGACTACCAGCAGCCGCTGCGGGTGGTCAGCGCCGACGGCGGGCTCATCGCCGAGTACGGCCAGCAGCGGCGCGACCCCGTGGCCATCGAGGAGATCCCAGAGGACCTGCAGCGTGCCTTCATCGCCGCCGAGGATGACCGCTTCTACGAGCACCCCGGCGTGGATTACCGGGGCCTGGCGCGGGCGGTGGGCTACGTCCTGCGCGAGTGGGAGTTCGGCCCCGGCGGGTCGACGATCACCATGCAGGTGGCCCGCAACTTCTTCCTCTCCCGGGAGCAGAAGCTCCTGCGCAAGGCCAACGAGATCCTGCTCGCCCTGCAGATCGAGCGGATCCTCACCAAGCAGGAGATCCTCCAGCTCTACCTGAACAAGATCTACCTCGGCAATCGGGCCTACGGGATCGCAGCCGCCGCGCAGGTCTACTACGGCAAGGCGCCCGACGAGCTGGATCTCGCCCAGATGGCCATGCTCGCCGGCCTGCCCCGGGCGCCCTCGGCCCTCAACCCCCTGCAGGACCCCGAGCGCGCCCTGGAGCGGCGCGCCTACGTGCTGGAGCGGATGCTCGCCGAGGACTTCATCAGCCGTGAGCGCTATCAAGAGGCCTCGTCGGCGCCCATCACTGCGGACCGCCACGCCCCCGAGCGCGAGGTCGAGGCCCCCTACGTCGCCGAGATGGTCCGGCAGACGATGATCGAGCGCTACGGCAGGGAGGAGGCGTACACCGGCGGCTACACGGTCTACACGACCCTCCAGGCGGAGCGCCAGGCGGCCGCCCGTCGCGCCCTGCGCTCGGGGCTGCGCGCCTACAGCCGCCGCCACGGCTACCGGGGGCCGGAGGGCCACATCACGGCCGAGCAGGTCGACGACCCGGAGGCCATGGCGGCTGCGCTCGAGGGCTACCAGGCCATCGGGGGCTTGGAGGCCGCCGTGGTGGTGGCGGTGGGCTCGGAGGCGATCCGCGTCTGGTCACCCGGCAGCGGCGAGCGGACCGTCGCCTTCGAGACCATGGCCTGGGCACGCCCCTACCAGGGTGTCGATCGCCGTGGCCCGGAGCCGGAGGCGCCGGCGGATGTCGTCGAGGTCGGCGACATCGTCCGCATAGAGCCGCAGGGGCAAGACCGGGCGGCCTTCGCCGCCCTGCCCCAGGTCGAGGGCGCCCTGGTCGCCCAGGACCCCGCCGACGGCCGGATCCGGGCGCTAGCCGGCGGCTTCGCCTTCCAGCGCAGCGCCTTCAACCGGGCGGTACAGGCGCGGCGCCAGGTCGGGTCGGCCTTCAAGCCGTTCGTCTACTCGGCGGCCCTGGCGCAGGGCTACACCGCAGCCACCCTGGTGAACGACGCCCCGGTCGTCTTCGAGGCCCTGGGGGGACAATGGCGGCCGGGGAACTACTCCGGGGAGTTCTACGGCCCGACGCGCCTGCGCGAGGCGCTGGTCCACTCGCGGAACCTGGTCTCCATCCGGGTGCTCCGGGACATCGGGATCGAGACGGCCATCGAGCACGCCGAGCGCTTCGGCTTCGACGGCGACCGGCTGCCGGCGAACCTCTCCCTCGCCCTCGGCTCCAACACCGCCACCCCCCTGCAGATGGCGAGCGCCTTCTCGGTGTTCGCCAACGGGGGCTTCCGGGTAAAGTCGGGTGTCATCGCGCGTGTCGTGGATAACGACGGTGAGATCGTCTTCCGGACGCCCTTCCCCAGGGCCTGCCCATCTTGCCCGGAGGCGTCGGTGGTGGCGCCGGTGGCCCCAGGCGAGCGCCTCCTCGGCCTGCCCGATCCGCCGCCGGTCGCGGAGCGTGCCCTGCCGGCGGCCAACGCCTGGCTCGTCGGCGATATGCTCCGGGACGTCGTGGCCCGCGGTACGGGCCGGGGCGCCGACCGGTGGGTGGCGCGCGACGACCTGGCCGGCAAGACGGGGACCACGAGCGATCTCCGCGATGCCTGGTTCGTGGGCTACAACCCGGATCTGGCAGCGGCGGCCTGGGTGGGCTTCGACGAGGGGCAGAGCATGGGGCGGGGGGAGACCGGCGCCTCGGTGGCGCTGCCGGTATGGGCCCGGTTCATGGGGGAGGCGCTGGACGGCATCGAGGAGCATAGCGCGCCCCGGCCCGAGGGGCTGATCACGGTGCGTATCGATCCGGAGACGGGCCGTGTGACGGGCCCCGACAACCCGGATGCCGTCTTCGAGACCTTCCGCGAGGGCCATGTGCCGCCCCGGGAGGCGGAGGAGGCGCAGCGCCAGGAGCGTGACAGGTCCGAGCGGCACCTGTTCTGAGGCGCAGCATGCGCCGCTGGGGAAGGGACTGCTAGAGGAGGCGTTGCTATGGGACGTCGTGGCGCGAGCCAGCGGGACCAGCGTATGCGGCTTAGCCTGATCCGGGAGGCGGCGCGGCTGATGGCCGAGGAGGGCGTGCGCGACTACTACGCCGCCAAGCGCAAGGCGGCGGAGCGCCTGGGGGCTGGCGAGACCCGGAACCTGCCTAGCAACCAGGAGATCCACGAGGCGTTGCTCTCGCACCAGGCGATCTTCGGCGGCGCCGACCACAAGGCCGAGCTGCTCCGCCTGCGCCGGCGCGCCGTGGAGGCCATGTCGTTCTTCGCCGACTTCCGGCCGCGGCTGGTGGGGCCGGTCCTGTCCGGTACCGCCGATGCCGGGTCCAGCGTCCAGCTCCACCTCTTCGCCGACACCCCGGAGACCGTGCTGCTCTACCTCACGGAGCGGCGCATCCCCTTCGAGAGCGACGAGCGCCGGCTGCGCTTCGGCCGTGACAGCTGGTCAGTCCGGCCGGTCTTCCGCTTCCTCGCCGGGGAGGCCGAGATCGAGCTGACGGTCTTCGACGAGGCCGGGCTGCGGGAGCCGCCGCGCAGCGAGGTCCACGGCGGCTCCATGGAGCGTGCTGGGATCGCCGAGGTTCGGGCCCTGGTGGAGGAGGCCGTCGCCGAGGCGTGAGGCGCCCGCTCGAGGATGACGCGCCCGCCAGGGCCGAGGGCCCGGCGGGCGCGGGTGCCCGTCACCCCTTGCGCCGCTCGTCGATGGGCACGTAGTCCCGCTGCCCGGCGCCGGTGTAGAGCTGGCGCGGGCGGCCGATACGCTGCTCCGGATCGGAGACCATCTCGTTCCACTGGGCCAGCCAGCCCGGGGTGCGGCCGAGGGCGAACATCACCGTGAAGAAGTCCGTGGGGATCCCGAGGGCGCGGTAGATGATCCCGGAGTAGAAGTCGACGTTCGGGTAGAGCTTGCGCTCGATGAAGTAGTCGTCGTTGAGCGC
>CAJXKI010000117.1 GCA_913055765.1 uncultured Ectothiorhodospiraceae bacterium
TTGCTCCTCGGTGGCTTCGGGCTCCTGTTGCTCGGCGAGCCGCTCCTGCGCCCGCTGCCAGCACCCCGGGGTATTCGGCAACAGCCACGCCACGCCGTGCAGGGTCTCGGCGGTCTCGCCGCCGCGGCGTACCGCCTCCAGGTCTTCCTCGACGAGGAATGCCTTGAATAGGGCGGCAGGCACCGAAGTGCCCTGGACGGCCTCCTCGATCACCGCGTCTACGTCTACGGCCGTCGGCTCAGCTTGATAGCTCGGCTCGGCTTGGGTGTTGCCGCCAGCCTCGCCTCCGATCTCCTCGAGCAACTCGTCAGCGATGGCGCGCAGGCTCATTCCAGACCTCTCGAATTAAACCGTGACACCCGTGACAACCGTGACAGGGCCTGTCATGGCGGGGTTTTTGGCTGTCACGGTAGTGTTCGGGATACCGTGACAACCGTGACAGGGCGGGGCGCCCGGGGCGGCGTTTCTACTCATCACCAATGACATCGGCCTTTACCGCGTACAGGGTTATGCGCCTACCGCGTATAGAGTGCCTACTTCGTAGCCGGGCGCTATCGTTCTTGTAGAGCAGGCCGCGGCGGCTCAGCTCCTTGGCGGTGGTCTGTGGGTTATGTCCCCCGCAGGCTTCACGGAACCCGTCCTCGGTGAACAGGTACAGATCGTTGGCGGGGTCGAAGTAGCCGGCCCGATCGCGCACCTCGCCGCTGTTGTCCTTGCTCTCGAAGCGGGAGCCACCAAAGCGCAGGATGAATGAGCGCAGCTGCTCAACGCCGCGCTCGCCCTCGGAGAGGTTGGTCGTGTCGGCGAGCCAGCGGTTGGCGGCGTCTCGGCTGGCTTCCGTGATCTCCTCGGCTGAGTAGGGCAGCAGGTCGAAGCGGGACGCCAGCCAGCCGGCGACCGTCGCCAGTGCAAAGCGCTTGATGACGCGCCGTTGCTCCTTCGCAGCCCGCTCGGGTGTGATGGCCTGGGCGGCTCCGTCGAGAAGGTCAGCGACGGTGCTCCGCAGATCGTAAACGTCCTCGGATTCGGTAATCAGGCGCTCCACGAAAGCCGGGCCGGCCGTGCCGTAGTACCGAGCGCAAGCGCGCTTGAGCTGATCGGCGAAGTCCTCCACCGCCTGGCCGTGCGGGTCTTGAATCGGGGTCAGCGGCAGGTCGGCCACGCGGACTAGCTGCCCGCCCTTGATGGTCTGCCCGGCCTCGGCGATGGCCTCCTGTACCGACTTCTCGCCTGTTGAGAGCAGCAGGGTCCGCCAGGTGCGCGGGCCCCTGAGGCTGCGGTCTCGATTGAGCGCTGATCGTCCCTGACCGCCCGCAATGTTGTAGACCACTACGCCTTGATCGCGGGCCGAGCAGGTGCCGATCTCGTCGAGGCACAGGGGGAGATCGTTGTGGGCCGCGGCTAGCCCCTCAATGGCGTTGCTCGTCGCGTTCCATCGGCGGATAAAGGCGGTATCGGGGGATAGCGACGGGTCCGCGCCGTTACCGAAAGCGGATGCGGCTACCTGGAGCCAAGTCGTCTTGCCGGCTGTCGTCGTCCCATAGACATGGAAGCCGCCTGACTCGATTTCCCCCGCCCGCAGCAGCGGTGCCGCCAGGGCGGTGCAGAGCGAGAAGATCAGCGCGGGGTTGCCGCGGCACGGCTCAGCGACGTGGGACTTCCATTCCGCGAGCGTCCCGCTGGCGTGCATGGTCTGCGCCGTCGGGCTATGAGCCTCGGGCTGGTATACCGCCCGCTCCTCGCCTCCCTGGGCGATGACGTGGTGAGGCTGGACAAAGGCGAGGCGGGCCTTGTCCTCGAGCCAGCCGAGCCGGTCGAGGGATTGGACGCGAGCCTCGGGGCTACAGCTGCCGAGATACGCCGCGAGCTTTCGCTCCTTGCCGGGGATGACCGCCAGGCCGTCGTCGGCGAGCTCCTGGGCCAGTCCGTTCCCCTGCTCATGGAACCGGCTGAACGGGATCGCCCGCTCTTGCTCCTGACCGTCGCGGTCCAGCCAGCGGACGACGGCGCCCCAGCCGCCTGCGCTTGGGTGGCGGGTGAGGGCGTCCACCCACACGGGGGCCAGCGCCACCCAATCCTCGTTGTCCTCGTCGTCTACCCGCCGGACGCCTCTCCGCGAGACTCGCCAGTCTGGTGGCAGCTTGACGGCTTCCCATGGTGGTGGCGCCTCGGCGTTCTCGAGGGCTCGGCGGGCGGCCTCCTCGCCATACTTGTTCACTAGATCGTTGAAGTCAGTCCCGAGCGGGACGACGTTCCCCGCGCTATCGTGTTCCGTCATACGTCCCCCTTGGTGTTGTCTTGCAGCGGCATCGCCACCCGCCCGCCGACCGCCAGGCCCGCGGCGCGGGCCTTCTGCTCGCCTACCGCGTCGTCGTCGCTACAGACCACGATGGGCATATCCGGCCACTGCGCCCGGGCGCCCGTCGCCACCGCCTGGAGGTTGTGCGCATCTACGCTGGCGAGTACCAGGGCCTCAGGGTCGAGCCGGTGGAGGCTCGCCCCGGTCGCCCAGCCCTCGGCGATCAGTAGCCGATGGGCGGCGTCCGCCCGGCCGGCCACCGGGATGAACGCACCACGCTTGCGGCCACCGCTGAGGAGCTTCTTGCCGCCGTCGCCGTCGATGAATTGCAGCGACGCCAAGCGGCGGTCGAAGGTGTAGAGCGGCAGCACCAGGCGGGCGCCCAGCTGGCGGGCCTTGAGCGGCGGGATGCCCTTGGCGGCGAGGTACGGGTGCTTGGGGTCGGCGGGTCGGGCCTTGCGCCAGAGGTTGGCGGCCCGGGCCGCAGCCCGCTCATGCTGACGGGCCTGCTCGGCGTCGCGCTGGCGGCGGGCCGCTTCCATGCGCTCGCGCTGCTCCTGGCGCTCGGCCTCGGTGGCGGGATCGCGAGCTCGCCAGGTGCTCGAGACGCCAGCCCGCCAGCTGCCGTAGGCGGCGGCCGGCACGCCATCCAGGTGGATGACGTACCAGCCGTTGCGGGTGCCGGGCTTGTCGCCCTCGACGCGGTAGCGGTGCAGGCGGCCGTCGGCGACTAGGGCGCCGTCGGCGGGCGCGATACCGTCCCGCGCCATGGCGTCGAGGATTTCACTGAGGGGGTCGCGGGCGCTACAATGAGGGCGATACGTCCCTCTGCGCCCGGCCCCCTTGCCGGGCGTTTCTCTTTGCATGCCGCCCTCCCATCACTCGCCGTAGACGGTTGGACGGCTCTGCAGCCATGCCCGCACGTCGGCCTCGCGCCAGCCGGTGGCGCGTGGCCCGAGCTTGAGCCCCTGGGGGAAGTCGCCGCGCTTCATGGCGGCGTAGAGGCCGCTACGGCTGTAACCGGTGAGCTTGCAGACCTCGTTGAGGCGGATCAGGCGGTCGGGATCAGCTGTGCTCATGGCACCTCCTTTTTAGTTCAGCGAGGCGCCAGGCGAGGGAGAAGGGGGACGATGCATGGATGCTACGCAATGCATCGCAATGCATCGCAATGCACCCTAATGGTACTTGTTGTACCCTATGCATGTACGTATACTTAGACTGCGTTCGCTAGCAACATGCTAGTAGACGCACCCTTCGCCTGGCGCGATGGAGCCTCGCTTGACTGACGCGAGGATTGAAGCAGTAGCCCCGTTCCAAAAACGGGGGAGGTATGCCTCGCCCACAGGCATTACCGGATTGGTAATAGCTCGGCGAACTCCCGCGAGTGTGGTGGCACTCGCGGGGGGCTCTCTATACTGCGGGCTCGGCATATTGCCAGCCTACCATGCCCTTTATAGTCCCGCCAAATCGCCATCTTTCTTGACCTTCCATCATCTTCCACTGCTTGCCCTGATCGGCGTCACCTTGTCGTCGCTGTCCCGTAGCGCGTCCAGGTAATCCGCCCACTGCTGGAGCATCGCCCCGCGCTGCTCGATCCACTGCGTCCGGTTGTAGGCGCGGCCGTGAACGTCGCGCACCCGGTGGCCCAGCTGCATCTCCACCAGCTCGGCGCCCCAGCCGAGGCGCTCCACCAGGATGGTCCGGGCCGCTGCCCGGAAGCCGTGCGCCACCATCCGCCCACCGTAGTCCAGGCGCTTGAGCGCCGCCGACAGGGTGTTATCGCTCATCGGCCGCTCGAGGGTGCGGGCGTGCGGGAAGACGTACCGGCTGCGGTCGGTGAGGGGCTGGAGCTCGCGCAGGATGGCCACGGCCTGGCGTGGCAGCGGCGTCACCAGCGGGTCGCCGTCCTTGCTCGGCTGAAAGTCCCATATGCCGGCCTCCAGGTCGAAGGTGGCCCACTCGGCGGTCCGTAGCTCCCCCGGCCGGGTGAACAGGATCGGCGCCAGCTGCAGGGCGGCCCGTGTCACTGGCTGCCCTCGGTAGCCGTCTATCGCCCGCAGCAGCGCGCCCAGCTCCTCGGGCTCGGTGATGGCGGGGAAGTGGCGCGCCTTGGGTGAGCGAAGCATCCCCTTCAGCTCGGCGGTCGGGTCGCGGCTCGCCCGGCCGGTGGCGATGCCGTGGCGGCAGACTTGGCCCACGAGCGTCTTCACTCGGTGTGCCGTATCGACGTGGCCTTGTCGCTCGATACGCCGTAGGGCCTCCAGCACCTCGGGCGGCTCGAGTTGGCCTACTGGCCGGCGCCCGAGCGTTGGGAAGGCGTACCGCTCCAGGCGGCGCAGGTTACGGGTGGCTTGCGACTCGCTGACCTCATGGCAATGGACGGCGCCCCACCACTCGCGCGCGACGGCCTCGAAGGTGTTGGCGTCGGCGGTCGCCGCGGCCTGGCGCTTCGCCCGGCGGTTCTCCACCGGGTCGATCCCGTCGGCGAGCAGGGCCCGTGCCTCGTCACGCTTGTCACGGGCCGCCGCCAGGGAGACCTCGGGGTAGATGCCCAGCCCCATGACGGCCTCCTTGCCCGAGGGTCGGCGGTAGCGCAGCTGCCAGAGCTTCGCCCGATCCGGGCGCACCAGCAGCGTGAGCCCGCCGCCGTCGCTGAGCTTCAGCTGTCGCCGCCCCTCAGGCACCTTCGCCGTCCGGCACTGCGTGTCCGTGAGCCGGTTCATCCCCTTGGCCATATTGCTCCCTCGGCTGCTGATCTTCGTTTGCCGCTGTCCCGGTTGTCCCGGTACGCCAAAGGCCCGGCATGGCGGGCTCTGTCACGGTTGTCACGGTGTCCCGCAAGCCGCCGTGACAGCCGCAGGCCCCGGCGTGGCGGGGAGTGTCACGGTTGTCACGGTTGTCACGCTGCCTGCGCAGGATGTAATCCGAAGCGGGTACTATCGCCAGGTACTCAAGCGCCTGTCTTGGGTAACGGGTATCGGCCGTTGGTCGGCCCCCTCGACAGTACCCACACAGGAGGGTAGCTTACAGTGGACAGCACTGGACAGAGCGGGAAAGAAATCGCCCGTTTTGCGGGGCTCTCAAGCGGGGGAGTGGAAGGCGCTGGACAGCCTTGGAGGGAAATGTGGTGGGCCGTGCTTCCACCGAATCAGGCTCGCAACCCTCTGATATTGATGGGAAAGCCCGTAGGGCGCCTCTACTGATACCCACCAAATTACCCGCTCATGTCCGGTGCGTCGCCACCAACTACGGCAAGGAGACGCACCCATGACGGATGAGCAGACCAACCTCGAGACCTACGCCGACGCGATCCGCCGGCGGCTCGC
>CAJXKI010000118.1 GCA_913055765.1 uncultured Ectothiorhodospiraceae bacterium
CCGGATCAAGCACCTCGGCGTGGCCTTCCGCGAGGAGGAGGGCTACGCCCTGCGCGTCCACCCGACCCTGGTGCCGCGCCGGCACATGCTCGCCAACGTGGACGGGGTCATGAACGCCGTCATGGTCAAGGGCGACGCCGTCGGGCCGACCCTCTACTACGGCGCCGGCGCCGGCGCCGAGCCCACCGCCTCGGCGGTGGTCGCGGACATGATCGACGTCGTCCGCGAGTTCAACGTGGAGCCGGAGAACCGTGTCCCGTACCTGGCCTTCCACACGGACTCGCTCTCCGCGGAGCCGGCGCTGCCGATCCGCGACGTGGAGACGGCCTACTACCTGCGCCTGTCGGCCCGTGACGAGCCCGGCGTGCTCGCCGACGTGGCCCGGGTGCTGGGCGACTTCGGCATCTCCATCGAGGCCATCATCCAGAAGCAGCCGGAGGCGGGCGCCGAGCTCGTGCCGGTGATCCTGCTGACCCACCGGATCCACGAGCGCCACATGGATGCGGCCATCGAGCGCCTGGAGCAGCTGGAGCAGGTGCAGGGCCAGGTCGTGCGTATCCGCGTCGAGAGCCTGGAGTGACAGCATGCCCCCCCGTGCCCGTTATACCGGACTGATCGCCAAGTACCTGGAGCGCCTCCCGGTCGCCGATGACGCCCGGCTCATCGGCCTCAGCGAGGGCCAGACGCCGCTGGTCCGGCTGCCGCAGATCCCCGCCGATCTCGGCCGTGACGTGGACCTCTACGTCAAGTTCGAGGGGCTCAATCCCACGGGCTCCTTCAAGGACCGGGGCATGACCATGGCCGTGACCCAGGCCGTGTCCCAGGGCGCCAAGGCGATCATCTGCGCCTCCACCGGCAACACCTCCGCCTCCGCCGCGGCCTACGCCGCCCGCGCCGGCATCAGCTGCTTCGTGCTCATCCCCGACGGCAAGATCGCCATGGGCAAGCTCGCCCAGGCGGTCATGCACGGCGCCCAGGTGCTCCAGATCCGCGGCAACTTCGACGCCGGCATGCGCCTGGTCAAGGAGCTCGCCGAGCACGCGCCGCTGACCATCGTCAACTCCATCAACCCGTACCGGCTGCAGGGCCAGAAGACCGCCGCCTTCGAGGTCATCGAGGAGCTCGGCCGGGCGCCGGACTACCACTGCCTGCCGGTGGGCAACGCCGGCAACATCACCGCCCACTGGATCGGCTACGCGGAGAGCGCCGCGGGCCCAGGCGGGGACGAGGCGCGCCTGACCGACGCCTGCGCCTTCTGCCAGGGCGGGTGCCGCTACGCCTCAGGGGTGGTGAGCCGGCGGCCGCGCATGGTGGGCTACCAGGCCGCCGGCAGCGCCCCCTTCCTGCGCGGCGGCCCCGTGACCCATCCGGAGACGGTGGCCACCGCCATCCGCATCGGCGCCCCGCAGTCCTGGGACTACGCCCAGGCCGTCCGGGCGGAGTCGGGTGGCTGGTTCGACGAGCTCACCGACGCCGAGATCCTCCAGGCCCAGCGTACGCTCGCCGAGCACGAGGGCATCTTCTGCGAGCCGGCCTCGGCGAGCTCGGTGGCCGGCGCCATGCGGGACATCGCCAGCGGCCGTATCGCCGAGGGCAGCACCGTCGTCTGCACCCTGACCGGCCACGGCCTCAAGGACCCTGATGTGGCCGTGGAGCAGGCGGGCGACGCGGTCCAGACGGTGGACGCCGACTACGACGCGGTGCGCCAGGCCATCCTCCAGCGGCTTTGAGGACGCGGCGGCTGCGCTTGCAGGTGCCCGGCCTGCTCGGCCCCCTGCCGGGGCCGCTGCCGCCGGGCGTGCTGGCGCGGCAGCCGTCGCTGGAGGCCTGGCTGGCCCGCGGCCGCCGCGGGCCCGTCCGGCCCGCGCCGGCGCCGACGGCGGCCGGGCCGCTGGGCTGGCTGGCGGACGGCGGCGATCCCGGGGCAGGCTACTGGTCCCGGGCCTTGCCCCTGCACCTGCGCGCCGAGAGCAGCGGGGTGCGCCTGGCCACCCTATCTCTGGGCGAGGCGGAGGCCGCGCACCTGGAGACGGACCTGGCGGACCTGCTCGCCGGCCGCGGCCTGCGCCTGCACCGCTCCAGCGCCGGCCGCTGGTACTTGGAGAGCGACGTCCCCCTGCCGGAGCGGCCGCCCCCCGAGCAGGTCGAGGGCCGCTTCATCAGCGGCCAGCTGCCGCGCGGCCGCGAGGCCCTGGCCTGGGCGGCGGTGCTCAGCGAGATCGAGATGGCCCTCTGCGACCACCCGGTCAACCAGGCCCGGGCGGAGCGGGGCGAGGCGCCGGTGAATGCGCTCTGGGCCTGGGGCTGCGGCCAGCGGCCGCAGCCGCCCTCGGGCTTCCCCTGGCGGCGGGTGCTCAGCGATGACCCCGCCTGGCGAGGCCTGGGGATCCTCGCCGGCGCCGAGGTGGCCGACCTCGCCGGCACGCCGCCCGTCGCGCCAGGCCCGGCCACCCTCGTCGCCGTCCACTGGGCCGCCAACGCCCTGGCCGCGGCAGACGGCACCGCCTGGGTCGATGCGGTGGCCGCCGTGGAGCAGGCGTTCGCGGCCCCGGCCCTGGAGGCGCTGACCCGCGGCGGGCCGGAGGGCGGCCGCTGGGATGCCCTGGAGATGTGCCCAGCCAGCGGCGAGCCGACGGGATTCGTGCTCACGCGTGGCGCGGCACGCCGCCTCTGGCGCCGGCGGCGGCCGCTGCAGGCGTGGCTGGCGGCGGGCGGCGCGGATGCCTGAGCGCATCCGCCGGCGCCCGGCGGGGCCGCTGCCCGAGGGCCTGCCCGGCGACCTCCATCCGGTGCTGCGCCGGGTCTACGCCCGGCGCGGCCTGCAGGACCCGGCCGAGCTCGACCTGAGCCTGCGGCGGCTGCTGCCCCCCGACGGCATGGCGGACCTGGACACGGCGGCCTCGGCCCTGGCCAGCGCCCTGCGCCGGCAGGAGCGCATCGCCGTGGTAGGCGACTACGACGCCGACGGTGCCGCGGCGACAGCGCTCACGGTCCTCGCCCTGCGCCGCCTGGCGGTGGCGCTCGGGACCGATCCCGAGCAGATCCGCTTCCTGGTCCCCGATCGCTTCGGCCTCGGCTACGGGCTGAGCCCGGCCGTGGTGGAGCGCCTGCGCCCGCTGGCGCCGCAATGGCTGGTGACCGTCGACAACGGCGTCACCAGCCTGGAGGGCGTGGCCGCGGCGCAGCAGGCCGGGATGCGGGTGGTGGTGACCGATCACCACACGCCGGGCGAGTGCCTGCCGCCGGCCGAGGCGGTGGTCGACCCCCAGCGCGGGGACGATGCCTTCCCGAGCAGCTCGCTGGCCGGGGTAGGGGTGGCCCTCTACCTGGCCTCGGCCGTGCGGCGCGCGCTGGAGGCCGACGGCGGCTTCAGCCGCACGCCCCCCAATCTCGCCGAGCTCCTCGACCTGGTGGCCGTGGGCACCGTGGCCGATATCGTGCCCCTGGACCACAACAACCGTATCCTCGTCGAGCAGGGCCTTCGCCGGATCCGGGCCGGCGCTGGCCGTCCCGGCGTCCGGGCGCTGATCGAGCAGGCCGGGCGCACGCCGTCCGAGGCCACCGCCACCGACCTGGCCTTCGCCGTGGGGCCGCGGCTGAACGCCGCCGGCCGCATGGACGACATGACGGCCGGGGTGGACTGCCTGCTCGCCGAGGACGCGGAGGTGGCGCGCACCCGGGCCGCGGAGCTCGACGGCCTGAACCGCCAGCGCCGCGAGGTGGAGGCGCAGATGACCGAGGAGGCCCTCGCCAGCCTGGAGGCGCAGGCCGAGGAGATCGGCCTCGGCGTCTGCGTCGCCGCCGAGGGCTGGCACCAGGGCGTCACCGGCATCCTGGCCGCCCGGCTCAAGGAGCGCTTCCACCGCCCGGCGGTGGCCTTCGCGCCGGCCGCGGACGGGCAGCTGCGCGGCTCGGCGCGCTCCGTGCCGGGGCTGCACATGCGCGATCTGCTGGCGCGCCTGGACCGCGATGCGCCCGGCGTGGTGGCGTGCTTCGGCGGCCACGCCATGGCTGCCGGCCTGACCATCCCCGCGGACCGCCTGGCGGCCTTCCGGGAGGCCTTCGCCGCGGCCCTGGCCGAGGCCCTCGGCGGTGAGCTCCCGCAGATGCGGGTGGACACGGACGGCGCCTTGGCTGCCGAGGAGCTGAGCCTGGAGACGGCCAGCGCCCTCCGCTACGGTGGCCCCTGGGGGCAGGGGTTCCCCGAGCCCCGCTTCGACGGCGTCTTCGGCATCCGCCGTGTGCGCGCCTGTCGGGGCGGCCACCTGCGGCTGGAGCTGACGCCGGCGGACAGCGGCTCGCCGGTCTGGCCGGCCATCGCCTTCGGCGGCGTGGCGCAGGGCTGGGACCGGCTGACGGGGCCGGTGCGGGCCGTCTACACCCCGGAGGTCAACCGCTTCCGCGGTGCGGTCTCCCTGCAGCTGCGCATCGACTTCATGGTGCAGGAGCACGGCTGACGGGTCCGCTGCGGCGGCTCGCGGCCGCTCCCGGGGCGGATTGGGATTGTCGGGGCCCCGCACGGGCCCCGGCCGCGTCGCGCGCCCCTAGCCGTTCTCCGCCTCAGCGGCGAGGACCTCGTCGTCGCGCTCCGCGAGCAGCTGCGCGAAGTCGCTGATGATCGCTGCGCCCGCCTGCAGCTGTACGTCGGGCAGCTCCTCCCGGTCGATGGCGTCGTAGCTGTCCAGCGGCTCCAGGCCGTGGGCCCGGCGGCGCTCGTTGTGGACCGCCAGCAGCCGCTGCTCGCGGGCCTCCTGCTCCTGCTGCCGGGTGGCCTTGTCGAGCGCCACCGTGGTCTCGTCCCGCATGTCCCGCCTGAGGGCTAGCTGGCGCTTGAACGCCTGGAAGGTCTCGACCTCGGCCATGCGCGCCTGGTGGCGCCGCCGCAGCTCATCGATGACGGTCCCTAGCTGGTCGTAGTGCGTCGGCACCTCCACCGCCTGGATGCGCGTGTTGGGCAGCGGGTTATGGGCCGCCCGCTCGCCGAGCTCATCGTGGCTGAAGCGTGCGGGCAGCTGGATGTCCGGGGTGACACCCTCCAGCTGGGTGCTCGCGCCGGTGACCCGGTAGAACTGCGCCAGCGTGAGCTTGAGCTTGCCGGAGCGCTCTTCGCCGGGGATGGCGTAGTTGTTCAGGTTGATCAGCTGCTGCACCGTGCCCTTGCCGAAGGTCTGGTCGCCGAGCACGATGCCGCGGTCGTAGTCCTTGATGGCGGCCGCGAAGATCTCGGAGGCGGAGGCGCTGCGCCGGTTCACGAGGACGCCGAGGGGGCCCTCGTAGGCGATCTCCTGCTCGGAGCTGCCGATCCGCTCCGGGTTGCCGCGCGAGTCCTGGACCTGCACGACCGGGCCGCCGCCGGTGAACAGGGCGCTCAGCTGCGTGGCCTCGCGCAGGGCGCCGCCGGAGTTGTCGCGCAGGTCGATGAGCAGGCCGTCGATGCCCTCGGCGAGCAGCTCATCGAGGAGGCGCTCGACGTCCCGCGTGGTGCTCCGGAAGTCGCGCTCCCCGGCCTGCGCGGCCTCGAAGTCGCGGTAGAACTTCGGGATCTCGATCACCCCGATCCGCCG
>CAJXKI010000119.1 GCA_913055765.1 uncultured Ectothiorhodospiraceae bacterium
TCGATGGTCTCCGCCCTCGCGAAGCGAATGGACCACCTCCGGATCATCGCCTCATCGGCCTGCTCGACCTGCTGGCGGTAGCGCTTGGTAGCCTCCGAGCCGAACTTCTCGCGGAGCTGCAACAGCAGCATCGAAACTTGCCCCTTCTGCGTCCACTCTTCTGCGACTGTCATCACCAACTCCTCCGCTCGTTCTGCCGACCGGTTCTGTCTTGCCGCATAGTTGAGATCCGACTGCTCGATGGTCTTGCCATGGACCTGGATCAGATAGACCAACAGCGGCTTCTCCAGCGGATACCCCGGTCTGGCGATACCCCACATCTCCTCTGGACGTGATCAAGGAGGTCGTTGCTCGCCGTACGCCATCGCCCGGACCTTGGCGAAGACCTGGGCCATATCCTCGATCCGTTGGAGCCCGCGCCAGATGGTCTGCGCGCCGGGCTCGCGCTTGCGATCCTGGTAGCCGCCGAGCCCGGCGATCAGGTGCATCGCCTGATAGAGCGTCGGCTCATCCTCGGGCCCTGGGTCCCACGCCACGTCGGTGCGCACCAGAAGGGCCTTCCACTCGTCGGGCTCGAGCAGGGCGCTAGTCGGGGTATCCGGCCGCTCGCGGCCCCACTTGGTGAGCCAGAACACGCGCCAGGCGACGACCATGTCGATGGCCAGCGCCGTCTCGATGCGCTCGGCATTGCCGAGGTTGCGCTCCTGGATCCGGCAGCCGGACTTGAGCGTGCGGTGGTAGACCTCGATCTGCCAGCGCGTGGCGTACCACTGCAGCCGCTCGCAGGCCGCCTCCGCGGTGGTGGTGGGCACGGTGGTCAGCAGGGTCCACTTCAGGCCCTTGGTGCCCTCGGGCGGGTCGACTTCCATCGCCTGGACAGCGTCGAGCTCGACCGGGCCGAGGCCGCGCTTGCCCTTCGGCGGCTGGATCGTTACCCGCTCGTAGCGCACGGCCAGCCGGGCGATGCGCTCGGGCTGATTGTGACGCTGCGGGACGTTGAGCTCGACCTCGGCGTCGGGCGCCCGGACTTCGAGGTGCCGGGTAAGCGATTCGCCGCTGCCGGCCAGCCGCCGAGCATGCTGGTTGCGCACGAGTAGATCCGCCGCCCCGGGCTGCTGGGCGGCGACGAGCAGGTCATAAAGGTCACCCTCACGGTCGGCGACGCTGACGACCCGGGTAGCCGGTAGCTGCGCCTGGAGCCGGCTCGCCTCGTCGTGGCTGTCGAGCCACTTGCCGGATTCCTTGTTGTCGAGATCCCGGTCGTCGCTGGCGAGCCGGCGCAGGCCGTGATCCTCGGGATGGCGGGCCCAGGCCTGGACATCGAGCAGGCCGAGTGGCGTCCCCTCGGTGCTAAAGGCCATGGTGTCGTGGACGATCAGCCCCTGCGCCCCGTTGGAACGGCTGCCGATGGGGCCCAGGCCCTCGGTGATCGTCGGGGCCGAGTAGTTGAGGGTGGTGGTATCCTGCACAGCCAGGACCACGTCGTGCTGCCGGCAGCGCCCAGCAGCGGCCTGTGCGTGCGAGCCAATGAGTTCGCGCATGGTGACCCTCGGGTTGGCCAAAAGGCGATAGGCTGCCTTGGTCCGCGTGCGTGTGCCACAGGCCTCGGGCGTAGTGGCCTCGCTGTGGCCGGCGAAGTCCCGGACGACCTCGAGCAGCCGCTCTTGCCGGCGCTCGTCGCCACAGCGGGCCTGGGCGAACTCATGGCGGACCCAGTCATCGACGGGCAGCGCCTCCGGCGGGGTCCTCGCTCCCCCGAGCTGCTGCCGCCAGTCCCGGCACAGCGGGTAGACGTAGATGGCCTTCGGCGTCCGGGGCCGCGCATTGGCCGTATCATTGCGCCCCCGACCCTGGGTGTCCCCCACGTAGGTCCAGTTCGCCGCCCGGTAGCAGCCGCCGCGGTGGCGGGTGCGGTCCACGAAGGTCTCGACGAGCGCCGGTTTGTCACCGTAGCGCGCCGCCCAGTCCCGGGGCAGGCGGCGCAGCGCCTTCGCCAGCAGGTGCGAGGCGAGCCCGGGCACCTGGATGTCCGAGCGGATCAGGAATCGGCTATTGGCGACGACCCGTTGCAGGTGGGCTTTGCGCCCTTCCGGGCTCCAGCCGATGAAGACATCGCGCGGCTTCAACCGCCGGGCCGCGGCGCTGAACGACAGCGCGGCGATGTCGCCATAGCGGCTGCTGCGGACGAGGTAGCGCAAGCGGCGGCCGACCAGGGGGCCGGCGCCGAGGAAATGCTCTTCCCCGGTGAGCCTTTCCCAGCGCTCGGCCTCAACCTCGGTCTCGACCCGGATCCAGAACAGCTGCCCGAGATTATCCAGGTGGCAGGGTGCCCCAAGGGATGGCCAGACCTGGGTGGGCGCGTGTTGCCCAACGGCGAACTCCTCGGTGTCCATGCCGAGGCATGCTACGCCCCCCTCAGAGCGGGTGTCCAGTGGAGTTGTGTCCGCATCTCAGCGGGATGCTGCAGGATGGCGTTCACGCGGCGGACTTTACGGTCTGTGATCTGGGCGTAGGCCTCGGCCACGGTCGGCTCGAGGAGCTGACCCCAGAAGGTCGGCGAATTCGGTTCCGTAGGCTCGCTGTTGGCCTCGGACGCCGACTGCCTCCCGGTCTTGTCCATCCAGAGTTCTAAGGCGGACTGGTACGGATGGAGCCCAACTGCCGCAGCGGCATCCGAGCCGCCGATGCCACCTCGGCGAATCGCCAGCCATGCTCCGCGATCCAGGGCGCGGGTGTTCACCAACCGGTAGGCCTGGCCATTCACGATGGAGAAGGTGTGGCCGCAGGCGTGGCAGCGGTAGCGGTCGAGGACATAGCGGTCGATCTCGGTACCGAGCTTGGCTCCGGCCACTGAGCCTGTCGCCGCTCTGATCAATGCGCCGGTGGGGGCACCACCGATGGTGCCGAGGCTGGCACCGGCCGGTCCGGCGTCAACGATCAGCCGTAGGCCAGCGGCACTCCCACTACTCGCGCCTGCGAAGGCGCTCGCGAGTCCACTACTCGCACCGCCGATCCCACCGACCAGGCCACCGACTTTACGCCCTCGGTCTTCCACCTCGACCTGCGAAGACCTACAGGCCGGACAGCTTCGCGTCATCCCGGATGGGGAAGTGGTAGTGGACGATATCGGCCTGCCGGGCGTGCTGTGGGAAGTGCCTCAGGGCCGAGAGGGACACGCCGCAGGAGGCGAGCTCCAGGCCCTGCGGGTAGCGGATCACCTCGGCCTCCTCGCGCGCCAGCGTCCGCTCCCCGCCGTCATCGCTCAGGGTCAGCACCCGGCTGCCCACCCCATGCGCCCTAGTGGTGCGGCAGATCTAGCGGATGACCTCCTCCACTCCGCCCTGGCTCTCGGGGAGGTACTTCTTATAGACGTGGAGCACGCGCATCAGGGGCCATGGGCTCCTTGCAGGTAGCGCCGGCGTAGGGACGCAGGCCAGGGCGCGGTGAGGCCCTTCTGCCTCGCCCCGACAGCCCGCCGTCACGGCCGCCGGGCGAGGACCTCGCCGCTGGCGCCGGCGCTGAAGAGCTCGTCCAGGACGCGCACGTCCTCGACGCCCAGGTGCCCTGCGGCGCGGCGCAGGGCCAGGATGTCGAGCAGGTACTGGTGGCGGGCCTCGGCGAGGCTGTGGCCGGCCTCGAAGCGCTTGCGCTGGGCCTCGAGCAGATCGGTGACCGTCCGCGTCCCGGCCTGGACCTCCTCGCGCATGGCCTCGATGGTGCGCTCGGCGGAGCGCACGGCGAGGCGGAAGGCCTCGATCTCGCTGCGGCCGCTCATGAGCCCCTCGTAGGCGCTGCGCACCTCCTGGCGGGCCTTGCGGCGGGCCCGCTCCAGCTCCTGGGCCTGGCGGGCGCTGCGGTGCTCGGCGCTGCTCGCCCGGGCGCGCATGGCGCCGCCCTCGTAGAGCGGCATGCGCACCTGGACGCCGACGCTCCAGTCCTCGAGGTTGCGGCCGAAGCGGGTGCCGTCGAAGTCGTCGTAGCGGGTGAAGCCGCCGGTGAGGTTGATCTTGGGGTAGCGCTCGGCGTGGGCGGCCCGGGCCTTGCGCTGCTCCGCCTCCGTCCGCGCCCGGGCGGCGACCACGTTCGGGTTGCCAGTGACGGCGCGCTGGCTCCAGCGCTGGCGCGCCTCGGGCGCCACGCTCGGCAGCTCGGCGTCCGGCCGCAGGCCGGCGAGGCGCTCGTGGGGCTCGTCGGTGAGCGCCGTCAGGGCCTCGCGGGCGGTGGCCACCTCGCCCTGGGCGCGCAGTAGCTCGGCGCGGACCTGGTCGTAGCGGGCCCGGACCTCGGCGCGCTCGCTGGCCGTGGCCTCGCCCTCCTCGTAGAGGGCCTCGATGCGCTCGCGCTGGGCCTGGACCTGCTCCAGCTCGCTGCGCTTGAGCGCCACCCGGGATTGGGCGCCGAGGACGTCCAGGTAGGCCTTGGCGACGTCGTAGATCAGCTGCTGGCGGCGGGCCTCGAGCTCCGCCTGCCCGGCGTCGGCGCGGCGGTCCTGGCCCTGCCAGCGGTGCCAGGCCGGCAGGTCGAGCAGCGGCTGGGTGAGGTTGAGCTGGTACTGCTCCTGGGTGTAGTCCCGGCTTATGTCCTCTTCCTGGATGTCGTCGCTGGTAAAGCTCGTCGTCGCCCGGAGCTGGTCGCGCTGGATGCGGCTGATGTCGACGCTGGCGCTGAGGCTCGGCAGCAGGCCGCCCAGGGCCTCGCGGCGGTCGTCGCGCAGGGCGGCGAACTCGGCGCGGCGGCCGCGCAGCTTGGGGTCGGCCTCGCGGGCCTCGCGGTAGACGTCCATCAGGCTGTCCACCGCCTGGATCTCAGCCCCGCCGCTGCTGCGCCCCTCGGCGGCGCCGGCCGCAGCGGGCAGCGCGGCCGCCAGCGCGAGGGCGAGGCCCAGGGGGCAGATCGGCGTACGGCGCAGCATCTCAGTTCTCCCGGAACGAGCGGGCGATGGCGTCAGTGACCGGCTTGGCGAGGTAGGCCAGGGGCGTGCGCTCGCCGGTCTTGATCATGAGATCCGCCGGCATCCCGGGGCGCAGCTCGGCCTGGTCGCCGAGCTTAGCGAGCTCCTCGTCGGAGACCTGGACCTTGACCTCGTAGTACGGCTGCTCGTTGCTCTGCTCCGGCTCGATGCGGTCGGCGGAGAGGAAGGTCACCTCGCCCTGGATCACCGGCGTGGTGCGGAAGCTGAAGGCGGTGAAGCGCACATCCGTCTCCATGCCGGGCTCGACGTTATCCACGTCGCGCGGGCGCACGCGGCCGGTGAGGATCAGCGGCCCTTCGGCGGGGACGAGGTCGAGCACCGGCTCGCCGCTCTTGATCACGCCGCCGCGGGTGTGGACGCGCAGGTTGACCACCTCGCCGGCGACGGGGGCGCGGATCTGCTTGCGCTGCAGGGTATCGCGCAGCCCCTGCAGCTCCTCCTCAAGGCTGGCCACCTGGCTGGAGACCTCCTCCAGGCGCGTCGCGGCCTCGCTCTGGAACTCGCGGCGGCGCTGGATGATCTGCTGCTCGGCCTCGCTGATCTGCACCCGGGCCTCGGCGATGGAGGC
>CAJXKI010000120.1 GCA_913055765.1 uncultured Ectothiorhodospiraceae bacterium
GCGGGATGTTCGACGGGCAGACGTAGCTGCAGCAGCCGCACTCGAAGCAGTCGTTGAGGTGGAAGCGCTCCTCCATGACGCTGTACTGGCGCTGGGCCGCCAGCCGCCCGAGCTCCGCCGGGTTCAGCCCCACCGGGCAGGCCTCGACGCAGCGCCCGCAGCGGATGCACGGCTGCTGGGTGTCGTCGGCGCTGCCGGTCTTCCGCGCCTCGGGCAGCACCAGGACCCCGGAGACGCCCTTGGTGATGGGGACGTCGAGGAAGGCCACCGTGTTGCCCATCATGGGCCCGCCGAGGATGATCCGGCTCGGGTCGTCGCCCTCGAAGCCGACCTCCTCGAGCAGGTAGCGCAGGGGCGTGCCCACCGGGACGCGGTAGTTGCCCGGGCGCTCCACGCCGGGGCCGGCCACCGAGATGATCCGCTCGATCAGCCCCTCGCCGCGCGGCAGGAGGTGGCCGATCTGCGCCATGGTGCCGACGTTGTTGACCACCACGCCGATCTCGTAGGGCAGCCCGCCCGAGGGCACCTCGCGGCCGAGCAGGGCCCTGACGAGCATCTTCTCGGAGCCCTGCGGGTACTTGGCCTTGAGCTGCTCGACCCGGATCGAGTCGCCGGGCCGGATCGCGGCCTCCAGGGCGGCGATGGCGTCGGGCTTGTCGTCCTCGACGCCGATGATCGCCTGGGGGGCCCCGCAGCCGCGCATCGCCAGCCGGATGCCGGCGATGATGGCCTCGGTGGCCTCGAGCATGAGCCGGTGATCGGCGCTCAGGAACGGCTCGCACTCGCAGCCGTTGACCACCAGGGTGTCCACCTCGTAGCCGTCCGGGACGTCGAGCTTGAGGTGGGTGGGGAAGGCGGCGCCGCCCTGGCCCACCACCCCGGCGTCCTGGATGGCCTGGATCAGCTCAGGCCGCGGCAGCGCATCGACGTCCCGGGACTGCGCCCAGCGCACGGTCTGGCTGTCGCCGGGCGCGGTCCGCAGGAGGATGGACTGCGCCTTGGGCCCGCGCGCCGTGGGCATCAGCTCCACGCCCTCCACCTTGCCGGTCACCGGCGCGTGGATGGGCACCGACGCCCGGCCGTCGGCCTCGGCGATGGGCTCGCCGCGGACTACCTCCTGGCCCCGGGCCACGATGGGCCGCGCGGGGTTGCCGAAGTGCTGCGCCAGCGGCAGCACCATCCGCGGCGCGAAGGGCAGGCGCCGGATGGGCCGCGTACGCGTCTGGTCCTTGCGCCCCGGGGGCTCCACGCCCCCGGGAAAGGTCAGGCCGCTGAGCAAGGAGCGTATACCCATGGTCAGTTGAGCTTCTCCGCACGCTTCATCAGCTTGTCCAGGCCCGGCTCATTCGGGTCGAAGGGCGTGCCGGGGTGGATGGCGAAGGAGGCGCACTTCTCGGCCGCCCGGACGATGTCCTTGAACGGCGCCCCCTTCGGGTCCTTCACCACGACCTGGTTGTTCTCGTCGTAGGCGAAGACACCGGGGGCGATGTTGATGCAGTCGTCGCAGGCGGTGCACTCGTTGCTCTCCACCCAGACCGGCTCGTAGTCCCAGTCCAGGCCACCCTGCCCGCCGCTGCCGGCGCCCGCCGCCGCGGCACCGCCCTCGGCCGCGCCGTCCTGCGGCGCCTCGCCGGGCGAGGCGGCGCCCTGCAGGGCGCCCGTGAGCTGGCCCGGGTCCTCGCCGCTGGCCAGGGAGACCAGCGCGGCGCTGATGCGCTGCGCCATCTCCTGGCGCGTCTGCTGGGCGATGGCCTGCGGGTCCACCTCCTCGCGGTCGAGGCCGACCAGGCCCTTGAGCTGGTGCCAGAAGTCCCGGCGCTCCTCGGTGGAGCGGACCAGCTCCTCGGAGACGATCACGCGGACCAGGCGGTTCTGCTTGTCCACCGCCCAGATGTACGGGAAGAGCCCCTCGCGCTCGTCCTCGTCCATCGCCAGCAGGTCCACCAGGGGCACCATGTCCTCGCTCCAGCGCTCCGGCGGCACCTGCTTGAAGTGCTTGCGGAAGCGCCCCTCGGTCAGGGCGAAGTCCGCAAAGGTCATGGGGAGCTCCATGCTCTGCTGCTCGCCGCTGTCGTCGAGGTAGTTGAGGGTGTAGCGCGGCCAGTCCCGCTCGATCTCCGGGTTGCCCTCGAGATCGCTGCACTCGCGGAAGGTGGTGCCCCGGTCCGGGTTGTAGCGGAACAGCGGGTAGGCCCGAGAGTCCACCGCCATGCGCGACTGCAGGAAGGCGACGTCGTCGCCGATGCCGTGCTCCGGCGGGCAGACCGCGTAGACGTTGAACACCGCCGGCCGCCGCGCGTTGAGCCCCTCGATGAAGCTCTCGAGCAGGTGGGTGACGTTGTTGATGGTCCCCTGGGCCACGTAGCTCGTGCGGTGGGCCATGCCGATGAGGCTGATCTCCTTGCGGATCTCGTCCTTGCCCTTCCAGGCCTTGCCGTAGGGCGCCATGTCCGAGACCTGGCTGATGAACCCGGAGGTGCAGGCCTGGCCGCCGGTGTTGGAGTAGACCTGGGTGTCCAGGACCAGGACCTTGACCGGCTTGCCGGACATCATCGCCCGGGACAGGTTCTGGAAGCCGATGTCGTACATGGCGCCGTCACCGCCGAGGCTGACCACCGGCGGGCACAGGGCGTACTCCTCGTCGGTGAAGTCCTCCCAGTTGAACTGGGCGAAGAAGGCGTCGTGGGTCGCCGGGTCGTACTTGCCCTCGAGCTCCAGCTCCGCCGTGCGGACGGCCTTGAAGCCCTCGGCCATCTTGCTCATGTGGCCCTCGAAGAGGCCGATGGCCATGGACGGGCTGTCCTGGAACAGGTGGCTGGTCCAGGGGAACGGGTAGGGGTTGAACGGATAGGTGCTGCCCCAGACCGAGGTGCAGCCGGTGGCGTTGACGATGCCCATCTCCGCCCGGCCGCGGCCCGTCGGCCCCTCGGTGTAGCGCCAGCGCAGGTCCTTGAGCCGGGACAGGATGTCGGAGGCCCAGCGCAGCCAGTCCGGATCCACGGTCTGGCTGCCGCGCCCCTCGTCCAGGCTGCCGGACAGCCGGGAGAGGGTCAGGTCGCGGTCGGCGTGCTGCTGGATGGCCTGGTTGATGGCGTCGACATCGGAGATGTCCATCCCCTCGGCGAGCTTCAGCCGGATGTGCTGCTCCATGCGGGCGATGAGGTCGTCCAGCTTCTTGACGTGGGCCTCCACCCGCGGCTGCATCAGCGCCGTCACCGTGGACGTGAACAGGTGCACCGCCGTCTTCTCGCCGCAGCCGAGGCAGGCGCCGTCGCCCGAGTTCAGGGACTCGTAGTTGCGCTTGTCGAGCAGCAGCGTCTCCAGCGCGCCGATGCCCTCGTCGAGGTCCTCGATGCGGATGTAGTCCTTGCTCGTGGTCGGCAGGTCCTGCCAGAAGTCCCAGTTGCGGCGCATGCGGTCGACGTCCGCCTGGGTCTGCGTCACCGCCTCCAGGGCGCCCTCCTCGCAGATGCGCACGCACTCCATGCAGCCCTTGCAGGTGTACGGGTTCACGGCCAGGGAGAAGAGCCCGCCGCTGCCCGGGCTACGCCTCTCCTGCGCGGTGAAGAAGGGCTTCGTCACGGCGAACTGGAACTCGCCGATCTCGTCGCGCAGCCAGCCGAGCTCCTGCTCCAGGCGCGACCTGTCCTTGTCCTCGAGGCTGCTGTCCGCGAGCAGGCCCTGGATGGCGCCGTCGAGCTCGGCGTGGACGTCCGCCGTCTCCCCGGCCTCGAGCAGGGCGCTGCGCAGGCGCTTGTCCAGGTCGCGCACCGCCCGGCGCAGGTGGCGCGTGGGCCGCTTGCGCTCGATCCGGCGCACCGCCGTGTCGAAGATCTCGCCGATGGAGTTCACCAGCCCCGGGAGCGCGGTGTCCGGGCAGACGGCGTAGCAGTCGCCGCAGGCCGTGCACTTGGCCGGGTCCCAGGCCGGGTACTCGAAGCGCACCTGGGTCATGTCCCGGTAGAGGCCCGTGGACGCCGGGATCAGCGACTGCGCGATGAACGGGTCCGCCAGGTTCTCATTGCCCTGGCCGGCGGCGTAGAAGCTGCCGGTCTGCTCCCAGAAGCGGTGGATGTCCGAGCGCGGGTCCTGGGACTGCGGCATGCGCTTGAGCATCTCCGGCATCTGCGGCATAGCGGCCGGCTCGCAGGCCGGGGCCGAGGCGCCGGAGCTGATCGGCTTGTCCGTGACCTCGCCGATCTCGTCGAAGCCGCGGCGGACCACGCGCAGGTTGTCCTCGACGACGCTGCGGCCCTTGTCGCCGAACTTCTGCTCGAGCTGCTCCTCGATGGCGCGGAAGAGTGAGTCACGTGTCAGGCCGCGGCGCTCCATAAGGGGCGACGCGGCGAAGAAGGCCCCCTGGAAGGCGATCCCCTGCATGCGGAACTGCAGGTCCGCGTCCGAGGCCTCGTCGCGGGCGATGCGGAAGGCGTCGAGGAAGAAGACCCGGATCTCGTTGTCGACGATGTAGCGCTGCGCGGAGGTCGGGAAGCTCTCCCAGACCGCCTGCGCGTCGTCCAGGTTGGACTGGATGACGAAGACGCCGCCCGGGGTGAGCCCGGCCAGCGGGTTCGAGTGGTCGAAGACGTTGGGGTCCGGCGACAGGACGACCTCGACCTCGCGGAGCTCGCTGCTCACCTGGATGGGCTCCGGCGCCGCGGCGAGGTAGTAGGTGGTCGGCTGCCCCTTCTTCTCGGAGCCGTACTTGGGGTTGGCCTTGATGTGGAAGTCGAGCAGGTCGAAGAGGGTCATGGCCAGGTTCTTGCCCGTGGTCATGGCCCCCCAGCCGCCGATGGAGTGCAGCCGGGCGGTGATCGAGCCCTCCGGCAGCAGGTTCGGGTTCTCCGAGCCGTGCAGGGCCAGCTGCTCGATCCCCGGGTACGCCTCCTGCAGGCGCTGCTGGTAGACCTCCTGGGTCGGCGTCGCCGGGCTGGCGTGGATGAAGTCCACCGACAGGTAGAAGAAGGTCCGCTGCGCGCCGTCGGGGAGCATGTTCTCGACGGCGGCGATCACCCCCTCCGGCTGCAGGTCGCGGGAGCCGAGGCCGTAGGCGCCGGAGTAGATGCGCGGCATCTCGCCGGCGCCGAAGGCGGGGTAGTCGGGGTACGGCGCGCCCTGCCCGGCGACCCGGTTCTCCAGGCACTTGGTCAGCGCCGCGCGGGTCTCGCGGACGATGGGCAGGTCCTCGGCCATGGGCTGGTCGGTGCGCTCGAGCACCGCCACGCCCTTGCGGCCCTTGAGCAGCTGGGCCAGCTCGGCGCCCGGGAAGGGGCGGAACATGGTCAGGTTGACCACGCCCACGGCCAGGCCGCGGTGCGCGCGCAGGTAGTCGGCCACGGCCTCGGCGGTGGCGACCATGCTGCCCTGCCCCATGATGACGTACTCGGCGTCCGCCATGCGGTAGCCGGAGGCGCGCGCGTACTCGCGGCCGGTGAGCTCGAAGAACTCCTGCATGCAGGCGTCGGCGATCTCCGGGACGTGGTCGTAGAAGTACGGCCGCTGCGCCGCCAC
>CAJXKI010000121.1 GCA_913055765.1 uncultured Ectothiorhodospiraceae bacterium
TGCGTCGCCTCGTTGCGGTCCTTGTTGAAGAACCGCTGCAGCACCTCGACGACGAAGTCCATGGGGGTGTAGTCGTCGTTGAGCAGCACCACCTTGTACATCGGCGGCTGCTTCAGCGACGGCTCAGCGGCCTCGGTCTCCGGGCCCTGCGGCTCGTTTTCCTTCGGTTCCTCGGTCATGGGTGCCTATTCTATATAGTGGCGCACACGCCGGCCAATGCAAGGTGCCTACGGCCACTATAAGAGGGCCCGGGGCGGTCTGCACCACCCCGGGCCCGGGTGTCGTCGCCACGGGGGCGGGGATCCCGTGGCGTCAAGGGGGCGGACGACGGCCCCTAGGTCAGAACTGCTCTTCCTCGGTCGAGCCGGTCAGCGCCGTCACCGAGGAGTGCCCACCCTCGATGGTATTGGTCACCTGGTCGAAGTAGCCGGCACCGACCTCGCGCTGGTGCCGCGTGGCGGTGTAGCCGTGCTCCTCGGCGGCGAACTCGGCCTGCTGGAGCTCCGAGTAGGCCTCCATCTGCCGCTCCTTGTAGCCCCGGGCGAGCTCGAACATCGAGTAGTTCAGGGCGTGGAAGCCGGCGAGCGTGATGAACTGGAACTTGTAGCCCATCTCGCCGAGCTTGTCCTGGAAGCCGCGGATGGTCCGCTCGTCCAGGTTGCCCGCCCAGTTGAACGACGGCGAGCAGTTGTAGGCCAGCAGCTTGCCCGGATACTTCTCGTGGATCGCCTGCGCGAAGTCCCGAGCGAAGCCCAGATCCGGCTTGCCCGTCTCGCACCAGACGACGTCGGCGAACGGCGCGTAGGCCAGGCCGCGGTTGATGGCCTGCTCGGGGCCCGCCTTGGTGCGGAAGAAGCCCTCCACTGTGCGCTCGCCGGTCATGAACGGCTTGTCGTTGTCATCCACGTCCGAGGTGAGCAGGTCCGCCGCCTCGGCGTCGGTGCGCCCCACCAGGATGGTCGGCACGTCCATGACGTCGGCCGCCAGGCGGGCGGCGATGAGCTTCTGGACCGCCTCCTGCGTCGGGACCAGGACCTTGCCGCCCATGTGGCCGCACTTCTTCACGGAGGCGAGCTGGTCCTCGAAGTGCACCCCGGCGGCCCCGGCGCGGATCATCCCCTTCATCAGCTCGAAGGCGTTGAGCACACCGCCGAAGCCGGCCTCGGCGTCGGCGACGATGGGCTTCATGAAGTCGAACGGCTCGTTGCCCTCGGCGTAGTTGATCTCGTCGGCGCGCATCAGGGCGTTGTTGATGCGGTCGACCACCGCCGGCACCGAGTTGGCCGGGTACAGGGACTGGTCGGGGTACATGGTCTGCCCCAGGTTGGCGTCGGCCGCCACCTGCCAGCCTGAGAGGTAGATGGCGTTCAAGCCGGCCTTGACCTGCTGCAGCGCCTGGTTACCGGTCAGGGCGCCCAGGGCGTTCACGTAGGGCATCTCGTGCATGTACTGCCAGAGCTTCTCGGCGCCCTGGCGGGCGAGGCTGTACTCGACATCCACCGTGCCGCGCAGGCGCACGACCTCATCGGCGCCGTAGCCTCGCTTGACGTTCTTCCAGCGCGGATTCTCTGCCCAGTCGCGCTCGATCTCGGCTTGATCTCTCATGCTGCTCCTCCCAGTGGAGGCCGGCACTGGCCAGCCCCTGTAAGTCTGTTCTGCCGCGTTCATCGCCCCCGGCTGGTGGGGCCGCCGCGGGGTGCCTGTCGTGGGATCGGGTACCGGGCAGGGTTCTCCCGGATCCGAACCGGTGAGTCTGCGCCGCCTGTCGCGCTATGCGTGTGGCACACAGCCTCGCCTGACTGGCGCGTCACCAATAGTATGGCGCGGCGCACCATTTGACAATATTTCTCAAACTATATTGGCTATTGATAGTCTTAATGGAGGCCGCCGTGGCTAGCTTGGAAGAGGAGACCCCTCGGCACTACTACCGGCACAACCGGCTCAAGCAGCTCCGCGCCTTCTGCCACGCTGCCCAAGAGCGCAGCATCTCCCGCGCCGCGGAGCGGCTGGAGCTGAGCCAGCCCTCCGTATCGCTCCAGATCCAGGCCCTCGAGCGGGAGCTGGGGATCACCCTCTTCGAGCGCCGCGGGCCGCGCATCCGGCTGACCCCGGACGGGGAGGAGCTCTACGAGGTCGCTGCCCCCCTGGTCGAGGGCATCGACTCGCTGCCGGAGCAGTTCATCGCCCGCAACCGATGGCAGCAGCTCGGCCACCTGGACATCGCCGCGGGGGAGTCCACCTCGCTCTACGTCCTGCCGGATCTGCTGCGCACCTTCATGGAGCGGCACCCGAAGGTCCACGTGCGGCTCCACAACCTCATCGGCGAGGAGCAGATCCACGCCGTCCAGCAGGACCGGGTGGACATCGCGGTGGGCTCCAGCCTGGACCTGCCGGACGATGTGGCCTACAGGGCGACGCACACCTTCGAGCTGAAGCTGATCACGCCGCGCGGGCACCCGCTCGCCGAGAAGGCGGAGATCACCCTTGAGGATCTCGCCGCCGGGGAGCTCATCCTGCCGCCGCGGCAGCTCACCACCTGGCGGCTCGTGAACCTGATCTTCCAGCAGCACAGCGTCCCCTACCAGGTCCGCCTCGAGGTCGGGGGCTGGGAGATCATGAAGCGCTACGTCGAGCTCGGCTTCGGCATCGGCATCGCCAGCGCCATCTGCCTGACCGGGCAAGAGGATCTGGTCATCCGCGACCTGCCCAGCATCTTCCCGCGGCGGACCTACGGGGTGATGCTGCGGCGTGGGCGCCACCTCTCGCCCCAGGCACGCCGGTTCCTGGAGCTGATCGATCCGGAGGGCTTCGGCGCCGTTGCGGAGCGGGAGGGCCTCCCCGACAGCCAGGAGCGCATCCTCGTCCCCGGCAGCGATGAGGGCTGACCCCCGTGTGCCGGCACCCGTGGGTGGGGTACCGGGATCGGCTCCTATGATAGGCTCTGGGGCGTGAGACCCAGCCAACCCGATCGCGGCACCCCATGACCGAGCCATCCGCGCGCATCGTCGTCGGGCTCTCCGGCGGAGTCGACTCCGCCGTGGCCGCCCTACGCCTGGTCCGGGCCGGGCACGAGGTGGTCGGCCTATTCATGAAGAACTGGGAGGACGACGACAGCCTGACCCGGTGCTCCGCCGAGGCCGACGTGGCCGCCGCCGCGGCAGTGGCCGAGCACCTCGGGATCACCCTGCACCGGGCCAACTTCGCCGCCGCCTACCGGCGCGAGGTCTTCGACCGCGCGCTCGCCGAGCTGCGCGCCGGGCGCACCCCCAACCCGGACATCTTGTGCAACCGGCACATCAAGTTCGATCGCTTCCTGCACCACGCGCGCGAGCGGCTCGGCGCGGACGCCGTGGCCACCGGCCACTACGCCCGGCTCGGCACCGCCGAGGACGGCGGCCCCACCCTGCTCCGCGGCGTCGATCCGGGCAAGGACCAGAGCTACTTCCTCGCCGGCGTGCCACGCGCGGCCCTGCCGCAGGTCCGCTTCCCGCTCGGCGACACGCCCAAGGCGGCCGTGCGCGAGGAGGCGCGCTCCGCCGGCCTGCCCAACGCCGAGCGCCCGGATAGCACCGGCATCTGCTTCATCGGCGAGCGCGACTTCGCGCGCTTCATGCAGCGCTACATCGAGCGCTCGCCAGGCCCGATCCTGCGCGAGGACGGCGCCGAGATCGGCCGCCACGCCGGCCTCGCCTTCTATACCCTGGGCCAGCGCCGGGGGCTCGGCATCGGCGGCGGCAGCGGCCGCGGCGCTGCGCCCTGGTACGTAGCCGCCAAGGACCCGGCGCGCAACGCCCTGATCGTCGTCCAGGGCCACGACCACCCCTGGCTGCAGGCCTCGGCGGTGACCACGGAGCCTTGCCATTGGCTGGCGCCGCTGCCGCCGGAGGGCGCTCAGCTCGCCGCCCAGGTGCGGTATCGGCAGCCGCCGCAGCCGGGATGGCTGAGCCACGGCGCCGACGGCGGCGTCACCTTCCACTTCGCCGAGCCCCAGCGCGCCCCGACACCGGGGCAGCAGCTCGTGCTCTACGACGGGCCCTGCTGCCTCGGCGGCGGCGTCATCGCCGATACACGGCCCGCGGCGGCCGGGGAGGCCGAGGCGCTGGGGCAGCGGCAGCCCACGGAGGCGCTTTGAGCGATTCGAGAGCGCAGGAGCAGGCCCTGACCCTGGCCGCGGTGATGCAGTCGGTGCAGTGCGTCCGCGAGATCGCGCGCACCGGGGATACCGGGGCGCGCCGCTACGCGCCGCTGATCGACGGCCTGCTCGGCGAGTACGACGGCTCGGCGGACGCCCTGTACGGCGCCGCCCGCCTGGCGCCGGGGCTGCGCAGGGTGGTGGAGCAGCTTGAGGCGCCGCAGGAGGCGGAGACCACCCGCTACGTCGCCAGCATCTTCCACCTCGAGCGTCGCCTGATGAGGCGCGGCGAGCTCCTGCAGCGCGTCAGCGAGGGGATCGAGCAGGCGCGCCGCCAGGCGGCCTACTTCGGCGATCCCACCCATGCCAACGTCATCCGCAGCATCGGCGACCTCTATACCCAGACCATCAGCCAGATGGGCCCCCGGCTGATGATCCAAGGCGAGCAGCAGCACCTGGAGAACGAGCGCAACGCCGCGCTGATCCGGACCCTGCTGCTGTGCGGCATCCGGGGAGCCAGCCTGTGGCGGGACAACGGCGGCGGGCGCCTGACCCTGCTCCTGCGGCGCAGCGGTATCGCCCGGGCCAGCCGAGATACGCTCGAGGCCCTGCCCCACCAGGCGTGAGCGACGTCCCCCCCGCGGAACCGTTACACTATAAGCAACCCTGATCAAAAAATCACTGGAGGGCTCATGACGGATAGCTTCAACGCGCGGACGACCCTGCATGCCGGGGGCAAGGCCTACGAGATCTACAGCCTCGACGGCCCCCGCAGCGCCTACGACGTGGACCGGCTACCCTTCTCCCTGAAAGTCCTGCTCGAGAATTTGCTCCGCACGGAGGACGGGACCAACATCACCCGCGAGCACATCGAGGCCGTCCTCAACTGGGATCCCAGGGCCGCGCCCAAGGACCAGATCGCCTTCACCCCGGCCCGCGTCGTGCTCCAGGATTTCACCGGTGTACCCGCCGTGGTGGACCTCGCCGCCATGCGGGACGCCATGAAGTACCTCGGCGGCGACCCGAAGCGGATCAATCCCCTCTCCCCGGCGGACCTGGTCATCGACCACTCGGTGATGGTCGATTACTTCGGCAACGGCCAGGCCCTGCAGATGAACACCGAGATGGAGTACCAGCGCAACCGGGAGCGCTACGAGTTCCTGCGCTGGGGCCAGACCGCCTTCTCCAACTTCCGCGT
>CAJXKI010000122.1 GCA_913055765.1 uncultured Ectothiorhodospiraceae bacterium
TCGGTGCTCACCTTCGCCCACACCGTGGGCGAGTTCGGCGTGGTGCTGATGGTGGGCGGCAACATCGAGGGCCAGACACGCACGGTCTCCATCGCCATCTTCGATCACGTCGAGTCGTTCGAGTACGCCCAGGCCCACCTGCTCTCGGCGGTGATGGTGCTCTTCTCCTTCGCGGTGCTGATCGGCGTCTACCTGATCAACCGGCGCTTCACGGCGAGACTGGGGTGAGACGATGTTCGAGGGCAACCTAACCCTAACCGTCGGCGACTTCCGGATGGTCTCCGGCGATTTCGCCTTCGACGCGGACGGCGTCACCGCCCTGTTCGGCCGCTCCGGCTCGGGCAAGAGCACCCTGCTGCGCGCCATGAGCGGCCTGGACCAGCGCACCCGCGGCTACCTGCGCTTCCAGGGCGAACCCTGGCAGGACGGCCGCCGCGCCCTGCCCTCGGAGCAGCGCGACATCGGCATGGTCTTCCAGCACGCCGCCCTGCTCAGCCACCGCACCGTGCGCGGCAACCTCGACTTCGCCGCCCGGCGCGCGCCTGCGGACCGCGGGACAGCCATCGACCGCGAAGAGATCGTCGAGCGCACCGGCATCGGCCCGCTGCTCGACCGCGATGTAGGCAGCCTCTCCGGCGGCGAGCGCCAGCGCGTCGCCATCGCCCGCGCCCTGATCGCCCGGCCCCGGGTGCTGATGATGGACGAGCCGCTGGCCGCGCTCGACTGGCGGGCCAGGAGCGAGCTGCTCGATCTCTTCGAGACGGTGATCCGCGACCTCGGCATCCCCACGGTGATGATCACCCACGCCCCGCTCGTGGTCGAGCGCCTCGCCGACCGGGTCGTGTTCATGGCCGACGGCCAGGTGGAGCGGGTCGAGACCCTCCAGGCAGCGCTCGGCCGGGTCGACTCGCCGCTGTTCACCGAGGAGGGTCCGGTCGCCTCCCTCGAGGGCCACGTGGAGCGAGGCGACGGCACCTCCCGCCGGCGGCGGTTCGTCACCACCCCCCAGACCCCGGACGGCCAGCCGGTAGCCTTCCAGCTGGATGGCAACGGCGCCGATGCCGAGCACGGCCCCGGGCGCCTGCGGGTCCGTGGCGACGACGTGGCGCTGGCAACGGCACGGCTCGACGGCCTCTCGATACAGAACCAGCTCCCGGCCCGGGTCGAGCGGATCGACGCCCTCGGCCCGGGGCGGCAGGCCGTATTCCTGGCGCTGGCCGACGGGCAGCGCCTAGTCAGCGAGGTCACCGACCAGGCCGTGGCGGGGCTGGGGCTCGAGGCCGGCCAGGCCGTGACCGCGCTGGTCAAGAGCGCGGCGCTGGTGCGGTAGCCGCTGCCAGGGGGTCGTCGAGCAGGTCCGCGGCGTCCCGCGACCACGGCACCAGGTCGTGGCGCCCCAACGTCCGAGGCGTCGTATGCCCCATGGCCCGCAGGTAGTCGGCCATCATCCCCTGCATGCCGGTGAAGAACCGAGCCACCTGCTCAGCCGCCTGGTCCCCGTCCAGCCGGGCCCGCAGCTCGGGATCTTGGGTCGTGATGCCCACGGGGCAATGCCCGCTGTCACAGGCCCGATAGTACTCGCAGCCCAGCGCGAATAGAGCGGCCGTCGCCAAGGCGCAGGCGTCCGCGCCCAGGGCTACGGCCTTGGTGACATCGGCCGGGGTGCGCAGGCGCCCCGTGGCCACAAGGTCTACGGGGCGGCTGGCCGGCTCGGCGTTGTGGCGATCGATCCGGCGCCGCGCGCGAGGCAGCGCCCGGAACAGCGGGAGGCCCATCTGGTCCCGGATATGGACGGGCGCGGCGCCCGTCCCGCCACCGGCACCGTCCAGGGTGATGTAGTCCGGGGCGAGGGCCAGGGCCGCATCCACATCGGCGTCCACGCGGTTGGCGGCGATCTTGATCCCGATGGGACGGCCGGGGAAGCGCGCCCGGATCTCGGCGATGCGCTCGCCCAGGGCCTCGGCCGAGTCGATGCCGGGGAAGCGGGCCGGGGCCCGGGCGCTCGAGCCGGGCGCGATACCGCGGACCTGGGCGATCTCCTCGGTGATCTTGCGTGCCGGCAGCTCGCCGCCGAGGCCGGGCTTGGCGGACTGGCCGAGCTTGATCTCGAAGGCGTCCGCCCGGGCCATCGCCGCCTCGCCCCAGCCGAAGTAGCCGCTGGCCATCTCCAGGATGTAGGTGCCGGCCGCGTCACGCTCCGCCGGGAGCATGCCGCCCTCGCCGGATCCGATCGCCACGCCGGCCTCCGCTGCGCCCCGGGCGAGGGCGATCTTGGCCTCGCGGGACAGGGCGCCGAAGGACATGTGCGACACGAAGGCCGGCAAGGCGATCTCGAGCGGGTGGTCGGCCCCGTGACCGATGACGGTGGCGGTGTCTACCGCCTCCTCGGCCAGCCGCGGCATCCGGTCCAGCTGGGCGGCAGCCAGCCCCAGGTGCGAGCCGTCCAGATCATGGGAGAGCGGCTCCGGCTCGGCGCCCATGGCCTCGACCAGCGGCGGCTTGCCCTTGGCCAGGCGCCGGACGGCGTAGTGGCCCCGGTCGCCGCCGTGGCCCCAGCGCCGCCACCGCCCCTGGTAGCCGTCGAAGGTGCCCGCGGGGAGGGGCGGGACAGCGTCAGCGTCCAGCTGGACCTGGCCGTCATCCAGGACCCGGACGGGGTAGGTGGCGATGGCGTCGTGCGGATTGTAGGGCGAGATGCCGGTGGCGAGGTCGAAGTCCCAGCCGTGCAGCGGGCAGATGAGCTTGCCATCCGCTACCTGGCCGCACGAGAGCTGGCCCTCGCGGTGGGGACATCGATCCTCCAGGGCGTAGACCTGCCCCTCATGGCGCGCCAGGGCGACGGGGCGCCCCTGGATGAAGGCCTCGTAGGCGGCGCCCTCGGTGAGGGCCTCAAGGGCGCAGACGGTCTGCCAGTCGGACATCTCCAAGCTACCTCTCGCTAGCGCGGCCCGGCGCACCCCGATCCCCGGGCTGGGCGGCGGGCCCTCGATCACTGCCCTCGGCTGAGCTATACCATCGCAATGGGGATGGGCAATACGGGGGCGGCGTATGGTTGTGGGAGGGGATCCGGCGCAAGGCCCAAGGCACCATGTCGATAGCGGTGCAGAGGAGGGGCCAGGCATGGGGGCGGAACAAGGGGTAACGAGCTTGAGAAGCGGCCACAATCTCTTCCCGTATGAGCGCGAGGCCCGGGCGCTGATCGGCCTGGCGCTGAGCGCGTGGGCGGCCGGCTACGCGGCGCTCGGGGTGCAGGATATCGCCGGCTGGGCCGTCATCGCTGCCTCGGCCGTGATGGCCGTCTATATCACCCGGACGGCGCTCCATCAGCACTGTGCCCTCTATGCCGCACTCGGCATCAATGCCGCTGCCGAGCGCCGGAGCCGCTACATGGCGTTGCTGCCGGCGTACAACCCGGCGCCGGTCCTGGCGTTCGATGACCAGGGAGAGGTGCGGTTCCGGAACGAGCTGGCCGAGGGGCGCTTCGGGGCGATCGAGAGGCTCACGGACATCCTGGGCCCCTCGGCTCCCGATCCGCAGGCGGCCGTCGAGCTGGGCGAGCGCTTCCAGGCGACCGTGGATATCCAGGATCGCAGCTATCAGCTCTGCGGCCAGGGCGTGCCCGGCGCCGGGACGCTGCTCCTCTACGGCTTCGACGTCACCCAGGTCGTATCGCTGCAGCGCGAGATGATCTCGACCCAGGCGGACATCATCTACCGCATGGGCGAGATCGGCGAGACCCGGAGCGAGGAGGTCGGCCACCACGTCCGCCGCGTCGCCCTCTATAGCCGCATCCTGGCCGAGCTCGCCGGCCTCGACAGCGAGGCCGCGTCCACCCTGGAGATGGCCTCGCCCATGCACGACATCGGCAAGGTGGCCATCCCGGACCGCGTCCTGGGCAAGCCCGGGAAGCTGGACGATGAGGAATGGGCCCTGATGAAGCGGCATGCCAGCATCGGCCACGATCTGCTCTCCCGCTCCAGCAGGCCCATCCTGCAGGCCGCCGCGACGGTCGCCCACCAGCACCACGAGCGCTGGGACGGGAGCGGCTATCCCCAGGGGCTCGCCGGGAAAGATATCCATATCTACGGCCGCATCACCGCCCTCGCCGATGTCTTCGATGCCCTCGGCAGCGATCGGGTCTACAAGCCCGCCTGGTCCCTCGACGCCATCCTGGACCTGCTGCGCCGTGAGCGGGGGCATCACTTCGACCCGGCCCTCGTCGATGCCTTCCTGGAGCACCTGGATCGCTTCCTTGCGGTCCGGGAGCAGTATGCAGATCCTGTCTAGCAGGGGCCTTTCCAAGAGGGGGAAGCCCTGAGGCGTACTACGCTGATGGCCCGGGCTGCCCCTCGAGCATCGAGCCAGCCTGTAGGGCGCTTGGGTCACATGGCTCGGAAGCTGATTGTGTGCAGCCTGCGGCTAGAGCCTATTGCCGCGGATCAACAGATAAAGCCCCAGCAGGAGGAGCGTGACCTGGAAGGCCATGCCGCCCATGGGATGGGTCTCCGAGGCCGCAAAGTGCCACTGGCCCCAGTGCACCATGGCGATGGCGCCGACCAGGATCGGGATCCCCGCCAGGGCGCCCAGGCGGGTCACCCAGCCGTTGAGCAACGGCCCGACCAGGACCAGGACCCCCGCCGCGATCTCCCCCAGCGCGACCAGCAGCGCCACGAGGAAGGGCAATCCCATCATCTCACCGAAGCCGCTGATCCCGCCGCCGAGGAACTTGCTGATCCCCATGTGCAGGAAGACCGCGACCCAGGCGATACGCAGCAGCCAGTGGGTGTACGGCTCGACTTGGGCGAGGATCTCACTATCGCTCCCAGCTTGACCTTTCATTAGAGCACCTCCCGAGCTGAGCTTGTTGCCTCTGCCCCTGGCTAAACCCCAAGGGCGCAGATGGCGCTTGCCAACGCCTTACCCTCTAAGCTAGCATGCGTGACCGGTTAGCGCGACTATCTACTTGATGGGAAAGTAAAAAGGGAGGTCGAAGGGTGGCCACCGTTGCCG
>CAJXKI010000123.1 GCA_913055765.1 uncultured Ectothiorhodospiraceae bacterium
CTGTCGCCTCGGCGGCCGGCTCCGCCGCCGCAGGCGGCCCATCCGAGGCCGCCTCGCCGCCGTCGCCCTGGGCCGGCGCCTGGCCGCCGGCTGTCGCGGTCTCGTCGACGCTGCCGAGGACATCCTCGGCCACCACCGTCTCGCCGGTAGGCTTGTGCACCGCCTCCAGCACGCCGTCAGCCGGGGCCGGGACCTCGAGGACGACCTTGTCCGTCTCCAGGTCTACCAGGCTCTCGTCCCGGCTGACGGGCTCACCGGGCTGCTTGTGCCAGGCGACCACCGTCGCCTCGCTGACGGACTCGGGCAGCGCCGGAACCGGGATATCAACGCTCATGGGGCTCCCCTTCTGTGGTTATCCTCTGCCAGAGCGGACTCTCAGCCGAGCGCCTGGGCCACCAGGGCGCGCTGCTGCTCGTGGTGCAGCTTCGCGTAGCCGGCAGCCGGCGAGGCGGCGGCGGCCCGGCCGGCGTACGCCAGGGTCTGATGCGGGCCCATGGCGTTCTCGAAGTGGTGGTTGCTAGCGAACCAGGCGCCCTGGTTCTTGGGCTCCTCCTGGCACCAGATCACCTCGGTGGCCGCAGCGTACCGCTCGGCGAGCAGCTTGCGCAGCGCCTGCTCCGGGAACGGGTAGAGCTGCTCGATCCGGACGATGGCGACATCGCCGCGCTCCTGGCGCCGGCGCTCCTCCAGCAGGTCGTAGTAGACTTTGCCGGCGCACAGCACCACGCGCCGGCAGGCGGCCGGATCCAAGCCGTCGATCTCGTCGATGATGTTGTGGAAGTACCCATCGGTAAGGTCGTCCAGCGACGAGGTCGAGAGCTTGTGCCGCAGCAGGCTCTTGGGCGTCAGGACCACCAGCGGCTTACGGTAGCGGCGCAGCATCTGCCGGCGCAGCATGTGGAAGAACTGCGACGGCGTCGAGGGCACGCAGACCTGCATGTTGTACTCGGCGCACAGCTGCAGGTAGCGCTCCAGCCGCGCCGAGGAGTGCTCCGGGCCCTGCCCCTCGTAGCCGTGGGGCAGGAACATGGTCAGCCCGGATAGCCGCCCCCACTTGGCCTCGCCGGCGGCGATGAACTGGTCGATGACGACCTGCGCGCCGTTGGCGAAGTCGCCGAACTGCGCCTCCCAGATGGTCAGGGTGTCCGGCTCGGTGGTGGCGTAGCCGTACTCGAAGCCGAGCACGGCCTCCTCGGAGAGCAGCGAGTCGATGACCTCGAAGTCGTGGGGCTCCGTGGTGACGTCCTGCAGCGGCACGAAGGTCGTGCCGTCCTTGGCATTGTGCAGCACGGCATGGCGGTGGAAGAAGGTCCCGCGTCCGGAGTCCTGGCCCGAGAGCCGCACCCGGTAGCCCTCCTGCAGCAGGCTGGCGTAGGCCATGGTCTCGGCGAACCCCCAGTCCAGGGGCAGGGCGCCGGCGGCCATCTTGCGCCGGCTCTCCAGGATGGAGGCGACCCGCGGGTTGAGCTCGAAGCCCTCGGGCAGGGTGTCGAGGATCCCCTGCAGCCGGCGCAGGCGCTCCTGGTCGACGGCGGTGGCCACAGGCTCGTTCCACGCGCCGCCGAGGAACCGGCCCCAGTTGGCTGCGTAGTCGTTGCGCACGCCTGCGAGGATGTGCGAGGCCACCACCTGGTGGTCCTCCAGGGCCTCGCGGTAGGCGCTGGCCATCTCCTCGACCTCCTGGGGGCCGATGATCCCCTCCCGGACCAGCTGCTCGGCGTAGCGCTGGCGCACCGGCGGCTGCTGGCGGATCTTCTGGTACATCATCGGCTGCGTCGCCGCCGGCTCGTCGGCCTCGTTGTGGCCGTGGCGGCGGTAGCAGATGAGGTCGATGACCACATCGCGGTGGAAGGTATTGCGGTACTCCAGCGCCAGGGCGGTGACGAAGGCCACCGCCTCCGGGTCGTCGCCGTTCACGTGGAAGATCGGCGCCTGGACGATCTTCGCCACCTCGGTGCAGTAGTGGCTGGAGCGGGTATCCTGCGGGTGCGAGGTGGTGAAGCCGATCTGGTTGTTGATCACCACGTGCACCGTGCCGCCGGTGTAGAAGCCGCGCGCCTGGGAGAGCTGGAAGGTCTCCATGGCGACGCCCTGGCCGGCGAAGGAGGCGTCGCCGTGGATGAGCACCGGCAGGACCTGCTCGGCCTCCGGGTCGTGGCGCCGGCTCATGCGCCCGCGGGCCGAGCCCTCCACCACCGGATTGACGATCTCCAGGTGCGAGGGGTTGAAGGCCAGCGCCACGTGCAGGGGACCACCGGGGGTCTGGATATCCGAGGAGAATCCCAGGTGGTACTTCACGTCACCGGAGCCCTGCACCTCGTCGGGCTTGTGCCCCTCGAACTCGGCGAACAGGTCGCCGGGATCCTTGCCCAGGGTGTTGACCAGCACGTTGAGCCGGCCGCGGTGGGCCATGCCCAGGACTACCTCCCGGACCCCGTCACGGCCTGCACCCTGGAGCAGATCGTGGAGCAGCTGGATCAGGGTGTCCCCCCCCTCGAGGGAGAAGCGCTTCTGCCCCACGTACTTGGCGTGCAGGTGCTTCTCGATCCCCTCGGCGGCGACCAGCCGCTCCAGGAGCTCCTTCTTGCGCGCCGCCGACAGCCGCGGCCGGCAGCAGTCCCCCTCGAGCCGCTCCTGGAGCCAGCGCTTCTGCACCGTGTCGGTGATGTGCATGTACTCCGAGCCCACCGGGCCGCAGTAGGTCTGCTCGAGGCGCTGGATGATCTCGCGCAGGGTCAGCTGCGCCGGGGCGTAGAGCGAGCCAGTGTTGAAGGAGCAGTCCAGGTCGGCGTCGGTGAGGCCGTGGTAGGCCGGGTCGAGGTCCGGCACCGGCGGCTTGGCCCGCAGCCGGAGCGGGTCGATGTCCGCGGCCTGGTGGCCGCGGAAGCGGTAGGAGTTGATGAGCCGCAGCACCGCCGCCTGCTTCTCGGCGGCCTCGGCGCTGAGCCCCGCCGAGGCCGCCGCGCGCGCCGGGCTGCCGCCGTTGGTGCGCCCGTGCCGCTCGAAGCGCTCCCGGACCGGGGTGTGGGGCACGTCCGGCGCGCCGTCGCCCTCTTGGGACAGGGCCCGGAAGTAGGCGCGCCACTCCGGGTCCACACGGCTCGGCTCCTGCAGGTAGGCCTCGTAGAGGTCTTCGATGAAGGCCGCGTTGGCACCGTGGAGATACGAGGTGCGGCGCAGGCGTTCGAACGAGGTGCGATCAGTCATGCCAACACCCTAGGACTCGCAACCAACGATGGGGCAGGCCGTGCGGCCCGGGCATCCCCTCCCCACGGCTCGCCGACGCCACCAAGGGGCCCTCAGCCGCCGTGCTCGTCGCCAGTATCGCCCGCGGTATCCTCGGCCGCCGGCTGCACCCACCCGGCGACCAGGATGCCGACCTCGTAGAGCAGCCACACGGGCACCGCCAGCAGGACCTGGGAGAGCACATCCGGCGGCGTGAGCATCATCCCGACGATGAAGGCGCCGACGATGATGTACGGCCGCTTGGCCGCCAGGCTCTCCTTCGTCGAGATGCCGGTGCGCACCAGCAGGATGGTGGCGATAGGCACCTGGAACGCCGCGCCGAAGGCGAAGAACAGCGTCAGCACGAAGGAGAGGTACTCGCCGATGTCCGTCATCATCTGCACGCCTTCCGGCGAGACGAAGGCGAAGAAGCGGAAGGCGATGGGGAAGACGATGAAGTAGGCGAAGGCGGCGCCGAGGTAGAACAGCGCCGTGCTCGAGATCAGCAGCGGCCAGACCGCACGCCGCTCGTGGCGGTACAGCCCGGGGGCGATGAAGGCCCAGAGCTGGTAGAGGCTGTACGGGATGGTCACGAAGATCGCCGCGACCAGCGCCAGCTTCATGGGGATGAGGAAGGGCGCGGCCACCTTGATGGCGATCATGGAGGAGCCCTCCGGGAGCACCGCCTGGAGCGGGCCGGAGAGCCAGTCGTAGAGCGTCTCCCGGAAGGGGTAGAAGACGAGGAAGGCCGCGAGCACCACGACCACGACGCGCAGGACGCGGTCGCGGAACTCCTTGAGGTGGCTGAGCAACGGCGCCTGCTCGAGCTGCTCCTCGCCCTCGCTGTCCGGGTCCTGGGCGCTCACGGGTCCTCTTCCTCGCCGTCGGGGCGGCGCCTATCGCCTCCCGAGCCGTCGGTGCGCGGCGGCTGGGCGGCGCGGCGGGCCTTCTTGCCCTCGCGCTCCAGCTCCTCGCCGGCGCCCTTGAGGGCGCGGCGCGTCTCCTCTACATCCCGCCGGGCCGACTCGCCGGCCTTGCGGATCTCATCGACCCGGAGCTCCCGCTCGACCTCGCTCCGCGCGGCGTTGAACGACGCCCGCGCCTTGCCGGTCCAGCGGCCGAGCACGCGCACGGTGTGCGCCATGCGCTCGGGGCCGAGTACCAGCAGCCCGATCAGGCAGAGGATCAGGACCTCCCAAAAGCCGAGGTCGAACATCGCCGCTCCGCGTTAGCCCGTGGCCCGGCGGGCGTCAGCCGCTGCGGTCCCGCTGCTCGGCGGGCTCGCGGGCCGCCGGCTGCGGGCCCTGCTCCTCGGCCTGATCGCTCCGGTGCTCCAGCGGCTCCGGCTCATCGGCGGCGTCGCCGGTCCGCTTGCCGCTCTCCTCCTCTTCCTCGCCCTCGCGCATCGACTCCTTGAAGCCGCGGATGGCACCGCCGAGGTCGCCGCCGATGTTGCGCAGCTTCTTGGTCCCGAACAGCAGCGCCACGATCAGCAGGATGATCAGCAACGACCAGATGTTGAATCCCATGGTCCTACCCTCCGGCGCCCTCCGGCGCCCTGTTGCCCTCGCTCACTCGCTGCGGGCCGCCTTCTCGTCGAGGCCCGAGCGGCCCGCCCGTCGCTCCAGCTCGGCCAGCACCTCGTCCACCGAGACGCCGCTAGCCGCGAGCATGACGAGGCTATGGAACCACAGATCGGCGGTCTCATAAACGACCTGGTCCCGCTCCCCGCCCTTGGCGG
>CAJXKI010000124.1 GCA_913055765.1 uncultured Ectothiorhodospiraceae bacterium
AGCTCGTTGCGCTGCTCGTAGACCACCTTGCGCTGGTCGTTGGCGACGTCGTCGAACTCCAGCAGGTGCTTGCGCATGTCGAAGTTGTGGGCCTCGACCTTGCGCTGGGCGTTCTCGATGACCCGCGAGACCATGCCGGACTCGATGGCCTCGCCGTGCTCCATACCCAGCTTCTGCAGCATCCCGGACATGCGCTCCGAGGCGAAGATGCGCAGCAGCGGGTCCTCCAGGGAGAGGTAGAAGCGCGACGAGCCGGGGTCGCCCTGGCGGCCGGAGCGGCCGCGCAGCTGGTTGTCGATGCGCCGGGACTCGTGGCGCTCGGTGCCGATGACGTGGAGGCCGCCGGCCTCGACGACCTGATCGTGGCGCTCCTGCCACTGCGCCTTGCGCCGCTCGACCTCCTGGGGATCGGCGTCCTCGCCGAGCTCGGCGAGCTCGGCGTCGAGGTTGCCGCCGAGGACGATGTCCGTGCCGCGGCCGGCCATGTTGGTGGCGATGGTCACCGTCCCCGGGCGGCCGGCGTCGGCGATGATCTGCGCCTCGCTCTCGTTGTGCTTGGCGTTGAGGGTGTTGTGCGCCACCCCGGCCTGGCTCAGCGCCTGGGACAGCCGCTCCGAGGACTCGATGGAGGTCGTGCCTACCAGGACCGGCTGACCCCGCGCCACGCAGTCCTTGATGTCCGCGATGATGGCGTCGTACTTCTCGTCGGCGCTGCGGTAGACGAGGTCGTGGTGGTCCTCGCGGATCATCGGCTCGTGGGTGGGGATGCAGAGGACCTCGAGGCCGTAGATGTGCTGGAACTCGAAGGCCTCGGTATCCGCCGTGCCGGTCATGCCGGCGAGCTTGTCGTAGAGGCGGAAGTAGTTCTGGAAGGTGATCGAGGCCAGGGTCTGGTTCTCGGGCTGGACCGGCAGCCCCTCCTTGGCCTCCACCGCCTGGTGGAGCCCCTCGGACCAGCGCCGCCCGGGCATGGCGCGGCCGGTGAACTCGTCGACGATGACCACCTGGTTGTCGCGGACGAGGTAGTGGACGTCCCGCTCGTAGAGGGTGTGCGCCCGCAGGGCGGCGCTGAGGTGGTGGACGAGGTTGATGTTGCGGGCGTCGTAGAGGCTCTCGCCCTCGCCGAGCAGCCCCTCCTCGCGCAGCAGCTGCTCGGCGCGCTCGTGGCCCGCCTCGGTGAGGTAGACCTGGCGGGCCTGCTCGTCCACGTAGTAGTCGCCGGGGCCGAGCTCGGGCTGCTCCTCCGGCCGGTCCTCCGGGCGCTGGCGCTCGAGGCGCGGCACGATCCGGGTCATGGCCTGGTACAGCTCGCCGGCCTGCTCCCCCGGCCCCGAGATGATCAGCGGTGTGCGCGCCTCGTCGATGAGCACGGAGTCGACCTCGTCGATGAGGGCGTAGTAGAGGTCGCGCTGGACCTTGTCCTCCTTGCGGAACGCCATGTTGTCCCGCAGGTAGTCGAAGCCGAACTCGTTGTTGGTGCCGTAGGTGATGTCGGCCTTGTAGGCGGCGGCCTTCTCCTCGCCGTCCTGGCGCGGGACCACGACCCCGACCTCCATGCCGAGGAAGCGGTAGAGCTGGCCCATCCAGTCCGCGTCGCGCCGGGCGAGGTACTCGTTGACCGTGACGACGTGGACGCCGCGCCCGGCCAGCGCGTTGAGGTAGACAGGCAGGGTCGCCACCAGCGTCTTGCCCTCGCCGGTCTTCATCTCCGCGATACGGCCCTGGTGCAGGACGATGCCGCCGAGGAGCTGGACATCGAAGTGGCGCAGCCCCAGGACGCGGCCGGAGGCCTCGCGCACCACGGCGAAGGCCTCCTCGAGGAGATCGTCGAGGGTCTCGCCCGCGGCCAGCCGGTCCTTGAAGGCTCGCGTCTTGGCCTGTAGGTCCGCGTCCGAGAGCCGCTGCATCTCCGGCTCGTAGGCGTTGATCGCCTCGACGCGCTTGCGCAGGCGCTTGAGCTCGCGGTCGTTGCGGGTTCCGAAGAGGCGTTTCGCAATGGTGGAGAACATGGGCACTCGCTACAGATCTGCCGGCGGAGTCAAGTCTTACAGGATACAGGTCATGGCGGCCCCCGGGTAAGGAGCGCCGCCCGCACGCCCCTTGTAGGCAGCGGCCCGAGGCCGGATACTGCAGGGCATGTCCTCTGAGCCGAAGCGCTTCAACCCCGGCAATCCGCCCCGCCGGGCGGGCAAGCTGCACCGCCTCGCCCCGCGCCTGGCGGAGCGGCCGGGCCCCCTGCACGCGGTGATCGACCACGCCCGCACCCTGGACGGGCTCAACCGCCGGCTCCAGCGCGCCCTGCCGGCGGAGATGCGGGGGCAGTGGCAGCTGGCCCGCCTCGATGAGGCGGAGATGGTGGTGGTGGCCGGCAGCAGCGCCTGGGCCACCCGGCTACGCTACCTGGGCCGCGCCCTGCAGGACGCCGCCGAGCGGCAGGTGGGCCTCCGGCCGGCGCGGGTGACGGTCCGCATAGCCCCGGCGGCCACCTCGCCGCGCCGCTTGCAGGGGCCCGGCGCGCTCAGCGAGCGGGCCAGCGCCAGCCTGCGCAGCGCCGCCGCCTCAAGCGACGACCCGCGCCTGCGGGAGGCCCTGGAGCGCCTAGCCGGCCGCGGGGAGGACTAGCGCCCGCGCCCAGGGCGCCTGCTCAATCGGGATCCTCCTCCCCCTCCAGGCCGCTGTAGAGGGTGTGATTGTCCGCGTCGTACTTACCGCGCAGGTCGTCGCGGGTCGTGCCCTGCCACAGGGCCACGCCAGCGAAGTAGCTCGCCCGCCCGATGGCGTGGGCCGCTACCGGCGCGGTGAGCACGATGAACAGGATGATGGCCGCGGCCCGGGCGGTCACGGCCGCCTCCGCGAAGTGGACCGCCACCGCGGCGACGGTGAGCGCGGCCCCGAGGGTACCGGCCTTGGTCGTCGCGTGCATGCGCATGAGCAGATCCGGCATCCGCACGACACCGATGGCGGCGATGAGCATCAGCCCGCCGCCGAGGAGCAGGAGCGCCGTGGTCAGCAGCTCAGTCATTGCGGGGGCCTCCCTTCTCGATATAGCGGGCGAAGCCGACGGTGGCCATGAAGCCCAGCAGGCCCGTGACGATGGCCACGTCCAGGAACTCCTCCACCCCGCTCTTGATGGCGTAGACGGCGACGGTGCCGATGACCAGCGAGGTGATGAGCTCGAGCGCCACCACCCGGCTCGGCAGCCGCGGCCCCTGGGCCAGCCGGTAGAAGGCCAGCCCCAGGGCGAGGCAGATCATGGCGAACACGGCATCGACGGCGAGCCCGAGCATCAGCGCATCACCCCCAGGACGTGGCGCTCCAGCGCCTTGATCTCCTCGCAGAAGGCCGCCTCGTCCGCGATATACATGGTGTGGATGTAGAGCACCCGCCGGTCGCTGGAGACATCCAGGGACAGCGTGCCCGGCGTCAGGGTGATGAGGTTGGCGAGCACGGTGATCTCGCCGTCGCTCGACGCCTCCAGCGGCACCCCGACCACGCCGGGCTGGATCCCCCACTGCGGCCGGACGACGTCGTAGGCCACCCGCGCGTTGGCCTTGACGATCTCCCAGAGGTAGAAGAGCAGGAAGCCGATGAGCCGCGGCACCCACTGGGCGTAGCCGTCCAGGGCCGGCACCTGGGACTGGACCGTCGCCAGCACCAGGTAGCCGAGCACGAACCCGAAGAGCAGGTTGAGGACAGTGAGCTCAGCGGTGAGCATCACCCACAGCACCGCCAGGATGATATTCCAGGCGAACGGGATCACGGCGCACCCTCCCCTAGGACGGCTTCCATGTAGGCCTGCGTGTCGAGGAGCTGACCGGCGGCGTTCTCGCTGAGCGTGAACAGCGGCTGCGCGTAGATCCCGGCAGCGAGCACCAGCGCGGCGAGCGCCGCCACCGGCAGGTACATCAGCCACAGCGTAGCGTCCCGGCGCTCGCCGGTGAGCACGGCGCTATCCGCCATCCCCTCGGGCAGGCCGCGCCAGAAGCCCTGCTGCCAGATCCGGATGACGGAGACGAGGGTCAGGAGGCCGGTCAGCAGGGCGATGGCGGTGATCCCCCAGGCGCCCTCCTCCAAGGCCGCGCGCACGAGGGTCAGCTTGGCGATGAAGCCGGCCAGCGGCGGCAGCCCCACCAGGGACAGGGCGGGGATCAGGAACAGGATGCCGAGCCACGGCCGATGGTGGTAGAGCCCGCCGAGATCCTCGAGCCGGTAGCTGCCGAGCAGCCGGAAGACGATCCCCGCCGTGAGGAAGAGCGCCATCTTGACCACGATGTCCTGCGCCGTGTAGATGACCCCGCCCGTCAGCGCCAGCGGCGTGAGCAGCGCCAGCCCCATGAGCATGAGGCCCACGGAGCTGATGATCTGGAAGGACAGGATGCGGCGGATCTCCGTCTGGGCCAGCGCGCCGAGCACGCCGGTGAGCATGGTCAGCCCCGCCCCCCAGAGCAGGATCTCGTGGGTGTAGGCGACCTCCTGGGTGAAGATCAGGGTGAAGACCCGATAGAGGGCGTAGACGCCGACCTTGCTGAGCAGCCCGGCGAAGAGCGCCGAGATCGCGATCGGCGGCGTGTGGTAGCTCGCCGGCAGCCAGAAGAACAGCGGGAAGGCGCCGGCCTTGATGCCGAAGGCGACCATGTACATGGCCGCCACGGTGCTCACCAGGCCGGGGCGGTCCACCTCGCCCAGCTTGGCGGCGATGTCGGCCATGTTGAGGGTGCCGACCAACCCGTAGGTGATACCCACCGCCGACAGGAAGATCATGGAGGCGAGCAGGTTCAGGGCGACGTACTTGATCGCCCCCTCCATCTGCGCCCGCTCGCCGCCGAGGGTGAGCAGCGCGAAGGAGGCGACCAGCATCACCTCGAACCAGACGTAGAGGTTGAAGATGTCGCCGGTGAGGAAGGCCCC
>CAJXKI010000125.1 GCA_913055765.1 uncultured Ectothiorhodospiraceae bacterium
GTCATGGAGGCGATCAAGAAGGCGGAGGCCGAGACCGGCGAGCGCAAGGGCCACTACCTGAACGTGACGGCGCCGTCGCCGGAGGAGATGTACGAGCGGGCGGAGTTCGCCAAGGAGATCGGCGCGCCGATCATCATGCACGACTACCTGACCGGCGGCTTTACCGCCAATACCGGCCTGGCCCGGTGGTGCCGCCGCAACGGCATGATGCTCCACATCCACCGCGCCATGCACGCCGTGCTCGACCGCAATCCGAGCCACGGCATCCACTTCCGCGTCCTCGCCAAGGCCCTGCGCCTGTCCGGCGGCGACCACCTCCACACCGGCACCGTGGTGGGCAAGCTCGAGGGGGACCGCGCCGCGACCGAGGGCTGGGTGGACCTGATCCGCGAGCGCCGCGTGGAGGAGGACCGCTCCCGGGGGCTGTTCTTCACCCAGGACTGGGGCTACATGCCGGGGATGTTCGCGGTCGCCTCCGGCGGCATCCACGTCTGGCACATGCCCTCGCTGGTGTCGATCTTCGGCGACGACGCCGTCCTCCAGTTCGGCGGCGGCACCCTGGGCCACCCCTGGGGCAACGCGGCCGGCGCAGCCGCCAACCGCGTCTCCGTGGAGGCCTGCGTCAAGGCCCGCAACGAGGGCCGGAACCTGGAGCGCGAGGGCAAGGAGATCCTCCAGGATGCGGCCAAGCACAGCCCCGAGCTCAAGGCGGCGATGGAGACCTGGAGCGAGGTCAAGTTCGAGTACGAGACCGTGGACAAGATCGACACGGCGCACCGGTAATCGAGGAGATGGCGCGATGAGTGAGATCCAGGATTACAAGTCCAAGCTCTCGGACCCGCACAGCCGGCGCTTCGAGACCTTCTCCTACCTGCCGGAGATGACCGAGGAGGAGATCCGCAACCAGGTGGCCTACGTCATCGAGCAGGGCTGGACCCCGGGCATCGAGCACACGGAGCCCGAGAACGCCGGGGGCGACTTCTGGTACCTGTGGAAGCTGCCGCTGTTCGGCGAGGAGGACGTCGACGCCGTCCTCAAGGAGGCGGCGCTGTGCCACCAGGAGCACCCCGAGCACCACGTCCGCCTCGTGGGCTACGACTGGAAGCGCCAGACCCAGGGCACGGCGATGGTGGTCTACCGCGGCGATATGTCGCGCGCCTGAGCCCCGGCGCCGGCGGGCAATGCGGCCCGCCGGCGCCCCTTGGCGCCCTGCACCTGCTCCGGCGGGATCGCGACGGCTGGCCTGGCACCCTTGCCGGGCCGGCCCGGGCAGGGCCGATCGTCTGTCTCCGCCAACGCTCCGGGGGTTGCGAGATGAGTGAACACGATACCGAGCAGTACCGTATCGCCGAGGAGCCCTTCTACCGGCCGGTCAGCGAGGAGGTCGAGCTCTTCGAGGCGGCCTACAGCGCCCGCATGCCGGTGATGCTCAAGGGGCCTACCGGGTGCGGCAAGTCCCGCTTCGTCGAGTATATGGCCTGGCGGCTAGGGCGGCCGCTGGTCACAGTCGCCTGCAACGAGGACATGACCGCCGCGGACCTGGTCGGGCGCTACCTGCTGGACGCCCAGGGCACCCGGTGGCAGGACGGGCCGCTGACCACGGCGGCGCGCATCGGGGCCATCTGCTACCTGGATGAGATCGTCGAGGCGCGGCAGGATACCACCGTGGTCATCCACCCCCTGACGGACCACCGCCGGGCCCTGCCGCTGGAGAAGAAGGGGGAGGTCGTCTCGGCGCATCCGGACTTCCACCTGGTGATCTCCTACAACCCGGGCTACCAGTCGCTGATGAAGGACCTGAAGCCCTCCACCAAGCAGCGCTTCGGCGCGCTGGACTTCGACCACCCGGAGCCCGAGGCCGAGGCGGAGATCCTGACCCGCGAGGCCGGTGTCGACCGGGAGACCGCCGACAAGCTGGTCCAGGTCGGCCAGCGCGGCCGCAACCTCAAGGGGCACGGCCTGGACGAGGGGATCTCGACGCGGCTGCTGGTCTACGCCGCGAGCCTGATCCAGGGCGGGATCGATCCCATCGCTGCCTGCAAGATGGCCCTGGTGCGGCCGCTCACCGACGATCCCGACATGCGCGAGACCCTGGACCAGGCGGTGGCGACCTACTTCTAGCCCGTGCCGCCGGGGCCCCGGCCTGCGGTGATTGGGGGTGGCAGATGACAGCAGCACAGCTCGAGGACTTCCGCGAGGAGATCGAGGCCGCGGAGGCGCAGCGCCGTGACGAGCTGCGCCACAGCCTCGAGGCCAACTTCCCCGAGGCGGCTCGGCTGATGTCGCCGTGGGGGCAGCACGAGTACCTGGACGGGGCCCGTGCGCTGGCGGCCCTGGGGCGCGGCGCGGAGCCGGTGCTCGCCTATCTCGAGGCCGCCCCGGAGGTGGCGCGGGAGGTCGGCGAGGACGTCGTCCCCGAGCTCGCGCGCGCGGCCATGCGGCTCGCCTCCATGGTCAGCGGCCAGGTGGTCTCGCTCCTGCTCGGGGGCATGCCCACCGTGGCCCGCCGGCTGGGGGACCCGGACCTGGTGCGCCAGTACCTGGGGCTGATCCACCAGCTCGCCGGGAAGGCGCCGCGGGGCCTGCGGCCGATGCTGGAGCACGCCGATGAGCTGTTCGGCAAGCTGACCCTGGGGGGCTTCCGGCGCTGGGCGCTCTACGGGGCCCAGGCCCACGCCGCGGACCTCGAGCAGCAGCGTGCCTACTTCTCGCTGGCGTCCCAGGACAGCCAGGCGATGCTCCAGCAGGAGCGCCGCGGGACGCTGTTCATCGATCAGCAGCGCCAGCTCAACTTCTACCTGCGCGCCCTGTGGGGCCGGGCCTTCTTCATGCGCCCGACCTCGGGGGACTTCGAGACCCGGGAGGGCTACAGGCCCTTCATCGAGGACGGCGTCATCCACCTGCCGGACGCCTACGACGACGACCAGGATCTATCCGGCAAGGAGCTCTACCGGGCCGCGGCCGCCCACGCCGCGGCGCACCGGGTCTACACCACCGGGCCGCTGTCGCCGGAGGGGCTCAACGCGGCGCAGATGGCGGTCATCGGCCTGGTCGAGGATGCCCGGGTGGAGCAGCTGGCGCTGCGCGAGTTCCCGGGGCTGCAGGCGCTGTGGCTGCGCTGCCACGAGCGCCGCGAGCAGCGCCGGCGGCAAGCGGAGGCGATCGATCCCGTGGTCGAGCGCCTGGAGCGCGCCGCGCACGCCCTGCTCGATCCCGAGCGCGACGACGATGACCCGTGGGTGCGCACGGCGCAGGCGCGGTTCTTCGCGGGCCTCGAGGCGGACGGTGACCGGGTGGCCTGGTCCTACGAGCTGGGCCTCGAGCTGTTCGCCGCGCTCGCCGGCGAGCTGCCGCTGCCGAGCGCGCGGGTGCTGGCGGGGACCGGCGCCCCCTACCGCGACGACAACCGCTTCCTCTTCGCCGAGGCGGACGAGGCCTGGCAGGAGGTGGCCGGCGCGCCGGCGGCCGAGGGGCCGAAGCGCCACTACGTCAACGTCATGGAGATGGTCAACGAGGTGGACTCGGAGCTCGAGCACGACGACCCCGACGAGGTCTGGGTCCTGCAGAGCGAGCTCTTCCCCTACGAGGACCACGGCGTCAGCTACAACCAGATGGAGGGCGTCGAGCCGGTCAGCCCCCCCTACCACTACCCGGAGTGGGACTACCAGGTCCAGCTGAGCCGGCCCAGCTGGGTGACGCTCATCGAGCGGCGCCCGGCCCGCGGCGAGCCCGAGGCCATTGATCGCGTCCTCACCGAGCACCGCCCCATCGCCAACCGCCTGCGCTACGTCATCGACGCCCTCCAGCCCCAGGGCATGATCCGTGAGCGGGCCCAGGAGGATGGCGACGAGCTGGACATCGACGCCGCCGTGCGTGCCATGGTCGACCAGCGGCTCGGCATGAGCCCGGACCCGCGGATCAACATCCGCCACACCCACAAGACCCGGGACCTGGCGGTCCTGCTGCTGCTCGATCTCTCCGAGTCGACCAACGACACCGTCGGCGGCAGCGAGAAGACCATCCTCCAGCTCACGCGCGAGGCGGCGACCCTGCTCGCCTGGGCCGTCGATGGCATCGGCGATCCCTTCGCCATCCACGGCTTCTCCTCCAACGGCCGCCACGACACCCGCTACTTCCGGTTCAAGGACTTCGGCCAGGCCTGGGACGGCGAGGCCAAGGGACGCCTGGCGGGCATGACGGGGCAGTACTCGACGCGCATGGGCGCGGCCATGCGCCACGCCGGGATGCACCTGCTGCGACGGCCGGAGCAGCGCAAGCTCCTGCTGCTCGTCACCGACGGCGAGCCCCACGATATCGACGTCCGGGATCCGCAGCACCTGCGCTGGGACGCCAAGGAGGCAGCCGAGGAGCTGGCCGGCCGCGGCGTGACCCCGTACTGCCTGACCCTCGATCCGCACGCCGACCCCTACGTCTCGCGGATCTTCGGGGCGAGCGGCTACGCTGTGGTCGACCGCGTGGAGCGCCTGCCGGAGCGCCTGCCGGCGGTCTTCGCCCAGCTCACCCGGTAGCCCTTTATCCTGACAATCAAGACGGTTTGCTTTTGCTTATCCTCCGTGATCCGTAGAGTTGCGAGGCATCGTGGCGGTGTGCTCACGTGAGCCGCGCCTATCAAGTCTTCAGTTGAGGGAGGTACAACATGGCGTCGAGCGAACTGAGCCGGCGGGAACTGGCCAATGGGGTCCGCGCCTTGGCCATGGACGCGGTCCAGCGCGCCAAGTCCGGGCATCCCGGCGCGCCCATGGGCATGGCGGATATCGCCGAGGTGCTCTGGCGGGATTACATGCGCCACGCGCCGCAGCAGCCGGGGTGGTTCGACCGGGACCGCTTCGTGCTCTCCAACGGCCACGGGTCGATGCTG
>CAJXKI010000126.1 GCA_913055765.1 uncultured Ectothiorhodospiraceae bacterium
ACCCCCTCGCGGGAGAGCAGCTGCATGGAGCGCAGCTTGTCCCGGGAGCGGCTGATCCCCTGGGACTCGTTGAGCGGATAGGTGCCGAGCATCTCGAACTGGCGCAGCACGGCCGTGCCGTAGAAGGTGACCGAGGCGCCGATCCGCGGGATGACGGCGTCGTAGGGCTCGAGCCGCTGCCCCTTGTAGTGGATCTCCGGGTTGCTCGTGGCGATGCTCATGTAGCAGCGCAGCGGGTCGATGACCCGCATCTGGTGCCCATGGGCCTCGCCGGCCTCGACCAGGCGCCGGGTGGAGTAGAGCCGCGGATTGCGCGACAGCACGGCGATCTTCATAGGGCTCCCGGCCCCCTAGCGGGGGGTGGTGGCGGTGCTGGCCTGGCGGGCGCGGCCCATCAGGTAGGAGGCCTGCGGGTCCACCACGAAGCGCCCGGCCAGGGCGGTGCGCCCGAGCAGCATGCGGAAGCGCATGGTATCGCGCGCCGCCAGGGTCAGCTCCGCGGTCCAGGCCGCGTCGCCCAGGCGCAGCCGGGTCTCGATGACCCAGCGCTCCTCGCGGTGGCCCCCGGAGTCGGTGACGGGCCTCCGGTCCGTGACCGGGGCCTCGCGCCAGATGGCCTCGCCGGTGCCGCGCCGGCGCAGGTGCAGGCCGAAGCGGACCCAGGTCCGGCCGTCGCGCTCGAAGGGCTCGATGGCGAAGGTGTGCAGCGCCGAGGTCCGCGCGCCGGTATCCACCTTGGCCTTGAGCCGGCCGATGCCCAGCTCCGGCAGCCCCACCCACTCCCGCCAGCCGATGCGGGCGGGGGCGCTCAACCGCCGCGCTCCTGGCGCGGCGGCGCCGGGATCAGGGCGTTGCGCCGCGCCGCGTAGGCGCCGTAGCCGGGCCGTGAGGCGCGGAGGTGCCCCTCGAGCAGCGGCACCCCGGAGACCCGCAGCAGCAGGCCGGTCACGGCCAGGGGCGCGAAGACCGTCCACCAGCCGCCGCTCGCCGCGGCGAGGCCCCACAGCCCCCACCAGACCAGGATCTCGCCGAAGTAGTTGGGGTGCCGGCTATAGCGCCACAGGCCGCTGGCGCAGACCCGGCCGGCGTTGGCCGGATCCGCCCGGAAGCGGGCCAGCTGCCCGTCGGCCGCCGCCTCGTAGGCCCAGCCCGCCAGGGCGACCGCCACGCCGGCCACCCCCGCCGGGCTCGCCCAGGCCGCCAGGCTGCCGTGGGTGATGGCGTAGAGCAGCGGCGTGGCCACCAGCCACAGCGCCACCGCCTGGAGCCCGAAGACGGTGACCAGGCTGCGCCGCGCCCAGCCCGGCCCGCCGGCCTGGCGCAGGGCGCGGTAGCGCGGGTCCTCGCCCTGGCCCCAGCTGCGCCAGGCCAGGTACGCCGTCAGCCTCACCCCCCACAGGGTCGCCAAGGCCACCACCAGCCAGCCCGCCGCCGGCCAGCCGGCCAGGGCCTGGTAGAGCCACGCCAGGGCCGCGATCCCGGCCCCCCAGAAGCGATCAACCAGGCTTGCGTCCCGTGCGCCCAGGCTGTACGCCCAGACGCCGGCCATCAGCGCCAGCACCGCGCCCAGCCCGATCAGGGCCAATCCGAGCATCCGCGTATCCGCTCCGCCGCCGGCATCCGCCGCATGCGCCCAACATAACCGCCACGCCTGGCGCAGCCAATGGCGCAGGCGGTACCCTGGCCCGCTCGCCCGGATGCAGGAGCCCCGTCCATGCGCATACTGATCTCCGGCGTGGTGATGTTCCTCGTCATGATGCTCCTCGTCACCCTCGCCCGCGACACCCTCTTCCGCCCCCCGGCGGAGGCCGAGCTGGAGCTCACCGAGCTGGGCAGCGACACGCCGCGCGAGGCGCTGGAGGATGGGCTGTCCGGGCTGGCCTTCGAGTGCACCGGCGACGAGCGCGGGCTGAAGGAAGGCGAGCGCGCCTGCTTCGCGCCGGTGAGCCGCGTCGGCGACTACGAGGCGGACTACCTCGCCCTGTTCCTCGACGCCGATCGGGAGCTCGCCGCGGTCAACGTGGTCCTGGACCCGGAGCGCCATGCGGCCAACCGGCGGCGGATGCGCGAGGCCCTCGGCGAGCCCACCCGGGAGATGGCCAAGGGGCGCACCTGGCTCGTCTGGGAGCGGGGCGAGCACCTGATCCTGACCCACAAGGAGCCGGCGGAGGCGGCGGACGCGCCGGTGCTCATGTGGTTCCGCGACGCCGGGCTCATGGAGCGTCTCCTGCCCCAGCCGTAGCAGCCCCGCTCACCCTTGGGGCGAGCGGGCAGGCGACGGACTTTTCATCCGTTGGCCGCCGCCCCAGCCGTAGCGGCCCCGCTCAGCCGTGGGGCCGCAGCAGCGCCCCGCTGCCCACCTTGACCACGGTCGCCACGAAGACGGTGGCGATGACCAGGGTCGTCACGAGCACCAGCACCATGACCGCGAGGCTGGCGGCCGGCCCGAGGTAGGCCTGGGCGAAGTGCTGGCTGGCCATGCTGAAGGCCGCCAGCGGGAAGGTGTAGCCCCACCAGGAGGGGTAGTACGGCACCCGGAGCAGCCGCGGCACCCGGATCAGCAGCAGGAGGAAGGTGAACAGCGCCTTGTAGTAGAGCATCCGGCCGACGATGCCCGGCTCCCCGCCGTCCATCAGGGCGATCCAGGCCAGGTAGGCCGCCGCCGGCGGGGCCAGGAGGATGAACAGCGTCGGCAGCAGGAACTCCGGCAGGTTCGGGGCGAAGATCAGCCGGTAGTAGATCAGGGTCATGAGGATCAGCCAGAAGAAGATCCCGACGCTGAAGAAGAACCAGGCCACCTCCATGTAGCCGGCCTGGGCCGCCGGGATGGGGACGACCACGTTGCCCACCGCCGGGATGAACCAGACGGGGTTGAGGGCCTCGAGCTCCAGCTGGCGGAGGGTCCAGCTCGTGACGATGGCCAGCACCACGATCAGCTGGAGGACCGCACCGCTACCCCACAGGATCGTGGACAGCGGCTCCGTGCCGGCTACCAGCCCGCCGAGCAGGACCAGGGAGATGGACACCGCCGGGACGAAGTTGATGAGCACCGGGTGGGCGATCTCGCCCCACGCGGCGCGGGGGTGCAGCGCCCCCTTGACCCCGTAGGCGAGGAGCATGGCGACGAAGCTGGCCGCGGCGAGCGCCGCGGCCCCGTCACCCACGGCCCCGGGCCAGCCCCAGAGCGCCTGGCTCCGGTACCAGAGCATGGCCAGGCCGGCCAGCCCCATCGTGGCGGTGAACAGCGGCAGCGGCAGGTGGGCCAGGCTGACCCGGCCCCGATCTTGCTGGCTCATCTGGCTCGACTCCATTCGCTCATGGAGTCAATAGATTAATGGCTAGGCATGCGCCTGTCAGCCGTCGGCGGCGTCCGAGAGCCGAAGGCTGACGTGCACCAGGTCCGGATCGTCCTCGCTCGGCTCGATCCGGAAGCCCATGGCCTCGTTGATCCGGAGCATGGGCTTGTTCTCGCGCAGCACCTCGCCGAAGACCTCGCGGATCCCGCGCCGGCGCGCGTACGCCACGATCCGGTGCATCAGCATCGGCCCCAGCCCCATGCCGGCCACCGAGGGGTCGAGCATAATGTCGTACTCGGCCTGCTCCAGGTCCGGATCCGCGCTGATATGGACCATGCCGAAGAGCTTGGCGCGACCCGGCTGCCCCTTGTCGGTGATCACCAGCGCCATCTCGCGGTCGTAGTCGATCTGGGTCAGCCGCGCCGCCAACTCCTGGGGCAGGCTGCTCAGCGCCTGGAAGAAGCGCATGCGCACCTGCTCCGGCGGCGTCCGCTCGACCATGGCGTTGAGCTGTGGGCCGTCCTCCGGCACCACCGGGCGCAGGTCGAGGCGCTGCCCGTCCGGGAGCTCGATCTCCTCGGCCAGCTCCTGGGGATACGGCCGGATGGACAGGTACGCCGCTGGATCGCCGCGGTGGGGGTGGATGTGGACGCGCGCGTCGAGGGCCGTGACCCCCTCCCCCGTGGCCCACAGGGGGTTGATGTCCAGCGCGTCCACGGCGCCGAAGTCGATGACCATCTGCGAGAGCTTGACCAGGGTCAGCGCCAAGGCGTCCAGGTCCGGGCTGCGCACCCCGCTGTCCGCCAGGAGCCCGTAGATGCGGGTGCGCTCCATGACCTCCCGGGCCAGGTGCATGTTCAGCGGCGGCAGCCCGTACGCCCAGTCGGCGATGGCCTCGGTCTCGGTGCCGCCGTGGCCGAAGTAGATCACCGGGCCGAACGGGCCACCGGGGCGCACCCCCATGGTGAGCTCGAAGGCCCCCTCCCGGCGGCCCATGGCCTGGATGGCGAAGCCGTCCACCGCCACGTCGTCGCCCCGGAGCCGGCCCAGGCGCTCGAGCATGGCCTGCGCCTCGGCGCGCACCGCCTCTGGGCCGTCGAGGTCCAGGGCCACGCCGCCGACCTGGGACTTGAGCGCCACCTCCGGCGACATCAGCTTCAGGGCCACCGGCTGGCCCAGGGCCTCGGCCACCTCGGCGGCCTCCTCCGGGTCGTCGGCCCGGCGCGTCTCCACGCAGGGGATGTCGTAGGCGTTGAGCAGGCGCTGGGTCTGGTACTCGTTGAGGTGGTCGCGGCCGGCCGTGAGCGCCGCCGAGAGGATCAGCCGGGCCTGCTCGTGGTCCACGGTGAAGTCCTCCGGCAGCGACGGCGGCGCCTGCATCAGCAGGGTCTGGCTGCGCCGGTACTGCAGCAGCCGGCTGAAGGCGCGTACCGCCTCCTCCGGGTAGGTGAACGCCGGCACGGCGTCGGTCAGCCGCTGCAGCCCCGCCTCGCCGGCGGAGGGGTCCCAGGCGGCGAGCACCGGCTTGCGCAGCCGCTTGGCGTGGCGGAC
>CAJXKI010000127.1 GCA_913055765.1 uncultured Ectothiorhodospiraceae bacterium
GCCGGCTCAAGGCCATGGAGCAGTAGCGGCATGACCGAAGCGGTCAAGGTGCGCATCCTCGATCAGGACTTCACGGTGGCGTGCCCCGAGGACGCCAAGAACGAGCTCCTGCAGTCCGCCGACTACGTCGACCGCAAGATGCGGGAGATCCGGCAAGGCGGCAACGTGGTCGGTACCGACCGCTTGGCGGTGATGGCCGCCCTGAACATCGCCCACGAGCTGCTCGCCGCGCAGGCCGAGAACGAGGAGATCGCCGACGTGCGGGACCGCCTGGCGCGGCTCGACGCCCGGATCGCCGAGGCCATGGAGGGCTCCTGAGGCGGCTTGCGCGGGCCTCGATGGTGCGAGATCATAAACGGCGCGGCATCCCCTGCGGTGTACGGTCTCGGGCCGAGACATCTTGACCCTCACCAAATGCCCCAGGAACCGGGCGTGAGCCGACCGGTGAGCAGGTCCGCCACGAGCGGAAAGCCTAAGGCGGTTCCCCCTGTTCCGACCTGAGTTCTCAGGGTTCAAGGGCAGGCCCGTACGGCACGCGCGGGGGGTGCCCTCTCTTATTCCCTATTCCCCGCCCCCTCTGCCTCATCCCCGGGGCCATCCTGTGACGCCACGCGGAGCCGCTACCTTGGAAGCGAAGCGCGACCTCCGTCGCCGCCTGCGCCGCCAACGCCGCCGGATCCCGGCCAGCTACCGCCGCCGCGCCGAGCGCAGGCTGCGCGCCGAGACGCTACGGGCTGTACGCCGCCTGCGCGCGCGGCGCGTCGCCAGCTACCTCGACGCCGACGGCGAGGCGCCTACCGGCGCGCTCATGACCGCCCTGCGGGCCGACGGCGTGGCGCTCTACCTCCCCGTCCTGCAGCCGGGCCAGCGGCGCATGGCGTTCCGCCGCTACGACGCCGGCACCCCCCTGCGGCCCAACCGCTACGGGGTCCCCGAGCCGGTACCCGGCGCCAGCCCGATGGCGCCGGCGCGAGCCCTGGACGTCGTCCTCGCCCCCTTGGTGGCCTTCGATGCCGCGGGTCGGCGGCTGGGTATGGGCGGTGGCCACTACGACGCCACCCTGGCCTTCCTGCGGCGCTACCCGTGGCACCCGCCGCGGGTGCTGGGGGTGGCCTTCGCCTCGCAGCAGGTCCCGGCGCTGCCCAGCGAGGACTGGGACCTGCCCCTGGCTGGGGTGATTACCGAGCGCGGCTATGTCAGCCTCCCGGCGAGGCAATCCGCACAGGAGGGGCCATGAACCGCTGGCTGATGAAGTCCGAGCCGTCCGCCTTCGGGCTCGACGACCTGGCGGCCGCCCCCGGGGGCACGGATCGGTGGGACGGGGTGCGCAACTACCAGGTCCGCAACATGATCCGCGACCACATGCGCCCGGGCGAGCCGGCCTTCTTCTACCACTCCAACACCCGGCCGCCCGGGGTGGCCGGGATCATGGAGATCGCCAGCGAGCCGTACCCGGATCCCACCGCCTTCGACCCCGAGGACCCCCACTACGACCCGAAGAGCGATCCGGAGGCCCCCCGCTGGTTCTGCGTGGATGTCCGCTTCCGTGAGCGGCTACCGCGGTACGTGCCCCTCCAGGAGCTCCGCGATTGCCCGGAGCTGGAGGGCTTCCCGCTGCTCCGGCGCGGCAACCGGCTCTCCATCGTGCCGGTGACCGAGGCGCAGTGGGCGGCGATCCGTCGCCTGGCTGAGGCCTAGCCCGCCGCCCCCTGGCGGGTGTCCCCTGAGGCCCGCGCCGGTCTCGGCGCGGGCGACCACCCTGTACCATTATGGCGGCAGCAGCCTCGCGGCGGCGCGGGGTTTGATGCCCGAGGACTGGAGGCTATCGATGAGCGAGGAACGAGCAGGACAAGCGGGCAAGGCGAGGTGGCGGCCGCTGATCGGGGTGGCCCTGTCGCTGGGCGCCCTGGCGGCCCTCGGCGGCTCGCTCGCCTACTGGTCCATCCCTGGCCCGCTCGGCGAGGGGGCGCCGCTCGCCACCGAGCCCTTCCGGGTGCCCGAGCTGACGTACGTCTCCGCGGATACCAGCGAGGCCCTGCTCGCCAAGCTGCGCGAGCGGGGCGGTGAGCAGTGGCCGCCGGCGGAGCGCGTCGCCCCGGTGACCGCGGCCGCCTTCCCCCCGGACCTGCCCGAGCTCGAGGTCAGCGCGCGCAAGGAGCTCTTCTTCCGCGTGCTCACGCCCATCGTCCTGGCGGAGAACGCCCGGGTCCGGGAGGCGCGCCGCTTTATCCAGGAGGCCGCGGGGCGGCGCGATGCGCTGAGCGAGGATGAGCAGGAGCGGCTGGCGGAGCTGGCCGAGCTCTACCGCGTCGACCTCGATAGCGAGGCGGCGCCGGAGCGGCTGCTGCGGCGGGTGGACGAGATCCCGCCGGCCATGGCGCTGGCCCAGGCCGCCAACGAGAGCGGCTGGGGGACCTCCCGGTTCACCCGCGAGGCCAACAACCTCTTCGGGGAGTGGACCTGGACCCAGGAGGGGCTGATCCCGAAGCAGCGCAGCGCGGGCAAGACCCACCGCGTCCGCCTCTTCTCCTCGCTGCAGCGCTCGGTGCGCTCCTACCTCTACCTCCTCAACGTCGGTAGCGCCTACGAGTCGCTGCGGTCCCGGCGGGCGCAGATGCGCGAGGCGGGCGAGCCCCTGGACGGGCTGGCCCTGGCCAAGGGGCTCACCGCCTACTCGGAGCGCGGCCAGGCCTACGTGGAGGAGATCCGGTCCATGATCCGGTACAACGACCTGCAGCGCATGAACGGCCTGCGCCTGGCCGATACCGAGCGCGTCGCCGCGGAGCCGGTCGAGCCCTCGGAGGGCCCCGAGGCGGAGGCCTCCGAGGAGTGAGCCCGCAGCGGGCAGCGGCCGCTCAGTAGCGCAGCCACTGCTTGCTGTACCAGAAGAAGCGCCCGCTGCCGTCGCGGTGGGGGGCCGTGCAGTTGTAGCGCGCGCGCCCCTCGCCGAAGGCCTCGTAGGCCTCCACGGCGAAGCGGGTGCGGGCCTCGTCGAGCCACTCCACGGCCACGGGCCCCTGCCCTGAGGCGAAGCAGCTGAGGCGCCCCGTGGCCACCTCCTGGTCCGCGGCCAGGCGGACCTCCATGCGCGGCGGGTTGCCCTCGCCCTCGAGGATGGGGTCGAAGGGCCGCATCTCGGCGACCGGCAGCGGCAGGCTCCGGGCCCGGAGCTTGAAGTCGTCGAGGCCGCCGAACTGCTCGTTGATGGGGAAGCGCGGCAGGGCGCGCGGGTCGCTCCGCGGGCCGACGGCGCCGGAGTGCTGGCCGAAGGCCACGTAGCCGGCCTCGCGGGCGATGGCCGCCAGGCGCGGCCTGTACTCGCCGTAGGGGTAGGCGAGGAGCTTCGGGTCGGTGTTGGTCTCTGCCTCGAGCTCCGCCTGGAGCCGCTGCTGCGCCCGCGCCAGGTCCGCGCGCATCCGCTCCGCCCAGGCCGCCGGGTCCTCGTCGTCCTCGCGGCGGGCCAGGTAGTCGTGGCTGGCGGAGTGGTTGGCGAAGTGGACCAGGCCGGATTCCTGCATCTCGCGCATCTGGTCCCAGTCCATGTAGCCGGAGCGGCCCGAGTCGACGGGGTCGGTGGCGACGAACACCGTCATCGGCCAGCCGCGCTCCTCCAGCCGCGGGAAGGCCTCCTCGTAGACCGAGGCGTAGGCGTCGTCCACGGTGAGGGCGACGGTCCGCTCCGGGATCTCGCCACCCTCGCGGAGCGTCTCAACGATCCGCCCGACGGGCCAGACGTTGTAGTCGTTCGCCGCCAGGTAGTCGAGCTGCGCCTGGAACTGCTCCAGGCTGACGCTGGTGCTCGGGTATCGGTCCTCGCCGAAGCGGTGGTAGATGAAGATGACGGCGCTGCCCTCGGCCCCGTCGTCGCCCAGCTCGGCGGCCTGCTGCGCCGCGGCGGGGCCGGCGGCGATCAGGGCGGCGGCTAGCGCCGCTCGTAGGGTCTTGCGCATAGCGATACTCCGCCGCGTTGGGCCTGTCAGCTGAGGAAGAGCTTGTAGGCCGGGTTGTCGGTCTCCTCGGCGTGGCTATAGGGCAGCCCCTCGAGGAAGGCCTGGAAGGCCTCCCGCTGCGCCTCGGGCACCTGGATGCCGCACAGCACCCGGCCGTAGGCGGCCCCGTTGTTGCGGTAGTGGAAGAGGCTGATATTCCAGCGCCCGCCGAGGCTGGCCAGGAACTGCATGAGCGCGCCGGGGCGCTCCGGGAACTCGAAGCGGTAGATGACCTCGTTCTCCACCCCGTGGCCGCGGCCGCCGACCATGTGCCGGACGTGGACCTTGGCCATCTCATCCTGGGTCAGGTCGAGGACCGGGTAGCCCTGCTCGCGCAGCTGCCGGACCAGGGCGTGGCGCTCCTCCTCGCCGCGCTGCAGGGCGATGCCGGCGTAGACGTGGGCGGTCTCCGTGTCGGCCATGCGGTAGTTGAACTCGGTGATCGGCCGCTCGCCGATGGTCTCGCAGAAGCGCCGGAAGGCGCCGGGCCGCTCCGGGATGGTCACCGCCAGCACCGCCTCGCGGTGCTCGCCCAGCTCGGCCCGCTCGGCGACGTGGGACAGGCGGGAGAAGTTCATGTTGGCGCCGCTGTTGACCGCCACCAGGGTCTCGTCGCGGATGCCGTGGTCAGCCGCGTACTTCTTGGCGCCGGCTATGCCCATCGCGCCCGCCGGCTCCAGGATGGAGCGCGTCTCCTCGAAGGCCTCCTTGATGGAGGCGCAGATCTCGTCGGTGCTGACGAGCACCACCTCGTCGACGTGGCGGCGCAGGATCGGCCAGGTGTGCTCGCCGATCTGGCGTACCGCC
>CAJXKI010000128.1 GCA_913055765.1 uncultured Ectothiorhodospiraceae bacterium
GCTGGTTGGCGCGGAAGGTCTCGGCAGACTCCGCCGCCGGCAGCTCCAGCTTGTGCGCCAGTTCGTTGTACTTCTCGGCGCTCTTGCTGCGGCGCTCCTTCTCTTCCGTCTTGCGCTGGATATCGGCCTTGAGCCGCTCCAGGCGGTCGCCGCCGTTGTCGGCGATGGCCTGCTTGAGCTCGTCGCGCTGGGCCTGCTGCTCGCGGTAGGTGCCGTCCAGCCGCGCCACTTTGTCGTCCAGGCGGGCGATGTCGGCGTCCAGGTTGGCCAGGCGCTTGTCCAGCAGCTCGCCCTTGAAGCCGGCGAAGTAGGCGGCTAGAGCGTCGCGGGCGGCGCGCAGCTCGGCGATCTCCGTGGTCAGCTCGGCGTGGCGGTCGCAGTCGGCCACCAGCGGCTCCAGGGCCTCGATCTGCTCGCGGGCGGTGCGCACCGCGTCGTGGGCGCGATTGAGGTCCTCGAAGTGCTGGATGAGGGCGTCGATGCGCTCGGCGACCGGGAAGGCCTCCAGCATGTGGGCGCGCACGAACTCGGTGAGGTTGCCCACGGACTTCATGGACACGGTCTGGGAGAACAGCTCCAGGGCCTGCTCGGCTTCGATGCCGAAGCGGCGGCGGAAGGCGCCCTCGTAGCGGCTGAAGGCGTCGAAGGTCTCGATGTGATCCCGGGCGCGCAGGCGCTTTTTCAGGTCGTTGATGTCGCTGCCGAAGCCGGCGAAGTCGCGGGCGATGGCCAGATCCTGGTCCGCCACCACATACAGCCGCTCCGGGCTGCCCTGGGGCTCGCGCAGCCACAGCACCTGGGCGATGGTGACGGTGTGCGCCATTCCGGGGTTGTGGAACACCGCCAGCAGCACGGTGTAATGGCCGGGCCCCCGCAGGGCCACCGAGCGGCTGGCCAGGCCCTCCTCGCCGCGCTCGGTCTTGTAGTGCCCCAGCACGTAGGAGCGCAGGCTGCGCTCGGAGGCCTCCGCCCCGGCGGCCTTGTTGAAGGCCAGGCGCTTGGGCGGCACCAGCAGGGTGGTAACGGCGTCCACCAGGGTGGACTTGCCGGAACCGATGTCGCCGGTGAGCAGGGCGTTGGCGCCCTCGGGGCGCAGGGTGTAGACCTTGTCGTGGAAGGTGCCCCAGTTGAGCACCTCCAGGCGGCTAAGGCGGAAGCCGCCGCCGGCGGGCTCGTCGGAGAAGTCGAACAGCTCCGTGGCCATGGATTAGGCTTCCTCTTCCAGGTGCTGGCGATACGCCGCCAGCCGCTCATCGAATTCCCGCAGCCACTGGGCGTCCACGAAGGCCTTGAGGATGCGCCGCACCTCGAAGCAGTCCTCCTCGTGCTGGAGCCGGCGCAGAAAGCCCAGCTCCTCCACGCGCTTGATATGGCTGTTGATCTTATCCAGCAGCCGGGCCTCGTTGGCCGTATCCGGCAGGAACACCCGCACCAGATCCACGATCTGCTCGCGGGACAGCACCAAGCGCGGATCGCCCGCGGTGGCGTCGTGCTCGGCGAGGCGCTTGCGCAGCAGGGCCAGCAGCAGGGACACGGGGAAGGAGAGCTGGCGCCGGCGCACCAGCCGCGGCAGCTCCGCCTCGCCCTCCTCCGGCTCGCGCTGGGCCAGGTAGGCGTAGCCCTCCGCCTCGTCCAGCACCAGCTCCAGGCCCAGCACGGCGACGTAGTCGCGCACGCGAGCCTGCAGATCGAGCAGGGCCTGCCACAGCTGCGGTTTCTGGTCCTGGTGGAGGACGCCCTGGAACAGGGGGACAAGGACCCGGGAGAGGTCGGGGGAGTCGGGTTCGGGGGTGGTCAAGGCGAGTCCTGGCTCTCTTCGTTTTAGTCCCTGGATTCCCATTCATCAAGCTTTATATCCAGAATCTCGCGAATGAGCTCGTTTACCGTGCGGCCGGTTTGCTGAGCCCATCGCTCCAGACGATCGAACGTTTCGTCGGGCCAATCCACCACTATCACCTTACTCATGGCCGTCCCCCTCGCTTCGCCACAAACGATTTAGCCCTTGCCCCTTCCTGCAAAGGAGCTCGTCACTCGGGAAGCCTTCCTTGAGCTCGTTCCGCGAGCCCCGGCAAATGGTCCCCTGCATACCCCAGGATCGCATTGTAGGTTTGCACGAGCATGGGCACCAATTCCCCCGCCCGGTTCAAGGCATCGAGGAAGGTCCGCGCGTCCCGGATATATTCGTGGACCAGCCGGTTGCGTAGATTACGCGCCTCCACCCACTCCTCGGTGGAGCGCAGCAGGCCGAGCTTTTCCATCCGGTGGAGGTTGTCCAGGGCGCTGCCGGGGGTCTCCAGGAGCTGGCGGAGCAGCTCCGGGATCAGGCGGTCCCCGAGGGTGTCCTGCATGCGGCCGAAGCGGGCGGCGAAGGCATCCACGCGCTCGGCCAATTCCGGATCGGCCTCAAGGGAGGCGTACCATGCCTCATCCAGGGGCTGCGTGAACAAGCGACCCGACGTCTGCTGGAGATGGCGCCCCTCCCGGGCCACCACCTCCAGCAGCCAGACCAGGCGCTCCTGGTTGCCTTCGCTCACAAACGGACTCCCTCTTCCCTGGCGGCGGAATGAATGGGCTGGGACGGGGTCTGCGGGTCCACCAGCACCACATCGATGCGCTGATCCCCCATGCGGAGCTGGAGGCGGGCCGCCAACCGACTGGCCAGCGCCGCCCGGTTCCCCAGCGCCTCGTCCACTTCCACGTAGAGATCGATATCGCCACCCCGAGCGGCGTCGTCCGCCCGCGAGCCGAACAGCCAGACGCGGGCCTCCGGGCCGAGCAGCTGTTCCACTTCGGCCTTGATGATATCTGCCTGACCTTGCCCGAGGCGCATGCCGGCTCAGTGCTCCTGGTGGCTCACGGCCCCGCCTCCGGCAGCCGGTCCGCCAGGGCCTCCCATTGGATGACCACTTCCGGCATCACACCCACGGCCGTCTCGCCTTCCAGCTCCACGATCTCCGGCTTGCCGTATTCGCCTGCTTCCAGGCGGTAGATGGTGAGCAGACGGTCGGTGGGGTGGACCAGCCACAGCTCGGCGACGCCGTGGTGCTCGTAGACGCGGCGTTTGTGGATCTGGTCGTGGCCGGCGGTGGCGGGGGAGAGCACCTCCACCACCCAATCCGGGGCGCCGCGCACACCGCGCTCGTCGAGCTGGTCCGGATTACACACGGCCAGGACATCCGGCTGGAGGACGGTGTCCACCCGGTCGTCGGCCTCGCCGGCCCTGGGCAGGCGAACGTCCAGGGGGGCGATCAGCACCCGGCAGGCACTTTCCGGGCCTAGCTTTTGCCGGGCCTGGTAGTAGATCTCCCCGGCCACTTCCTGGTGGATGCGCAGGGGCGCCGGGGCCATGGCGTAGGCGACGCCGTCGATGAGCTCGTAACGGGTGTCGTCGTCCCAGGTGCGGTAATCACCGTAGGTGTGGTGCTCGTTGTCGCGGACGGGCAGACCCATGGCGGCTCCTCCGGTTCAATTGGCTGCGAGCCCTCACGGCCAAGTCAGGAACGTGGCGGTGCGGACGATCCGGATGTCGTGAAAGGGGTCGAGGGCCAACAGATCCTGGTCACCGGTAATGATGGCCCTCGCCTGGCCACAAAGCGCGACATCCAGGAATTTGTCATCCTTGGGGTCGCGACAGGCTTGGCTCCGGCGTGTAATCGGAACGACCCTCGCCACGCCCCCCAAAAGGGCCAGGAAGCGGCGCTGGTCCTCGGCGGTCAGATAGGGATTGAACTTGGGGCGATCCAGCACTTCCACCAGCTCGCCCGAGGTCTCCTCCGACAGTAGCAGGATTCCCCGCTCCAGGGCGTGGTCCACGGCCTGAGCCGCTCCGCCATCGGGCACCAATAGCCGGCTGACCAGGGTGTTGGTATCCAGGACCCAGAGCGATTGCTCAATCATCCTGGAGCAATTCGTCGAGCTTGGCCTCCGTCATGCCGGCCTCCTTCGCCGCCGCACCCACCCGGTCGCAGAATTGCTGGAACTCCGCCACATTCAGGCGCGTCAGGCGTTCGTATTCCTGGACCGACAGGACGACCGCAACATCCCGCTTCTGCCGCTGGATCACGACCGGCTCCTGGGCAGCGGTTTCCAGGACGCTGGCGAGCCCTTGTTTGGCCTCGGTCGCCGTGACGGTACGCATGCCTATCTCCAATATCGGTTCATTCTGTACATATTGTCCAATTTCTTGGAGATCGCCAAGCCCTTTCCCGTTCCGCTCGCACCGGCGATTCCCCTACCGGCTAAAGATCACCCGCGGCACATGCGCCTGCCGCTGCCGGCCATCGGCGTCCGTCCAGGTCACGGCCTCGCTGGCGTCCTCGTCGAGCACGGCGCGCTCGTCCTCGGCGGCCAGGCTCAGGTAGGCCACCAGCTCCGCCAGGCCCTGCTCCAGGGGGTATTCCGCCAATAGCTCGGTTAGGGCGATCTGGTCGCGGGTCTGCAGGGCACGGCGGATGCGGCCCGACAATTCGGCCTTGTCCACGTAGACCTGCTCGAACAGGGCCTGCGGGTCCACGTCGCCTTCGGCCTCTTCCACTACGGTCTGCTCGATTTGGGGCTGCACGGGCGGGGTGAACAGGCGGCGCTCCATGGGCAGCTCCACGCTGGGCGCGGGCTCGTCCACGGCCATGAAATCGCCGCTGGGCGGGGTGTCGCGCACGGCCAGGGCGTGCTGCTCCACGCCCTGGATGAGGTCCATGATGCGGCGGTTCTCCAGCCAGGCCTGATCGTCGAGGAACTTGCGCAATTG
>CAJXKI010000129.1 GCA_913055765.1 uncultured Ectothiorhodospiraceae bacterium
ATCCAGTACCTCGTCCAGGAGTTCAAGAAGGACCAGGGCATCGATCTCGGGCAGGACCACCTGGCCCTGCAGCGCCTCCGCGAGGCCGCGGAGAAGGCCAAGATCGAGCTGACCTCCAGCCAGCAGACGGAGGTCAACCTGCCGTACATCACGGCGGACCAGAACGGGCCCAAGCACCTGGCCATCAAGCTCACGCGGGCCAAGCTCGAGTCCTTGGTCGAGGACCTCGTCGACCGGACCATCGAGCCGTGCAAGACGGCGCTCAAGGACGCCGGGCTCTCGGCCAAGGACGTCAGCGACGTCATCCTGGTCGGCGGCCAGACCCGCATGCCCAAGGTCCAGGAGAAGGTCAAGGAGTTCTTCGGCCGCGATCCGCGCAAGGACGTCAACCCGGACGAGGCCGTGGCCGTCGGCGCGGCGATCCAGGCCGGCGTGCTGGGCGGCGACGTCAAGGACGTCCTGCTCCTCGACGTCACGCCGCTGTCGCTGGGCATCGAGACCCTGGGCGGCGTGATGACCAAGATCATCGAGAAGAACACCACGATCCCGACGAAGGGGACGCAGACCTTCTCCACGGCGGAGGATAACCAGACCGCCGTCACGGTCCACGTCCTCCAGGGCGAGCGGGAGATGGCCAAGGACAACAAGTCCCTGGGCCGCTTCGACCTGACGGATATCCCGCCGGCGCCGCGCGGGACGCCGCAGATCGAGGTCACCTTCGACATCGACGCCAACGGCATCCTGCACGTCTCGGCCCAGGACAAGGCGACCGGCAAGGAGACCGGGATCCAGATCCAGGCCTCCTCCGGGCTCTCCGAGGACGAGGTCGAGCGCATGGTCAAGGAGGCCGAGGAGCACGCCGAGGAGGACCGGCGCCAGCGCGAGCTGGTCGAGGCGCGCAACCAGGCCGACAACATGATCCATACCACGCGCAAGTCGCTCTCCGACCTCGGCGAGCAGGTCGACGAGTCCGAGCGGCAGGAGATCGAGAACGCCATCCAGGCGCTCGAGCAGGTCAAGGATGGCGACGACAAGGACGCCATCGAGCAGAAGACGCAGGAGCTGGCGCAGAAGTCCGGCGAGCTGGCCCAGAAGGCCTACCAGCAGGCCGGCGGCGACGAGCAGCAGGCCGCCGGCGGCAGCGCCGAGTCCGGCTCCGGCGGTCAGAGCGAGGATGTCGTCGACGCCGACTTCGAGGAGGTCAACGACGAGAACGGCAACAAGAAGCAGTAGCCGCGGTGCGGCCCGGCCCCTCAGGGCCGGGTCCGCGGATGCTTCGAGCGGAGGCGCAGGGTGGGCCTATCCTCCTGCGCCTCACGCATGCCCGGCCAAGGAGACGCGGAGCAGCCTATGGCGAAGCGTGACTACTACGAGATCCTAGGGGTCTCCCGGAACGCCTCGGACGACGAGATCAAGAAGGCCTATCGGCGCCTGGCGCAGCGCTACCACCCGGACCGGAACCCGGGCGATGACGATGCGGCCGAGCACTTCAAGGAGGTCAAGGAGGCCTACGAGGTCCTGTCGGACTCGCAGAAGCGGGCCGCCTACGACCAGTTCGGCCACGCCGGGGTCGATCCCTCCGCCGCCCCCGGCGGCGCCGGCGGGCCGCGCGGCTACGGGGGCGGCCCCGGCGGGGGGCCGGACTTCTCGGACATCTTCTCCGACGTGTTCGGGGATATCTTCGGCTCCGGGGGCCGGGGCGGCGGCGGGCGAGCGCGCGCCTTCCGCGGCTCGGACCTGCGCTACACCCTGGAGCTGACCCTCGAGGAGGCGGTGAGCGGCACCGAGAAGCAGATCCAGGTGCCGACCCACGTGGAGTGCGATGCCTGTCACGGCTCCGGCTCGCGGGCCGGCTCCCAGCCGCAGACGTGCCCGACGTGCAAGGGCTACGGGGACGTGCGCGTCCAGCAGGGGTTCTTCTCCATCCAGCAGACCTGCCCGCGCTGCGGTGGCGAGGGGACGATCGTCAGCGATCCCTGCCCCAAGTGCCGCGGCCGCGGCCGGGTCGAGGATCGCAAGACCCTCAACGTGCGCATCCCCGCCGGCGTGGATACGGGCGACCGCATCCGTCTCGCCGGCGAGGGCGAGCCGGGCGAGCGCGGCGGTCCGCCGGGCGATCTCTACGTCCAGGTGGCGGTCAAGGAGCATGAGTTCTTCGAGCGCGAGGGGGCCGACCTCCACTGCCAGGTGCCCGTCGATATCGTCACGGCGGCGCTCGGTGGCGAGGTCGAGGTGCCGACCCTGGAGGGGCGGGTCAACCTGCGCATCCCGCCCGGGACGCAGTCCGATCAGACCTTCCGGCTGCGCGGCAAGGGCGTCAAGCCGGTACGGGGCAACCGCCAGGGGGACATGCTCTGCCGGGTCCAGGTCGAGGTCCCGGTGAACCTGACCAAGCGGCAGAAGGAGCTGCTCGAGGAGTTCCGGCAGACGCTGCAGGACACCGGCGGCAAGCACCACCCGCAGACCTCCTCCTGGCTGGATAAGGTCAAGCGGTTCTTCGAGGAGCTGCGCACATGAGCCTGGGCATCGCCGTGATCGGGGCCGGCGGCCGCATGGGCCGCATGCTCGTCGAGGTGATCCAGCGCGAGCCGGGCGTCCATCTCGCTGCTGCCGTCGATCGCAGCGGCGGCGCCGCGGTGGGGCGTGACGCCGGCGAGCTGGCCGGTGCCGGCCCCTGCGGGGTGATTGTCGGCGACGATAGCGCGGCGGCGGTCGCCGCCGCGGATGCGGTCATCGACTTCAGCCTTCCTGAGGCCACCGCCAAGGTGGCCGGGGCCTGCGCCGATGCCGGGCGGCCGCTGGTGCTGGGGACCACGGGGCTCGGGGACGCCGAGCAGGAGGCGGTCCAGCGCCTCGCCGGGCACGCGCCCGTCATGCAGGCCGCCAACTACTCCACCGGTGTGACGCTGCTCACCGCCCTGGTCGAGCAGGCGGCCCGCGCCATCGGCGCGCACAGCGACGTGGAGATCCTTGAGGCCCACCACCGCAACAAGGTCGACGCGCCGTCGGGCACCGCCCTGCGCCTCGGCGAGACGGTGGCCGGCGCCCTAGGTCGGGACCTGGCGCAGTCCGCTGTCTACGGCCGCGAGGGGCACACGGGTGTCCGCGACCGGGAGACCATCGGCTTCGAGACCGTCCGCGCCGGCGATATCGTCGGCGAGCACACCGTGCTCTTCGCCGGCGACGGCGAGCGGGTCGAGCTCACCCACAGGGCCTCGAGCCGCACGACCTTCGCCGCCGGCGCCGTGCGCGCCGCCCAGTGGGTGGCGGGGCAGCCGCCGGGGCTGTACGGCATGCGGGATATGATCGGGGTGTGAGCGTCCTCGTGCACGCCGCCTGCCGCTGCCGGGGCTGCCCGGCCCCGTGCTGCACCCGCCTCGGGGGTGGCCCCCTGCCGCTCCCCCGAGGCTAAGGCGCCAGCAGGCGTCTCAGGGTGTCGTAGTAGATCTCCGCCAGGGCCTCCAGGTCGGCCACCGCGACGCGCTCGTTGGCCTTGTGGATGGTGTCGTTGAGCGGCCCCAGCTCGACGATCTGCGCCCCGGTGGCGCCCATGAACCGGCCGTCGGAGGTCCCGCCGGCGGTGGAGCGGCGCGGGGTCCGGCCCGTCCGGGCGGCTACCGCCTGCTCCACCGCGTCCACCAGGGCCCCGCCGCGGGTGGCGAAGGGGGCGCCGGCGTGGCGCCACACCAGGCTGTAGCGCAGCCCGTGGCGCTCCAGTAGGGCGGTAATGCGCGCCTGCAGCGCCTCGGCGGTGACGGCCGGTGAGTAGCGCAGGTTGAGGACCACCTCCAGGGCCCCGGGGATGACGTTGTCCGCCCCGGTGCCGCCGCTGATGTTGGCGACCTGCAGGCTCGTGGGTGGGAAGTCGGCGTCGCCGCGATCCCACTCGGTGGCTACCAGCTCCTGCAGGGCGGGCGCGAAGCGGTGGATGGGGTTCTCGGCCCGCTGCGGGTAGGCGACGTGCCCCTGCTCGCCGTAGATGGTCAGGTGGCCGGTCAGCGAGCCGCGGCGCCCGACCTTGAAGGCGTCCCCGAGCCGCGCCTCGCTGCTGGGCTCGCCCACCAGGCAGTAGTCCACCTCGGTGCCGCGCTCGCCGAGGGTCTCGACCACGTGGCGGGTGCCGTCCTCGGCCGGCCCCTCCTCGTCGCTGGTGAGCAGCACCGCGACGCTGCCGCGGTGCCGCGGGTGCTCGGCGGCGAGGCGCTCGGCGGCCACCACAAAGGCGGCCAGGCTGCCCTTCATGTCGGCGGCGCCCCGGCCGTAGAGGTAGCCGTCCTCGACGATGGGCTGGAAGGGCGGGTGCTGCCAGGCCGACTCGGGGCCGCTGGGGACGACGTCGGTGTGGCCGAGGAAGCAGAGCAGCGGCCGCTCGTCGCCGCGCCGGGCCCACAGGTTGGTGACCTCGCCGGCGGGGAGCCACTCCGGCGTGAAGCCGGCCGCGGCCAGCCGCTCGGCGATGAGCCGCTGGCAGCCGGCGTCCTCCGGGGTCACCGAGGGGCGCTGGATGAGCTCGCGGGCTAGCCCCAGCGCGGCGCTCATGGGCGCAGGAGCTCGTTGATGCCGACCTTGGCGCGGGTCTGCTCGTCGGCGTACTTGATGATGACCGCGCAGTAGAGGCTGTGGCTGCCGTCCTGCGCCGGCAGGCTGCCGGGGACAACCACGGCGCCCTCGGGGACGCGGCCGTAGTGGACCTCGCCGCTGGTGCGGTCGTAGATCTTGGTGCTTTGGCCGAGGAAGACGCCCAT
>CAJXKI010000130.1 GCA_913055765.1 uncultured Ectothiorhodospiraceae bacterium
TCCGGCGAGAAGCCGCCGAAGACCACCGAGTGCACGGCGCCGATGCGGGCGCAGGCGAGCATGGCGACGGCCGCCTCGGGGACCATGGGCAGGTAGATGCAGACCCGGTCGCCCTTCTTCACCCCGCGGGCCTTGAGGGCGTTGGCGAAGCGGCCGACGCGCTCGTAGAGGTCGCGGTAGGTGATGTACTCGTGCTGATCCGGCTCGTCACCCTCCCAGATGATGGCGGTCTGGTCACCGCGCGTCTCCAGGTGGCGGTCGACGCAGTTGTAGGCTACGTTCAGGGTGCCGCCCTCGAAGAAGCGGACGTCCCCCTTGGGCAGGTCCCAGTGGCAGGTCGTGTCCCAGCGGCTGAACCAGTCCAGGAACTGCTCAGCCTGCTCCGACCAGAACCCCTCCGGATCCTGGATGGAGCGGTTGTACATCTGCTGGTACTGCTCAAGGTTGAGATGGGCGTCCCGCTTGATGGCCTCGGGGACTGGGTAGACCTTCGTCTCCGACATGGTTCTCTCCTCCCGGGGTTGTCGTCGTTTCGCTGGCCGTCTCCGGGCGACGGCCCTGAGTGCCCGCGCTCGGCAGCAGGGGGAGCATAGCAGAGCATCCTGTTACGAGGCTGCACGCACGCTGTGTGCCTTTTGTAGAGAAAGGTAACGCTCTATCACCCCCGGTGCCTGCCAGGCCGCGGGATGCCGTGGCGCTGCCGCTTCTCCCACAGCGCCTTGCGGCTGATGCCGAGCCCCTTGGCCAGGGCGGTCTCGGTCATGTGGTCCTGGTGGGCCAGGACATACTGGCGGAAGTAGTCCTCCAGCGATAGGTCCTTGCGGACGGCGGGTGCGGCCTCGGCCGGCTCGCTGGCCGCTGCCTCCGCCGCCGGCAGCCCGAGCATCTCAGCGGTGATGGTCGTCCCCTCGCTGAGGATGACCGCGCGCTCGATGGTGTTCTCCATCTCCCGGACGTTGCCGGGCCAGTCGTAGGCCTGCATGGCGTCGATGGCCTCCTGGGACAGGGTCAGCGGGCCGCGGTTGAGCCGCTGGCGCGTCTTCTCCAGCAGGAAGCGCGCCAGCTCCGGGATGTCCGGCTCGCGCTCACGAACCGGCGGCAGGCGGACCTCCATGACGTCGATCCGGTAGAACAGGTCCTCGCGGAACTCGCCGGCGCGCGACAGGGCCTTTAGGTCGCGGTGCGTGGCGGCGACGAGGCGGATGTCCACCCGCCGTGAGGCGGTCGAGCCGATGCGCCGGATCTCGCCCTCCTGGAGAACGCGCAGGAGCCGGCCCTGGGCCTGCTGCGGCAGCTCGCCGATCTCGTCGAGGAACAGCGTGCCCCCGTCGGCCGACTCCACCAGCCCCGCCCGGGCGCCTACGGCACCGGTGAAAGCGCCCCGCTCGTGGCCGAACAGCTCCGCCTCGATCAGCCCCTCCGGGATGGCCGCGCAGTTCACCGCCACGAGCGGCCCCTCGTGGCGGTCGCTGCGCTCGTGCAGGGCGCGGGCGACGAGCTCCTTGCCGGTGCCAGACTCACCGAGGATGAGCACCGAGGTGCTGGTGGGGGCCACCTTGCGGATGCGCTCGAAGACCTGCTGCATCGCCTGGCAGTTGCCGACGATGCCGTCGACCGGGTAGTCCCGCTCGACGTGGGCCTTCAGGGCGGCGTTCTGGCGCTGTAGCCGGCTCTCCTTGAGGGTGCGCTCGACGAGCATCACCAGCTCGTCGTGGTCGAAGGGCTTGGCGAGGTAGTCCGCCGCCCCCCGGCGCATGGCGTCCACGGCCGACGGCACGCTGGCGTAGCTGGTCATGATGATCACCGGCGTCTCGGTGAGCTCGATGGCCTCGGTGCCAGCCTCGCCCGGCAGGCGCATGTCGGCGAGGATCAGGTCGAAGGCGTCCAGGCTCCAGCGCGCCCGCGCCTCCTCGAGGGACTCCGCCTCGTGGGTGGTATGGCCGTGCCGGGTCAGCAGCCGGTGCAGCGCCTTGCGGATGACGCCCTCGTCCTCGAGTAGCAGCAGGTCGGCCATGGTCGCTCCTCACTCCCTCTCGGTGGCCGCAGGGCAGGCCGGCGCGGCGGCGCCGTGGACGGGCAGGGTGATCCACGCCGTGGTGCCGCTGCTGTCGGCGGTGAGCGAGAGCTCCCCGCCGTGCTCGCTGACGATGTTGTAGATCAGGGGCAAGCCGAGGCCGGTGCCCTGGCCGGCCGGCTTGGTGGTGTAGAACGGCTCCATGACCTTGTGCAGGGTCTTGGCCGGGATCCCGGGGCCGTTGTCCGCGACTCGCACCTGCACCCGGTCGCCGTGCAGCTGCGCGGCGACGACGATATGGGCACCCTCCGGGCAGGCGTCGGCCGTGTTCGAGAAGAGGTTCATGAACACCTGCGCCAGCCGCTGGCGGTCGCCCCGGACCTCCAGGGAGGGCCAGAGCTGGTTGTCGATGGCCAGCCCCTGCCCGCGCTTGCTCAGCCGGATCAGCCACCGCGCCTCCTCGACGGCCTCGCTCAGGCTCACCGGCCCCGTCTCGCGCTCGTCGGCGGAGCCGGCGTGGGCGTAGCCGATCAGGGTCTGGACGATGTTGTCGATCCGCCGGGTCTGCTCCAGGATGCCGTCGACGCTCTCCTGCAGCACCTCGGGGTCGGACTCGTGGCGCAGGTTCTGCGCCAGCGAGTCGATGCCGGTGACCGGGTTGCCGATCTCGTGGGCGACCCCGGCGGCCAGCCGGCCGATGGAGGCCAGCCGCTCGCTGTGCGCCAGCTCCCGCTCCAGGCGGCGGATGTGGGTGATGTCCTCGATGATCATCAGGGTGTCGCCGGTGCGCCCGCGGCCCGACTCGCGGATGCAGGTCTTGTGCAGCGACAGCCAGCGTGTCTCCCCACCAGGGTGCTGGGCCTGATCGTGGTGCTGCGGCTGGTCGAGGCTCAAGAAGCGCGCGAGGAGCTGGTCCCACGGCGCGCTGAGGTCGCAGACGCGAGAGCCCAGCGCGGTGCTCGCCGGGATGTCGGAGAGCTCCTGCATGGCGGTGTTCCAGCGCACGACGCGGCGGTGGGCGGTGACGGCCACCACGCCGAGCGGCAGGTCCTCGAGGATCTGCCGGTGGTAGCGGCGCAGCCGGTCCAGCTCCGCGGCGAGGCCCCGGAAGCGGTTGCGGGAGGACTCCAGGCGCTCCTCGATGGCGCGGATATTGTGGGCCAGGGCGGTGCGGGCCGTGCGGTCGAGCTGCAGGTGCTCATCGACGATCATCCGCGCCAGCGTCGGCCCCATCATGCCCGAGAGGTTGCGCTCGACCTGGTCGCGCAGGCTGCGCAGCCGCTCCGGCCGGCCCTCGTTCCACGCCAGGCCCAGGTCGCTGAGCGCCTGGGCGACCTCCTGCCGGGCCGCCTCCTCACCGGTGACCGGCGCCAGCTGGACGACGAACTGCGACGGCGAGCCCGCCTGCAGGGTCCCGGGCGCCACGACCGAGGCCTGGTCCCGGCAGACCTCGGCGGCCTGGCGCTCGGTGGCGCGCTGCGGGGTGAGCAGGGAGACCCCCACGAACAGCAGCGCGTTCAGCGCCAGGGACCAGAAGGTGGCGACCCCGTAGATCGCCGTGGCGCCTATGTCGGCCTGGGGGTGGCCGAGGAGGAAGAACGGCTGGGTGCCGGCGAGGGCCGGCAGCAGGACGGCGTCGAGCCAGATCAGCGAGCCGCCGATCAGCCCCGCCATGAAGCCGTAGGCGTTGGCGCGTTGCCAGTAGAGGACGCCGGCGATGCCCGGCAGGAGCTGCGCCATGGCCAGGAACGACATCAGCCCCCACGCCACCAGCCCCTCGCTGCGGTCGAGGAGCTCGTAGAAGGCGAAGCCGAGGACGATGAGCATCATGATCAGGAAGCGCCGGGTCCAGCGCAGGGTGGCGTAGAGGTCCGGCTCCTGGTGGGGCAGGGACTTGATCAGCGGCATGACCAGGTGGTTGAGGGTCATGGCGGACAGGGCCAGGGTCGAGACCACGATCATCGCCGTCGCCGCCGAGATCCCGCCCAGGTAGACCAGGAGGGTCAGCGGCTCTGAGCCCGATAGCGCCGCGATGCCGAGGATGTAGTACTCCGGGCTGGTGCCGACGTCCAGGGCCAGGCCGGACCAGAGGATGGGGGGCACGGCCAGGGCCAGCAGCATCAGCAGCAGCGGGAAGCCCCAGCTCGCCCGGATGAGGCTGCGCGGCGAGCGATTCTCGGTGAACAGGATGTGGAACTGCCGCGGCAGCAGGAAGGCGGCGGCGAAGGTGAGGGTCAGCAGGCTCAGCCAGGGCCCCTCTAGCGCCGGCTCGTAGAGGCCGTCGAGCTGCCCCGGGTGCGCCGCCAGCCAGGCCGACAGGCCGCCGGGGCCGTCGAAGGCCAGGTCCACGGCCACCCAGGCGAGCATCAGCAGTACGCCCAGCTTGACAAGGCTCTCCAGGCCGATGGCCACCACCAGGCCGGTGTGCTTCACGCGCGGGGTGACGTGGCGCGCGCCGAAGACGATGGCGAACACGGTGACGATCAGGCAGAAGGCGACGGCCAGGGGGCGCGGGTCCTGCTCACCGCCGGTGAGGAGCAGCGTGGACTCCGCCACGGCGCGGATCTGCAGGGCGATGTACGGCAGGATCCCGGCGAGCATGATCGCCGTCACCAGGATGCCCGTCAGCTGGCTGGAGAAGCGGAAGGCGAAGAGGGCCGCGACCGAGGTCAGCTGCTGGTTGTTGGTCAGGCGCAGCAGCGGGG
>CAJXKI010000131.1 GCA_913055765.1 uncultured Ectothiorhodospiraceae bacterium
GCGCCGCGAGTACGGCGTGGACGAGGTGATCAAGCTCGCCTCCAACGAGAACCCGCTCGGCCCGTCGCCGCGGGCGGAGGAGGCCGCCGCGGCCGCGGTCCGCGACAGCCACCGCTACCCCGACGGCGGCGGCCTTGAGCTCCGCTCCGCGGTCGCCGAGCGCCACGGCGTGGCCCCGGAGCAGGTCACCCTGGGCAACGGCTCCAACGACGTCCTCGTCCTGCTCGCCCAGGCCTTCCTGGGGCCGGGGCGCACGGCGGTCCTCTCCGCCCACGCCTTCGCCGTCTACCCCATCGCCACCCAGGCGGTCGGGGCGGCGGCCCGGGTCGTCCCCGCCCGGGCGGCCGAGGCCGAGCAGCCCTACGGCCACGACCTCGAGGCCATGCTCGCCGCGGCGGCGGAGGACGAGACGGTCCGTGTCGTCTTCGTGGCCAACCCCAACAACCCCACCGGCACGTGGCTCACCGAGGGGGAGCTGCGGGGCTTCCTGGATCGGCTTCCGGCGCGGGTGATCGCCGTGGTCGACGAGGCGTACTTCGAGTACGCCGCCGCCGAGCCGGACTACCCGGATGCCAGCCGGTGGCTCGACGCCTACCCCAACCTCGTGGTCACCCGCAGCCTCTCCAAGGCCCACGGCCTCGCCGGCCTGCGGGTCGGCTACGGGCTCTCCCACCCCTCGGTGGCCGAGCTGCTGGGCCGTGTCCGGCAGCCGTTCAACTGCTCGGCGCCGGCCCAGGCGGCGGCGGTGGCCTCGCTGGCGGATACCGAGCACCTGGAGCGCTCGGCGGCCCTGAACGGTGAGCAGCGGGAGGCCCTGCGCCGCGGGCTGGTGGGGCTCGGCCTCGAGCCGCTGCCCTCCGTAGGCAACTTCCTGACCTTCGACGCCGGCCCGCGGGCGGGGGCCATCCACGAGGGGCTGCTGCGTAGCGGGATCATCGTCCGGCCGGTGGATGCCTACGACCTGCCCAACCACCTGCGGGTGAGCGTGGGCACCCCGGAGGAGAACCAGGCCCTGCTGGCGGCGCTGTCACGGCAGGTCCAGGAGGCGTCGGCGTGATCCAGCGGCTGGCCATCCTTGGCGTCGGCCTCATCGGCGGCTCCCTGGCGCTGTCGCTGCGCCGCCACGGGGCCGTGGGCGAGGTGGTCGGCTGCGGCCGCCGCCCGGAGAGCCTGGAGCGCGCGGCGGCGCTCGGGGTCGTCGACCGCTGGACCACCGACCCCGCCGAGGCGGTCGCCGGGGCCGACGTGGCCGTCGTCTGCGTGCCCCTGCGGGCCGTGCGGGGGGTCTTCGAGGCCCTCCGCGGCGCCGTGCGGCCGGGCACCGTGGTCACCGACGCGGGCAGCGTGAAGGGTACGGTCATCGCCGACGCCGAGGCGGTCTTCGGCGAGGTGCCGGCGTGGCTGATCCCCGGCCACCCCATCGCCGGGACCGAGCACAGCGGCGTCGATGCCGCCTTCGCCGAGCTCTACGACCGGCGGCGGGTGATCCTGACGCCGCCGGCGGGCGCCGATGCCGACGCCGTCGCCCGGGTGGAGGCGATGTGGCGCGCCGCCGGCGCCCGCGTGGTCTACATGGCGGCCGAGCACCACGATGAGGTACTGGCCGCCACCTCACACCTGCCCCACGTGCTGGCCTACACCCTGGTGGACACCCTGGCCGGCTGGGACGACCGGCAGGAGATCTTCGAGTACGCCGCCGGCGGCTTCCGCGACTTCACCCGGATCGCCTCCTCGGACCCGGCGATGTGGCGGGACATCTGCGCCGCGAACCGGGACCACCTGGTCCGCGCCCTGCGCCGCTACCAGGCGGAGCTCGAGCAGGTCGCCGAGGCGCTGGCCGCCGGGGACGATGAGCGCCTGCTGCGCGTGTTCGAGAGCGCCCAGGCGGCGCGCGCCGGCTTCCTGCGGCTGCTGGAGGAGCGCCCGTGAGCGCCGGGGATGAGCGCTGGCGGGTGGCCCCGGGCGGCACCCTGCGCGGCGAGGCGCGAGTGCCCGGCGACAAGTCCATCTCCCACCGGGCGGTGATGCTGGGCGCGCTGGCCCACGGCGAGACCCGGGTCACCGGCCTGCTGGAGGGCGACGACGTCCTCGCCACCGTCGGCGTCTTCCGCGCCCTCGGGGTCGCCATCGACGGGCCGCGGGAGGGGGCCGCCACCGTGCACGGCGCCGGCTGGCCGGGGCTGCAGCCGCCGGCGGAGGTGCTGGACGTGGGCAACTCGGGGACCTCCATGCGGCTGCTCGCCGGGCTGCTCGCCGGGCTGCCCTTCGCCACGGTGCTCACCGGCGATGCCTCGCTCACCCGCCGCCCCATGCGCCGGGTGACCGACCCGCTGACGGCGATGGGCGCGCGCATCACCACCGCTGAGGGGGGCACCGCGCCGTTGCATATCCACGGCGGCGCGCCGCTGGCCGGGATCGACTACAGGTTGCCGGTGGCCAGCGCCCAGGTGAAGTCGGCCCTGCTGCTCGCCGGCCTGCGCGCCGAGGGGCGCACCTGCGTGACCGAGCCGGCGCCGACCCGCGACCACACCGAGCGCATGCTCCGGGGGTTCGGCTACCCGGTGAGCCTGGGCCCGGGCACGGTCTGCCTGGAGGGGGGGCGGCCCCTGCTCGGCACCCGCGTGGACGTGCCTGCGGATATCTCCTCGGCCGCCTTCCTGCTGGTGGCGGCGAGCATCGCCCCGGGCTCCGACCTGATCCTGCGCCACGTGGGTTGGAACCCGACGCGCACCGGCATCGTCGATCTCCTCCAGCGCATGGGGGCGGATATCCAGGTCCTCGCCGCCGACGAGGCCGGCGGCGAGCCGGTGGCCGACCTGCGCGTCCGCGCCGCGCCGCTGCACGGCATCACGGTCCCCGAGGAGCTGGTGCCGCTGGCCATCGACGAGTTCCCGGCGCTGTTCATCGCCGCCGCGTGCGCCGAGGGCGAGACGGTGATCACCGGCGCCGCCGAGCTGCGCGTGAAGGAGTCGGACCGTATCGCTGCCATGGCCGAGGGGCTGCAGGCCCTCGGCGCCAGCGTCGAGCCCCGCGAGGACGGGGCGCGCATTGCCGGCCGGCCCAGCCTCGGCGGCGGCCGGGTGCACAGCCACGGCGACCACCGCGTGGCCATGGCCTTCGCCGTGGCCGCCCTGCGCGCCGAGGCGCCGGTCGAGGTCGAGGACTGCGCCAGCGCGGCCACCTCCTTCCCCGGCTTCGTGGCCCTCCTGCGCGCGCTGGGCCTGGCCATCGAGGCGGGCTGACTGCCGCAAGCCACCCTTCAGAGATGAGGACGCCCGGATCACCTATGGCGCAGACTGGACTCCCCCCGGTTGTCACCATCGACGGCCCCAGCGGTGCCGGCAAGGGCACCGTGACCCAGGCGGTGGTGCACGCCCTCGGCTGGCACCTCCTCGACAGCGGCGCCCTGTACCGGCTGACCGCGCTCTACTGCCACCGCCAGGGCGTGTCCCCGGACGACGCGGACCGGGTCGCCGCCCTGGCCGCGGTCCTGCCGGCCGCGTTCCGCCTTGAGGAGGGCGTCGAGCGGGCGCTGCTCGACGGCTGCGATGTGACCGCAGAGCTGCGCTCCGAGGCCATCGGCGCCCTGGCCTCCCAGGTGGCGGCGCTGGAGCCGGTGCGCGGCGCGCTGCTGGAGCGCCAGCGCGACTTCCGCCTGTCCCCCGGCCTGGTGGCCGATGGCCGCGACATGGGCACCGTCGTCTTCCCGGAGGCGCCGGTGAAGATCTTCCTCACCGCCACGGTGGAGGAGCGGGCCCGGCGGCGCTATAACCAGTTGAAGGGTCAGGGGGCCGATGTTAGCTTGGCGTCCTTGACAGAAGAGATCGCCGAGCGAGACCGACGAGACGCCTCCCGCGCGACGGCGCCGCTGAAGCCTGCCCCGGACGCCGTGCTCCTCGATACCACCGACGTGGCTGCAGCGGATGTCATCGAGCAGGTCCTGGCGCAGGTGCGGGCAAGGCTGGGATAATCGGGACGCGTCGGCGCCGCCCGCACGGAGCGGGCGCCGCTGTACAGGCAGCGCCCCAGGGCTGGCGGCCGGGGGCCGCTGAAATCCACTACCAAGAACTGACCGTTACACGGTCCTGGATCGACTGAGCGATGACCGAAAGCTTTGCAGAACTCTTTGAGGAGAGCCTCGCGAACACCGACATGCGGCCTGGCGCCATCGTCACGGCGAAGGTCGTAGGGATCGACAACGAGGACGTGATCGTCAACGCCGGCCTTAAGTCCGAGGCGAAGATCCCCGTCTCGCAGTTCTACGACGAGGCGGGCAACCTTGAGGTCGGCGTCGGTGACGAGGTCGAGGTGGCCCTCGACTCCGTCGAGGACGGCTTCGGCGAGACCCGGCTCTCCCGCGAGCGGGCCAAGCGCGTCTACGCCTGGCGCAAGCTGGAGCAGGCCTACGAGAACGGCGAGACCGTGAGCGGCCAGATCAGCGGCAAGGTCAAGGGCGGCTTCACCGTCGATCTCGGCCACATCCGCGCCTTCCTGCCCGGCTCCCTGGTGGACATCCGGCCCGTGCGCGACACCACCTACCTCGAGGGCAAGGACCTGGAGTTCAAGGTCATCAAGCTCGATGCCCGCCGCAACAACGTGGTGGTCTCCCGCCGCGCGGTGGTCGAGGAGGAGTACAGCGCCGAGCGCGAGGCCCTGCTCGAGAAGCTCCAGGAGGG
>CAJXKI010000132.1 GCA_913055765.1 uncultured Ectothiorhodospiraceae bacterium
CATGTGGAGGCTCTCCATCTGCTCGGCCTGGGCGCCGGTACCGAGGATCAGCTCCGTGCTGCCGCCGCCGATGTCGACCACCACGCGGCGGCGCTGGTCGAAGCCCAGGCTGTGCGCCACGCCGAGATAGATCAGGCGCGCCTCCTCGTAGCCGGAGACCACCTCGATGGGGTGGCCCAGCGCCGCCTCGGCCGCCTGCGCGAAGGCGTCGGCGTCGCGGGCCCGGCGCAGGGTGTTGGTGCCCACGGCCCGGACGCGATCGGCCTGGAGCCGCTGCAGCCGCTCGCCGAAGCGGGACAGGCAGCCGAGGGCCCGCTCCCGGGCAGCCTCGCTGATCTCCTTCTGCGCCTCGCCGAGGCCCTCGCCGAGGCGCACCGTCTCGCGGAGCCGATCCAGGATGCGGAGGGTGTGCGTGGCCGGGTCGATGGCCGCCACCACCATGTGGAAGCTGTTCGAGCCTAGATCAACGGCGGCGATGACACGCTGCTCGTCGCTGCTCACCGGGGTACCTCAGCCAGATCGCGTAGGACTCGGGGCGGGAAGTGGCCGCTCAGGCGGGCCTGGCCGGGCGCAGGCGCATCCGGGAAGGCGAGCAGGCACGCCGCCGCCTTCTTGAGCTCTATGCACGAGCACGGCTCGCCCACCAGGGCGCGGCCCACCCAGCGGCTCAGGTCCGGCTCGTGGCCGACCAGGGCCACCGGCTGCGTGCCCGCTTGCGCCAGCCAGGTGAGCAGCGCCCCGCCGTCATCGCCCCCAGGCGCCAGGGCGCCCAGCTCGCAGCGGTCCGCGCCGGGATAGGCCGCCTCGAGGATGGCCGCCGTCTGCTCCGCCCGGGTGAGCGGGCTATGCGCGATGAGCGGCAGGGTGTCGAGGACCCGCCTCAGCCCCGCGCCCACCTCGCCCATCACGCGCCGGCCCTTGTCCGTGAGCCGCCGCCCCCGGTCCGTCCCGTCGGGCGCCTCCGCCTGCGGCTCCGCCGCGGCGTGGCGGACCACCAGGACCTGCATCATGCCTGCTCCTCGCTCCACAAACGGGTCAGGCCACGGGCGAGGACCGATCGCCCTGCCCGGCCCGCTCGTCGCTGCCGCCGCTGTAGCCGGCCGCCTCACGGACCCCGGCATCGCTCGCCATCTGCGCCAGGGTGATGCCGTCGAGGAAGTCGTAGATCTGCCGGCTGAGGTCGACCCACAGGTCGTGGGTCAGGCACCCGTCGCTGTCGGCGTCGACGCCCTCCCCGGCGGAGGCGCCCTGATCCGCGGCGCTCTTGTCCACGGCGGTGATGACCTGGGCCACGGAGATGTCACCGGCCGGCTTGGCCAGGCGGTAGCCGCCGCCCGGGCCGCGCACGCCGGCGACCAGGCCGTCGCGGCGCATGCGGGCGAACAGCTGCTCCAGGTAGGACAGCGAGATCCCCTGGCTGTGGGCGATCTGGGCGAGGGTCACCGGCCCGGTCTCGCGGTGGAGGGCCAGCTCCATCATGGCGGTCACGGCGTAGCGCCCCTTGGTCGACAAGCGCATGGCCCAATCCTTAGTTGAGGGGGGTTGTCGCTCGGTATAGCGCCCGCACGGGGCTCGGTCAAGCTGGCCCAGGGGGATCATCCGGCACGCCCAGGCGGAAGGCGTGGCCCTCGCCTAGGCTGAAGCGCAGCCAGCGGTTCAGGAAGCGGTTGCTCGCCCAGCGCTGGCGCAGGCTGCCCGCCGGATCCCGGGTGGTCCGCCCGCCAGCGGCCATGGCCTCGGCCACCCGCGCGTCGTGGTAGACCCGCACCGTCAGGTCCGGGACCGACTCCGCGCCCGCCTCGGACTCGAAGCGGTGGGTGAGCAGCACGGTGGTGGTATAGGGGCTGCGCTCGAGGACCTCCAGCCGCAGGGCGACCCCATCGCGGGAGAGGGACACCTCCTGCGTGCCGCTGCCCTGCGCCAGGTCCGGGATCAGGCGCCGCATATAGATGTAGTTGATCTCGTACAGCTCCATCAGCGCCGCGAAGCTTCGCGGGCGCGTCCCGTCGGCGAGTCGTTCAGCGGCGGCGTAGGCGATCATGCGCGCGAGCATAACATGGGAGCGGCGCCAGCCAACCGCTCAGACCCGCCGCACCAGGCCCTGCTGGTGGATGACCATGGAGGAGATCTCCTCGATGGACATCGTCGTGATGTCGAGGTACGGGATCCCCTCGCGGCGGAGCATCGCCTCGGCGCGCGCCACCTCGTACTCGCACTGGCGCAGCTCCGCGTAGCGGCTGTTCGGCCGGCGCTCGCCGCGGATCTGGTGCAGGCGATCCGGGTCGATGGTCAGCCCGAAGAGCTTGCCGCGGTGCGGCGCGAGCGCACGGGGCAGGCGCGTGGCCACCAGGTCCTCCTCGGTGAGCGGGTAGTTGGCCGCGTACACGCCGAACTGCAGCGCCAGGTAGAGGGAGGCGGGCGTCTTGCCGCTGCGCGAGACCCCCATCAGGATCACGTCGGCGGCGCTGTAGTGGCGGTGGGTGGCCCCGTCGTCATGATGCAGCGCGAAATTCATGGCATCGATCCGCACATCGTACGTGGTATCATCCACGATCCCGTGCGAGCGGCCGATGACGTGGTTGGATGGCACCTCCAGCTCGCGCTCGAGCGACTGGATGAAGGTGGCGAAGAAATCGAACAGCACGATCTGCTCGCTCTCGCGCAGGACAGCGAGCACCTCGGGATCGATAATGGTCGAGAAGACGATCGGCGAGTGGTCGTCCTCGGCCGAGGCGGCTGTAATCCGCCGCAAGGCGGCCTGCGCCCGCTCCGCCGAGTCCACGAACGGGATGGTGGCCTGCTCCGTGCGGACGGAGAACTGGGTCAGCAGCGAGTGGCCGAGCGTCTCGGCGGTGATCCCGGTGCGGTCGGAGACGAAGAAGACCCTGCGCACGTCTGTCATCGGTGGAGCGGTCCTGTTGCGGCTGGGCGTCGGCGGGCCATCTTAGACCAAGACCGCCGGCCGCGGCATGCAGGAGCGCGAGCACGGCCATTGTGATGCTTCAGGGGAGCACAACGTTGCAAGACTACGTAGTGGAGTTCGACGCCCTGGGCATGGGCAACGTCGATCAGGTGGGCGGCAAGAACGCCTCGCTCGGCGAGATGATCAGCAATCTCTCCGCAGCCGGTGTCCGCGTCCCGGGCGGCTTCGCCACGACGGCCAAGGCCTACTGGGCCTTCCTGGACGCCAACGGCCTGCGCGAGCGCATCCGCGAGGCGCTCGAGGGCCTGGACGTAGACAATGTCGAGCAGCTGGCCGAGACCGGTGCCAAGGTCCGGCAGATGATCCTCGACGCGCCCTTGCCCGAGGCCCTCGACGCCGCCATCCGCGACGGCTACGAGCGGCTCGAGGCGCAGCACCCCGGCGAGGCCTCCTTCGCCGTGCGCTCCTCGGCCACCGCTGAGGACCTGCCCGACGCCTCCTTCGCCGGGCAGCAGGAGACCTTCCTGAACATCCGCGGGCTCGAGGGCATCCGCGAGGCCATCCACCACGTCTTCGCCTCGCTGTTCACCGACCGCGCCATCGCCTACCGCGTCCACCACGGCTTCGATCACGAGCAGGTGGCGCTGTCCGCCGGCATCCAGCGCATGGTGCGCTCGGACGCGGGCGCCTCCGGCGTGATGTTCACCATGGACACCGAGTCGGGCTTCCAGGACGCCGTCTTCATCACCGCCTCCTGGGGCCTCGGCGAGACCGTCGTCCAGGGCGCCGTCAACCCGGACGAGTTCTACGTCTACAAGCCCAACCTCGAGGCCGGGCGCCCGGCCATCCTGCGCCGCCACCTCGGCGGCAAGGCCATCAAGATGGTCTACGCCGAGAGCACCGAGCACGACAAGACGGTGACGACCGTCGACGTCCCCGAGGCGGAGCGGATGCGCTTCTGCATCAGCGACGCCGACATCGAGGACCTGGCGCGCCAGGCGGTGGTCATCGAGCAGCACTACGGCCGCCCCATGGACATCGAGTGGGGCAAGGACGGCGAGGACGGCCAGCTCTACATCCTCCAGGCGCGCCCGGAGACCGTGAAGAGCCGCGACGGGGGCCAGGTGCTGGAGCGCTACCAGCTCAAGGATCACGGCTCGGTGCTCGCCGAGGGGCGCGCCATCGGCCAGCGCATCGGCGCCGGCCCGGTGCGGGTCATCCAGGACACCGGGGAGATCAACCGCGTCCAGGAGGGCGACGTGCTGGTCACCGACATGACGGACCCGGACTGGGAGCCGATCATGAAGCGCGCCGCCGCCATCGTGACCAACCGCGGCGGCCGGACCTGCCACGCCGCGATCATCGCCCGCGAGCTCGGCATCCCCGCCATCGTCGGCTGCGGGAACGCCACCGAGACCATCACGGACAGCATCGAGGCCACCGTCTCCTGCGCCGAGGGGGACACCGGCTACGTCTACGAGGGCAAGCAGGACTACGAGGTCCAGGAGATCTCGCTGAGCGACATGCCGGAGCTGCCGTTCAAGATCATGATGAACGTCGGCAACCCGGACCGGGCCTTCGACTTCCAGTTCCTGCCC
>CAJXKI010000133.1 GCA_913055765.1 uncultured Ectothiorhodospiraceae bacterium
AAGGTCCTGCGCTCGCGCTTCTACCGGGCGGTGATGCGCTCGGCGGCGCGGCTGACCTACGACCAGGCGGCGGCCGCCGTGCTCGAGGGTGACCCCGACGCCCGGGCCGAGATCGGCGATGAGGTGCTCGGCCACCTGGAGAGCCTCCACCGCCTGTACAAGACCCTGCGCCAGGCGCGGGAGCGCCGCGGCGCCATCGACTTCGACACCACGGAGACGGAGATGCGCTTCGACGACGAGGGCCGCGTGGTCGCCGTCGAGCCCACGGAGCGCAACGACTTCCACAAGGTGGTGGAGGAGTGCATGATCTCCGCCAACGTGTGCGCGGCCAAGTTCCTGCTCAAGAACAAGGTGCCGTCGCTGTACCGGGTGCACGAGCGCCCCGGCGAGGAGCGGCTGGAGCAGCTCAAGGCGTTCCTCGCCCAGGCCGGCCTCGAGCTCGGCGGCGGCGACGAGCCGACCGGCAAGGATTACGCCCGGCTCATGGAGCAGGCCAAGGACCGCCCCGACCGCCACCTGATCGAGACGGTGCTGCTGCGCTCCATGCAGGCCGCAGAGTACCGCCCCGACAACGCCGGCCACTTCGGCCTGGCCCTGGACGCCTATACCCACTTCACCTCGCCCATCCGGCGCTACCCGGACCTGGTGATCCACCGCGGCATCGGGCACGTGATCGACGGGCACGCGGGGGGCAGCTTCCCGATGAGCCACGACGACCTGGTCACCCTCGGCGAGCACTGCTCGATGACCGAGCGCCGCGCCGACGAGGCGACGCGCGATGCCGAGATGACCCTCAAGTGCGAGTACCTCTCGGACCAGCTCGGGGAGGAGCTCAACGGGGTGATCGCGGCGGTGACCTCGTTCGGGCTGTTCATCTCCCTGGAGGGGGTGTACGTCGACGGGCTGACGCACATCACCAACCTGGAGAGCGACTTCTTCCACTACGACTCGGTGGGCCACCGGCTTGTCGGCGACCGCACCGGCAAGGAGTACCGGCTCAGCGATCGGGTCCGGGTGCGGATCGCGCGCGTGGACAAGGACGAGCGCAAGATCGACCTGGAGATCGTCGCCCACCCGGTCGACGCCGACGGCCAGCCGCTGGACGGCAGCGGTGGGCGCAGCAAGGGCGGCAGCAGCAAGGGCGGCAGCAGCAAGGGCGGCTCGAGGAGCGGCTCACGCGAGGCCAAGGGCGGCTCCAAGGACAGCGCTAAGGGCGGCTCGAAGGCCAGCGCCAAGGGTGGCTCCAAGGCCAGCGCTCAGGGTGGCTCCCAGGGCGCTTCGAAGGAGGACAGCTCGAAGGATGGTCCTCAGGAGGGCTCGAAGGGCGGCTCCAAGGGCAGTGCCAAGGGCGGCTCGAGGCGCAGCGCCAAGGGCGGCGAGGCCAAGGGCGGTGCTGCCACCGACGCGGCGTCCGAGGGCAGTGGCCCGGACCAGGCCGAGCAGGGCGGTGGCGCCTCAGGCGCCCGCAGCAGCCGCCGGCGCTCCAGCGGGCGCCGACGCAGCAGCGGTCGTAGCGGCGGCGGCAGCAGCGGCTGAGCGCCGTGGGCGGGCGTAGGCAGCGCCGTCCCCGCGGCGGCGGGGACGCTGACCGTGGCGCAGGGGCCGCCGCTGGCGGGCAGCTGGTCTACGGCCAGCACGCCGTCCGGGAGGCGGCCACCTACGATCCGGCCGGCGTCGAGGCGGTCTGGGTCGAGCGCGGCCGGCGCGACGGCCGCCTCGAGCGCCTGCTGGAGCGGCTGGGGCGGCGCGGGATCCCCGTTGAGCGGGTCCAGCGCCGGGAGCTCGACCGCCTCGCCGACGGCGGCAACCACCAGGGCGTGGTCCTGCGCTACAGCGGCACGCCGGCCCGGGGCGAGGGCGAGCTGGCCGAGCTGGTGGCCGCCGAGCCGGAGCCGCTGCTGCTCGTCCTCGACCAGGTCCAGGACCCGCACAACCTCGGCGCCTGCATGCGCAGCGCCGCCGCCGCCGGCGCCCACGGCGTGGTCGCCCCGCGGGACCGGGCCGCCGCGCTGAGCCCTGCCGTGCACAAGACGGCCGCCGGCGCCGTGCAGCGCGTCCCCTTCTTCCAGGTCACCAACCTCGCGCGGACCCTGGGGCAGCTCCAGGACGCCGGGCTCATCGCCCTCGGCGCCGCCGGCGAGGCCGCGGTGTCCTGCTACAGCGCCGATCTGCGCGGCCCGCGTGCCCTGGTCCTGGGCGGGGAGGGCGACGGCATGCGGCGGCTGACCCGCGAGCGCTGCGACGGGCTGGTGGCCATCCCGATGCCGGGGGCCATGGAGAGCCTCAACGTCTCGGTGGCGGCCGGGGTGCTGCTGTTCGAGGCGGTGCGCCAGCGGTTCCCAGAGGGCGGCGATGTCGGGTAGACTTGCCCGCTTCAGCGAAGAGGCAGCCTTGCCTTACACCCGCGCGGGTGGAGGCTCTTTGAGCCTGCGGCTCGAATAACCGTAAGGAGTGGTAATGCGACACTACGAGATCGTCTTCATGGTCCATCCGGACCAGAGCGACCAGGTCCCGGCCATGATCGAGCGCTATCGCGGCATTGTCGAGTCCCAGGGCGGGCAGGTGCACCGCCTGGAGGACTGGGGGCGCCGCCAGCTGGCGTACCCGATCAACAAGCTCATCAAGGCCCACTACGTCCTGATGAACGTCGAGTGCGGCCAGGAGGAGCTCGATGAGCTGACCTCGACCTTCCGCTTCAACGACGCGGTCATCCGCAACCTGGTCCTCCGCCGCGAGGAGCCCGTCACCGAGCCGTCGCCGATGGCCAGCAAGGGCAGCGACAAGCGCGAGGACCAGAGGGACGCGGAGAGCGCAGGCTGAGCCGCGCCCCGCACGACGATCAACGAGGAGCCTGATCATGGGACGTTTCTTCCGGCGCCGCAAGTACTGCAAGTTCTGCGCGGACGACATGCAGGAGATCGACTACAAGGATCTCAACACCCTCAAGAACTACGTCACGGATACCGGCAAGATCGTGCCGAGCCGCATCACCGGGACCTGCGCGCGCCATCAGCGGCAGCTGGCGCGGGCCATCAAGCGGTCGCGCTTCCTGGCGCTGCTGCCCTACACCGACCGCCACTGAGGCCGTCCCATGCAGCCGTTCGCCGCCTTCATCCTGCGCGGGCCGTTCCAGGCCGCCACGGTGATGGTGGCGGCGAGCCTCCTGCCGCTGCTGTCCATCGTGGCCGCCGGGACCCTGGCGCTGGTTACCCTGCGCCAGGGCGCGCAGCAGGGGGCGATGGTGGCCGCGATGGCCGGGGCCGTCCTCTACGCCCTGCTCTTCGCCGTGACGGGCGCCGGCGGGCCGGCGCTGCAGGTGGTCGCGGAGCAGTGGCTGCCGGTCCTGTTGCTCGCCGAGTGGCTGCGCCGTAGCGTCTCCCTGCCGGCGACGCTGCTGCTGTGGATGGCCCTCGGCGGCCTGGCGGTGGTCGGCTTCCACCTGGCGGTCCCGGATCCGGCGGCCTACTGGCAGTCGACGGTCGAGGCCTTCCTGGCAGCGGCTGGCGGCGCCGAGCTGCAGCAGATGGAGCCCGAGGCGAGGGCCGTGCTCCAGGAGGAGCTGCTGCCAGTCATGACCGGGCTCTGGGCGGTGAGCCTGATGCTCACCGCCCTGGCGGGGCTGCTCATCGGCCGCGGTCTGCAGGCCCTGCTGTACAACCCGGGCGGTCTGCGCCAGGAGCTGCACGACCTGGACCTGGGGCGGCGGGCCGGGGTGGCAGCCCTGGCGGTGTGGCTGGGGGCGCTGCTCAGCGGCCCGGGCCTGGTCTACGACCTCTCGCTGGTCGTCGCCGCGGGGTTCGTGGTCCAGGCGCTGGCCCTGGCCCACGCGGTGGCGGCGGCCCGGGGGTGGCGGCCGGGCTGGCTGGTGCCGGTCTACCTGCTGGCCCCGTTCCTCTTCCGTCCGCTGGCGCTGGTGGGGATCGGCGATGCGCTGTTCCAGTGGCGGCGGCGGTTGATCGGCGAGGGGCCGCCGCAGTAGCCGTTGAGGCAACCGAGTACGAACAATCGAGGTGCAAGGCATGGAACTGATTCTCTTGGAGAAGGTGGCGAACCTGGGGAACCTGGGCGACCGCGTCCGGGTGCGGCCCGGCTACGGCCGCAACTACCTGCTGCCCTACGGCAAGGCCAAGATGGCCACCCCCGAGAACATCCGCTACTTTGAGGAGCGGCGTGCGGAGCTCGAGCGGGCGGCCCGCGAGGCGGAGCAGGCCGCGCAGGCCCGCCTCGAGCAGCTCCAGGGGCTGACCCTGCGCATCCCCGCCAAGGTCGGTGAGCAGGGCAAGCTGTTCGGCTCCGTGGGCCCGGCCGAGATCGCCGGGGCGGCGCAGGAGGCCGGGGTCGAGCTCGCCCGGCGCGAGGTGCGCATGCCCGAGGGCCCGATCCGGGTCACCGGCGAGTACGACGTGACGGTGCACCTCTACAC
>CAJXKI010000134.1 GCA_913055765.1 uncultured Ectothiorhodospiraceae bacterium
CACCGGATCGGCGTGCTCTTCCAGCACGGGGCGCTCTACTCGTCGCTGACCGCCACCGAGAACGTCGCCCTGCCGCTCATCGAGCACGCCGGGCTCACCCGCCCCGAGGCGGAGGAGCTGGCCCGGGTCTACCTGGCCCTGACCGGGCTGGACCCGACCGCCGGGCCGCGCTACCCCGCGGAGCTCTCCGGCGGCATGGTCAAGCGCGCCGCCCTGGCCCGGGCGCTGGCGCTATGCCCGCAGATCCTCTTCCTGGACGAGCCCACGGCCGGGCTCGATCCCGTCGGCGCCGCCGACTTCGACCGGCTGCTGGTGACCCTGCGCGACGCGCTCGGGCTGACGGTCTTCCTGGTCACCCACGACCTGGACACGCTCTATACCGCCTGCGACCGGGTCGCCGTGCTCGCCCAGCGGCGGGTCCTGGCGGTGGGCAGCCTTGAGGAGGTCGCGGCCATCAACGAGGATTGGGTCCAGGCCTACTTCAACGGGCCGCGCGGACGCGCGGCCCGCACGGCACGGGGAAGGCCCTGAATGGAGCCTCACGCGCAGCACTTCTGGATCGGCCTCGCCACCCTCCTGCTCTCCATCGGCGGGCTGCTGCTCGGGGTGTGGCTCGCCGATGCGCCCCTGGCCGGCGAGCGCCAAGCCCTGGATGTCGTCTTCGACGAGGACGTCAGCGGGCTCTCGGAGAGCAGCCCGGTCAAGCTCAACGGCATCACCGTGGGCCGCGTCGAGCGCCTGCGCCTGGATCCGGCCGACCCGCGCCAGGTGATCGCCCGCATCAGCATCAGCCCCGAGGCGCCGCTGCGGGCGGATACCGAGGCGCAGCTAGGCAGCTCGGGGCTGTTTACCGGCGGCGCCCACATCCGGCTGAAGGCCGGCGATCCGTCTGCACCGCCCCTGGAGGCGCCCCCCGACGGCGTGCCGCGGCTCGAGGCGAGACCCTCGCCCCTGGCGCAGCTGCGCGAGGACAGCGATCAGCTCCTCGCCGACGTCGACCGGCTCATCAGCCGCGCCAACGAGCTGCTCTCCGAGGCGAACGTGGCGCGGCTCTCGGCCACCCTCGTGCACCTGGAGCAGGTCAGCCGGGTGCTGGCCGAGCGCCGCGACGACCTCGGCCGGGGCATCACGGCCCTCGCCGATAGCGGCGAGGCGGCCGAGGGCACACTGCACGAGGCGTCGCGGCTAATCCAGCGCGGCCGCGACCTGCTCGACGGCCCCGGCCACGAGGCCCTGGTGAGCACCGCCCGGGCCTCGGATGCCCTGGCGGCGGGCGGTGCGACGGCCGAGGCCCTGCTCGAGGACAACCGGGCCGCCATCGAGCGCGGGCTGCAGGGGCTGGTGGAGATCGAGCCGCTCGCCGCGGAGCTGCAGCGGACCCTGGCCACCCTGCGCCGGATCGCGCGGCGCCTCGGCGAGGACCCAGGCGGGCAGCTGCTGCGCCGCGAGGAGATGGAGACGTACCAGCCGTGACCAGGACCGCCCCCTCGCCGCCCCTCCCGCGCCAGCTCGGCCGCGCAGCGGCGCTGCTGGCGCTGCTGCTCCTCGGCGGCTGCTCGATCCTGCCCGAGGTGCAGCACTACACGGCCTACCGCCTGCCGCCGCTCCAGGCCGAGCCCAAGCCGCCGGCCGCGTCCTGGACGCTGCGTATCGCCCCGCCGGCGAGCAGCGAGCTGCTCGCCGGCTCGCGCCTCCCGGTCCGCCTCGAGGCCCACCGGATGAGCGTCTACAGCGGCGCGCGCTGGGTCGCCCCCCTCCCCGAGCTCTGGCAGGGCCACCTCGTCGAGGCCTACCGCAGCGACGGGCGCGTCGCCCAGGTAACAGACACCCCCGAGCCGGCAGACGCGGATCTCGTCCTGCACACCACCCTGCGCGCCTTCCGCGTGCTGACCCCGGAGACCGAGCCGCGGGCTCGGGTGGCTGTCGATGCCCGGCTCGTCGCGCCCCGGCAGCAACGGCTCCTCGGCGCCGAGCGCTTCCGCGCCACGGCCCCCGCGGCGGGCCGCGACGCGGACGCCGTGGTGGCCGCCCTGGGCGCTGCCGGCAACGAGGTGACCCGGGCCCTCATCGGGTGGACCCTCGACACGGCGCCGGCCGGGGGCGAGGCGCCGCGCGCGGGCGACCAGCAGCCTTGACACAGGCAGCCCGGCCGGGCATATTGAGCGGCCTTACAGGGCCCGCGTAGGGTCCGCGCCCTCGAGGATCGCAAGCGAGCAGGAGTGGAACCGTGGCGAATATCCCGAGCGCCAGAAAGCGTGCCCGCCAGTCGGAGGAGCGCCGGCAGCGGAACAAGTCCCGTCGCACCCAGATGCGCACCTCCATGAAGAAGGTCCTGAAGGCGGTGAGGGCCGGCGACCACGGCGCGGCTCAGCAGGCGTACCGCGACGCCACCCGGATCATCGACCGCACGGCGAACCGCGGGGCGATCCACAAGAACCAGGCCGCACGCCACAAGGCCCGGCTCAACGCCCGGGTGCGGCGCCTCGCCGGCTGACGCCGCCAGCGGGACACGCCTCGTAGGTGAGCGGCGGGCGCTACGGGTAGCGCCCGCCGCTTTGTTGCGTCCCCCCGCTCCGCATCCGCCCGCTCTCCCTCCCTCCACCGAGCCCAGGGCAGGCCACCGGCGGCAGCGCCAGGGACGAGGCGACGCCTAGCCCCTGCCCTATCCGGTAACGACCATGTTGTCCCGGTGGATGAGCTCCGGCTCGTCCAGGTAGCCGAGGACCGCCTCGATCTCGCCGCTGCCGCAGCCGCGGATGTGGCGGGCCTCGTCGGCGCCGTAGTTCACCAGGCCGCGCGCCACCTCCCGGCCCTGGGGATCCATGCAGGCGACCAGCTCGCCGCGCGAGAACTCACCGGCCACACCCACGACCCCCACCGGCAGGAGGCTCTTGCCCGACTCCCGCAAGGCCCGGGCAGCGCCGGCATCGAGGCTGAGCCGGCCAGCGGTCCTCAGGTGGCTGGCCAGCCACTGCTTGCGCGCCGCCAGCGGCTCCTGGTCGGGGATGAAGAGGGTACCCAGCCCCGGCTCGGCATCGGCAAGGCGCTGGATGACCCGCGGCTCACGGCCGCTGGCGACCACCGTATGGGCCCCGGAGCGCGCCGCCCGTGCCGCGCCACGGACCTTGGTCAGCATCCCGCCGCGGCCGAGGGCGCCGGCCTCAGCGCCGCACAGCGCCTCCAGCGCCGGATCCCCTGCCCGGACCTCCTCGAGCAGCTTGGCGTCGGGGTGCGCACGGGGATCGCGGTCCATGAGCCCCGGCTGATCGGTCAGGATGAGCAGGGCCTGCGCCTCCACCAGGTTGGCCACCAGGGCGGCCAGGGTGTCGTTGTCGCCGAAGCGGATCTCGTCGGTGATCACGGTATCGTTCTCGTTCACCACCGGGATCACGCCTAGGCGCAGCATCTCGCGCAGGGCGCTGCGGGCGTTGAGATAGCGGCGCCGGTCGGAGAGGTCGTCGTGGGTGAGCAGCACCTGCGCGGTCTGCAGGCCATGGCCGGTGAGCTCCTCGGCCCAGGCGTGGACCAGCCGGCTCTGGCCGACGCCGGCGGCGGCCTGCAGCTGGTAGACCGCCCGCGGGCGCTCGCGCCAGCCGAGCTGCTGCATGCCCGCCGCCACCGCGCCGGAGGAGACCACTGTCACCTGCCGGCCGGCCTTGCGCAGGGCCGCCACCTGGTCCGCCCAGCCGCGGATCTGCTCCTGGGCCAGGCCGCGCCCGTCATCGGTGACCAGGGCGCTGCCGACCTTGACCACCCAACGCTGCGCCGTGCGCAGCGCCTCACGCCGATGCACCTTGCCCCTCCTCGCTGCGCTGCTGCTCCAGATAGGCCATGATGTCCTGGCAGATCCGGTCCACTCCCTCGCCGGTGAGCGCCGAGATCCCGTAGACCGGACCCTCCCACTCGAGCCCGCGGGCGATGGCCTGGACCCGCTCCTCGCGCGCCTCCTCGGGCAGCGCATCGAGCCGATTGACCACCAGCCAGCGGGGCTTGGCCGCCAGCTCCGGGCTGAACGCCGCCATCTCCTCGAGCAGGGTCCGGGCCTCGGCGACCGGGTCGCCCTCGCGCTCCTCCCAGGCGACACCGTCCACCAGGTGGAGGAGCAGTCCCGTCCGGCTCAGGTGCTTGAGGAACTGCACGCCGAGCCCGGAGCCCGCCGCGGCCCCCTCGATAACGCCGGGGACGTCGGCGACGACGAAGGAGCGGTGCGCCTCGAGCCGGACCACCCCGAGCTGCGGGTAGAGCGTGGTGAAGGGGTATTCCGCGACCCGGGGCCGCGCCGCCGAGGCGGCGCGGATCAGGGTCGACTTGCCCACGTTGGGCATGCCCAGCAGGCCCACGTCGGCGAGCAGCTGCAGCTCCAGG
>CAJXKI010000135.1 GCA_913055765.1 uncultured Ectothiorhodospiraceae bacterium
GCGCGCCCGCCGCCGCGGTAGTCGCGGACGCCGTGCTTGTGCTGGTAGGTGTAGTCGGCGTGGCCGGGGCGGAAGCGATCGGCGATCTCCGCGTAGTCCTTGGTGCGCTGGTCGGTGTTCTCGATGAGCAGGCCGATGGGGGTGCCGGTGGTGGCCCCGTCGAAGACGCCGGAGAGGATCCGCACCTGGTCGCCCTCCTGGCGCTGGGTGGTGTGCCTGGAGCGCCCCGGGCGGCGGCGGTCGAGCTCGGCCTGCAGGTCCGCCTCGCCGAGCGCTAGCCCCGGCGGGCAGCCGTCCACGACGCCGCCGAGCGCCGGGCCGTGGCTCTCGCCGAAAGTGGTGAGCGTGAACAGGGTGCCGAAGGTATTCCCAGCCATAGGGCCGCGATTGTAGCACCTGCGCCGACGCTCCCGCGGCCCCGGGCGGGGCTCCCTCGCCACGCCGCAGGCGCCCGCCCCGCGGGGCGGTGCTGGGCGTGGCGCCGCGGTCTCCGCCGGGGACGTCCCGCCGCCCTGGGGGCCGGCGCTGGCGGCACGGCGCGCCGAGGCGTTAGACTCCAGCCAGCAGCCAATTCCGGGGAGTGATCCATGAGCAGCACGTACGATGTCGCCGTCGTCGGCGCCACCGGGGCCGTCGGCGAGGTGATGCTCGCCATCCTGGCCGAGCGCGGCTTCCCGGCGGGCAACGTCTACCCGCTGGCCAGCGCCCGCTCCGCCGGGTGCACGGTGCGCTTCGGCGACCGCGAGCTGGCCATCCAGGACCTGGCCACGTTCGACTTCGCCCAGGCCGACATCGCCCTGTTCTCCGCCGGCGGCGCCATCTCCGCCGAGCACGCGCCGCGCGCCGCCGAGGCCGGCGCCGTGGTCATCGACAACACCTCGTGCTTCCGCTACGACGACGAGGTGCCGCTGGTCATCCCCGAGGTGAATCCCCACGCTGCCGCCGGCTACCGGCGGCGCGGGATCATCGCCAACCCCAACTGCTCCACCATCCAGATGCTGGTGGCGCTCAAGCCCCTCCACGACGCCGTGGGCATCGAGCGCATCAACATCGCCACCTACCAGGCCGTCTCCGGCAGCGGCAAGCCGGCCATCGACGAGCTCCACGCCCAGAGCCGCGCCATCCTCGAGGGCCGGGCGCCGGCGTGCCAGGAGTACCCGAGGCCCATCGGCTTCAACTGCCTGCCGCACATCGACGCCTTCCAGGACAACGGCTACACCAAGGAAGAGATGAAGATGGTCTGGGAGACCGCCAAGATCTTCGAGGACGCCACCGTGCGGGTGAACCCGACCACGGTGCGGGTCCCGGTGGTCTACGGCCACTCCGAGGCCATCCACATCGAGACCCGCGAGCGCCTCAGCGCCGCCGGGGCCCGGCAGATCCTCGCCGAGGCGCCGGGGGTGGAGGTCCTCGATGAGCGGGTCGACGGCGGCTACCCCACGGCCCTCACGGAGGGGGCGGGGCGCGATCCGGTCTACGTCGGCCGCATCCGCGAGGATATCAGCCACGAGCGGGGGCTCGACCTGTGGGTCGTGGCGGACAACGTCCGCAAGGGCGCCGCGCTCAACAGCGTGCAGATCGCGGAGCTGCTGCTTGGCGAGCACATCTGACAGCCGCCGCAGCGGCGGCAGCGCGCGTCGCGCCGCCCGCGGCCTCGCCGGCTGGCTGGTCGGCCGGCGCCCCGGGCCGCCGGCGGACGGGGCGCCAGGCGCGCCCCGCGGCGCCGGGGAGGGGCGTGGCGCCGGCGCGGCGCTGCCAGGTTCGGGCGGCGTGCCCGGGATGACCGATGCGGAGGGCGGCCCGGATCTGGATGTCCAGCCCGACCTGGATGGGCGGCAGGCCGGCCCTGGCGCGGCGGCACCGGCTGATGAGGTGGCCGGCGGCAATGGCGACAGCGAGGCCGAGTCCGGCCTCGACCCGGGCGGCGAGGCGGCCCTCGGGCCCGAGGCGGCCGACCTCGAGGAGCAGGCGCTCGATACCCTCCTGGGCGAGGGGGAGGGCGGGGATGCCGCCTCCCTGGAGCCGTCCCTGCCCGGTGGCTGGGCTGGGGCACCGCCCTCAGGGGTGGCCGAGGCGCCCGCCGGCCCCGGGGGCGGCGTCGGCGAGGACGGTGAGGCGGCTACCAAGCTCGACCTGGCCCGCGCCTACCTCGAGCTGGGGGACGAGGCAGGCGCCCGGGAGCTGCTGGAGGAGGTCCAGGAGGAGGGCGCGGGGCCCCAGCGCGAGCGGGCGCGGCACATCCTGGGCGAGCTCGGCGGCGAGTAGGCTGGCGCCTGCGGAGGCCTCGATGGCGGATTCGGCGCGGACGCAGCGTATCGCCCTGGTGCTGGAGTACGACGGCAGCGGCTTCAGCGGCTGGCAGCGCCAGGCGCACGCGCCGTCGGTGCAGCAGGCCCTGGAGGAGGCGGTGGCGCAGGTCGCCGATCACCCGGTGTCGGTGGTCTGCGCCGGGCGCACCGACGCCGGCGTCCACGCCGCCGCCCAGGTGGCGCACTTCGACACCGCGGCGGAGCGGCCGCTCCACGCCTGGGTCCTGGGCAGCAACGCCCACCTGCCCGCGTCGGTGAGCGTGCTCGAGGCCCACGCCGTGGACGGCACCTTCCACGCCCGCTACAGCGCCCGGCAGCGGGGGTACCGCTACATCTTCCTCGGCCGGCGGGCGCGGCCGGCGCTGCTCCGCCAGCGGGTGGCGTGGACCCACCACGAGCTGGACACCGAGCGGATGCACGAGGCGGCGCAGCCCCTGGTAGGCGAGCACGACTTCTCGGCCTTCCGGGCGGTGGCCTGCCAGGCGCGCCACCCGGTCCGCGAGGTCCACGCCATCCGGGTCCACCGCTACGGGCGCATGGTCTTCATCGATGTGGTGGCGAACGCCTTCCTCCACCACATGGTCCGCAACATCGCCGGTACGCTGCTGGCCGTGGGGGCCGGCCAGCGCGGCGTGGCGTGGCCGGCCGAGCTGCTCGCCGCCGGCGACCGCACGCGCAGCGGGATCACCGCGCCGGCGGCCGGGCTATACCTGGCCCAGGTGGCCTATCCCCCGGCGTATGGCCTGCCCGCCGAGGGGCGGTGGCCGTTTTTGGCGTGACCCCGCCCCACGCGGTAGCATTTATCCTTTCCTTGAAGCGGCTAAGGGGCGAGGTGTGCGCACGCGCGTTAAGATCTGCGGAGTGACCTGTCCGGAGGATGCCGAGGCCGCCGTCCAGCTCGGGGCCGACGCCATCGGCCTGGTCTTCTGCGATGCCAGCCCCCGCGCTGTGGACATGAAGGAGGCCCGCGCCATCGCCGCCGCCGTGCCGGCCTTCGTCTCCATCGTGGGGCTGTTCGTCGACCCGCGGCCGGGCGACGTCGAGGTGGCGGTGGAGGGGCTGCACCTCGACGCCCTGCAGTTCCACGGCAACGAGGCCCCGTCACTGTGCCGGCGCTTCCAGCGCCGCTACGTCAAGGCGGTGCCCATGGGCAGCGGCGTGGATCCGGCGGCGTACACGGCGGATTACCCGGACGCCAGCGGCTTCCTGCTCGACAGCCACCGGCTGGGCGAGCTCGGCGGGCGCGGCGAGGCGTTCGATCACGGGCGCATCCCGGAGGGGGTGCGCGGGCTGACGGTGGCCGGCGGCCTCAATCCCGACAACGTGGCGGCGGTGATCCGGCAGGTCCGGCCCTTCGCCCTGGACGTCAGCAGCGGGGTCGAGGCGGCGCCGGGCATCAAGGATCAGGACCTGATGGCCCGGCTCTTTGCGGAGGTAGAGCGTGGTGACGAGACCTGAGCAGCAGACGGGGCGGGACGCCGGCGGCGCCGAGGGCCACTTCGGCCGGTTCGGCGGGCGCTTCGTCTCCGAGATCCTGGTCGGCCCCCTGGACGAGCTCGCCGAGGCCTACGCCGAGGCGCGCCGGGACCCGGCCTTCCAGGCGGAGCTCGACCGCGAGCTCCGCGACTTCGTCGGGCGGCCGACGCCCCTCTACCTCGCCGAGCGGCTGACGGCGCAGGCCGGCGGGGCGCGGATCTACCTCAAGCGCGAGGACCTGGCGCACACCGGCGCGCACAAGATCAACAACACCGTCGGCCAGGCCGTGCTCGCCCGGCGCATGGGCAAGCAGCGCATCATCGCCGAGACCGGGGCCGGCCAGCACGGGGTGGCGACGGCCACGGTGGCCGCACGCATGGGCCTGACGTGCGTGATCTACATGGGCGCCGACGACATCCAGCGCCAGGCCGCCAACGTCTACCGCATGCGCCTGCTCGGCGCC
>CAJXKI010000136.1 GCA_913055765.1 uncultured Ectothiorhodospiraceae bacterium
GTGGAGGCCTCGTGCCAGCGCCTGCGGGCGATGATCCTGACCTCGCTGACCACCATCGGCGGCCTGCTGCCGCTGCTGGCCGAGCAGTCGGTGCAGGCGCAGTTCCTCATCCCCATGGCGGCGGCCATCGCCTTCGGGCTGGCGGGGGCGACGGGCATCGTGCTGTTCCTGATGCCGGCGCTGCTGCGGATCTACGAGGGCGCCGTTGCCGGCGCGGTGCGGTGGCGGTACGGTAGCTGAGGGACCGCGGCGAGGGGGCCGGGGCGGCCAGCCGCGGGGTGCGCCCCGCCGACTGCGCGGCCCGGGCCGCCACCCGCTGGCGGCGATCGGCTCGCCACGAGGTACGGGACCGCTACATGGTCGACACGGCTGAGGGCACGCCCCGCTTCGGGGCCCTGATCATCGGCGACGAGCTGCTCACCGGCCGGCGGCAGGACCGGCACATGGGCGCCGTCATCGAGCGCCTCGAGGCCCGGGGCCTGGAGCTCGCCTGGGCGCGGCTCATCGGCGACGACCCGGCGCTGCTCACGCGGACCCTGCGCGAGACCCTCGCCACCGGGGACGTGGTCTTCAGCTTCGGCGGCATCGGCGCCACCCCCGATGACCGCACGCGGCAGTGCTGCGCCGATGCCCTGGGCCGGCCCCTGGTCCGCCACCCCGAGGCCGCCGCGGCCCTGCGCGAGCAGTTCGGCGACCGCGCCACCGAGAAGCGGCTGCGCATGGTCGAGTTCCCCGAGGGGGCCTGGATGATCCCGAACCCCGTCAACCGCGTCGCCGGCTTCTCGGTGGCCGACCACCACTTCGTCCCGGGGTTCCCGCGCATGGCCTGGCCCATGGTGGCGTGGGTCCTCGACCGCCACTACGCCCACCTCCACGCCCCGGGCCGGACGGTGCAGCGCGCGGTGCGCGTGCCCGGTGCGCGGGAGGGGGAGATGATCCCGCTGCTCGAGCGCTACACCGCTGCGTACCCGGACCTGCGCATCTCCTGCCTGCCCGGCGGGGACGCCGATCGGGGCTTCGAGGTGGAGCTGGGCATCCGCGGCGCCGGCCCGCAGGCCGCCGAGGCCCTGCAGGCCCTCACCACCGAGCTCGAGGCTGCCGGCTACGCCTGGGAGCCGGTGACTGCAACGCCCACGCCCGGCGAGAGTCCAACCCGGTAGCCCCTGCCATCCTGGATTGAGGTTGTGCCCATGTCGGATGCCTCCGCCATCGAGCCGTCCACCCGCTACTTCCGCCCCGAGGCGTTCGCGGCCGCCGAGGCGCTGAGCCCCGAGGCGCGGGAGCGCCTGCGGACGCGCATCCGCGAGCTGCTCCACGAGCGCGACGCGGTGCTGGTGGCCCACTACTACACGGACGCCGAGCTCCAGCGCCTGGCCGACGAGACCGGCGGCTGCGTGGCCGACTCCCTGGAGATGGCCCGCTTCGGGGCCGACCACCCGGCCACCACGCTGGCGGTGGCCGGGGTGCGCTTCATGGGCGAGACAGCTAAGATCCTGACGCCGGACAAGCGGGTGATCATGCCCGACCTGGAGGCCACCTGCTCGCTGGACGTGGGCTGCCCGCCGGAGGCGTTCGCGGACTTCTGCGACCAGCACCCGGGGCGCACGGTGGTGGTCTACGCCAACACCTCGGCGGCGGTGAAGGCGCGCGCGGACTGGGTGGTGACCTCCAGCATCGCCGTGGACGTGGTCCGCCACCTCCACGAGCGGGGCGAGCGGATCCTGTGGGCGCCGGACAAGTACCTGGGCGACTACATCCGGCGCCAGACGGGGGCGGACATGGTGCTCTGGGACGGCAGCTGCATCGTCCACGAGGCGTTCCGCGGCGTGGAGCTGGCGGCGCTGCGCCGCGAGCACCCGGCGGCCAAGGTGCTGGTCCACCCGGAGTCGCCGGCGCCGGTGATCGAGCAGGCCGACGTGGTCGGCTCGACCTCGCAGCTCATCCGGGCGGTGGCGGAGCTGGACGCGGAGGCGTTCATCGTCGCCACCGACGCCGGCATCTTCCACAAGATGCGCGAGGCGGCGCCGGGGAAGACGCTGCTCGAGGCGCCGACCGGGGGCAAGAGCGCCACGTGCCGGTCGTGCGCCCACTGCCCGTGGATGGCCATGAACGGGCTGCAGAGCCTGGCCACGGCGCTGGAGGCCGGGGCGCCGGAGGTCCACGTGGCCCCGGAGACCGCCGCGGCGGCGCGGCGCTCGGTGGGCCGGATGCTCGACTTCGCGGCGCAGCGCGCGCAGCCGGTCCTGGGGGAGGGCGACGCGTGACCGGGCCAGGCGCCAGCGAGACCGGGCCAGGCGCCAGCGAGGCGGGCGCCGGGGCGGACCCCGGGGCCGACTGGCGCCTGCCGCTCCTCTACCGGGACGAGCGGCTCGTCGCGGTCTACAAGCCCGCGGGGCTGCTCGTCCACCGCAGCGAGCTCGACCGGGACCGGGACGTCGCCCTGCAGCGCGTCCGTGACCAGCTCGGCGGCCAGTGGGTCTACCCGGTCCATCGGCTCGACCGCCCTACCGCCGGCGTGCTGCTGTTCGCCCTCGACCCCGAGGCCGCCAGCGCGCTGGCCGCCGCCTTCCGGGAGCACCGGGTGGGCAAGCGCTACCAGGCCGTGGCCCGCGGCTGGCTCGAGGCGCCGGGGCGGGTCGACCGCCCCCTCGGCGCCGGCCGCCGCGGCCAGGGCGGGCCGCCCCAGGCGGCGGTGACCGACTACACCCCCCTGGCCTGGACCGAGCTCCCCATCCCGGTGTCGCGCTACAGCACCGCCCGCTACACCCGCCTGGAGCTGCGCCCGCTCACCGGCCGGCAGCACCAGCTGCGCCGCCACATGAAGGCGCTCAGCCACCCCATCGTCGGCGACACCAGCCACGGCGACAGCGCCCACAACCGCCTGTACCGGTCGTACTACGGCTGCCGCCGGCTGATGCTCGTGGCGACCGGGCTCGCTATTCCCCACCCGGAGGGCGGTGAGCCGCTGACCATCACCACGGGCCCGGACGCCGAGCTGTCGCGGGTGCTGGCCGCCGTCGGGCTCACGGCAGCGGCGGAGGCGGGCGCCGCGGCCGATCCGGCCCCGCCGAGCCGCGGCCCCGTCGCCGAGCCCGGGGCGCCGTACCGGGGCTGACGCGCCGCCCTGCGGCCCGCGGGGACGCCGCCCGCGCCGCCCGGTGCGCCCGGCGCTACCGCCCTGGCCCCTGGCCGCCGCGGCCCGTAGACTGGCCGTGTTGCAGCGCAGCGCCCTATAAGGCCCCGACGCCCATGACCGTTCGCAATCTCGAGAGCCTCTTCCAGCCCCGCTCCATCGCGCTGCTCGGCGAGGGCAGCGAGACGGACCGCCACATCCTCCGCAACCTGCTCAGCGAGCCCTTCCAGGGCCCCCTGATGCCCGTCGTCCCCGGGATGGACGCCCTCGTCGGGGTGCCCGCCTTCGCCACCCTGGACGGGCTGCCCACCACCCCGGAGCTGGCCATCATCACCCGCCCCGTGGACGAGGCCCCGGCGCTCATCCGGGCCCTGGGCGAGGCCGGCACCCGCGGGGTGATCATCACCCGCGCCGTCCCCAAGGGGACCAGCCGCGAGGAGCGCGAGGCCCTGGAGCAGGCCATCCTCGACGCCGCCAAGCCCCGCCTCGTCCGGGTCGCCGGGCCGGGCAGCAGCTGCATCAGCGCCCCCCACATCGGGCTGCACGCCTCCACCATGCCCATGGGCCTGGCGCCGGGGCGGGCGGCGCTGGTGACCAAGTCCCGGGGCACGGCCGGGGCGGCCCTGCAGTGGTGCCGGCGCAACACGTCCGGGCTGTCCCACGTCATCCACATCGGCGCCGCCGCGGACCTGGATCTGGGCGACAGCTTCGACTACCTGGCCACGGATCACCGGGCCCGGGCGGTGGTCGTCTACCTGGAGCGGGTGCGCCGGGCGCGGAAGTTCATGTCGGCCCTGCGCCGGCTGGCCCGCATGAAGCCGGTGATCATCCTCAAGCCGCCCCAGGTGGGCCGGGACGAGGTGGACGACTTCGTCTACGACGCCGCCTTCCGGCGCGCCGGCGTGGTGCGGGTGGACGACCTGGAGGAGCTGTTCAGCGCCGT
>CAJXKI010000137.1 GCA_913055765.1 uncultured Ectothiorhodospiraceae bacterium
CCCTGGCGCTGCTTGTGCCGGGCGTCCCGGCAGATCACGCGCACCGAGCCGTTGCGCTTGATGATCTTGCAGTGGCGGCAGACCTTCTTGACCGATGCACTTACCTTCATCTCTCTTCTCCAGCCGGGGTGACCCCGAACGGGCCACGCAGATCCCGAACCGTGTTGGTTCCGTTCGGCCTGAGGCGGCAGACCGCAGCCGTCCGGCGCCCGGCGGCCGAGCCCGGCGCCTGGATCCTGTCTCCTGGCGCCTGCGTCCCTTCTACCCGCCGCCGCGGCGGTTGTAGCTCTTCAGGTTCGCCTTCTTCATCAGGCTGTCGTACTGATGGCTCATCAGGTGCGACTGGACCTGCGCCATGAAGTCCATCACCACGATCACGATGATCAGCAGCGACGTCCCGCCGAAGTAGAACGGCACGTTGAGCCAGATGATCAGGAATTCCGGCAGCAGGCAGACGGCCGTGATGTACAGGGCCCCCACCAGCGTGAGCCGCGTCATGACCCCGTCGATGTAGCGCGCCGTCTGCTCGCCCGGGCGGATCCCGGGGATGAACGCCCCGGACTTCTTCAGGTTGTCCGCCGTGTCCCGCGAATCGAACACCAGCGAGGTGTAGAAGAAGCAGAAGAACATGATCGCCGCCGCATACGCCATCACGTACAGCGGCTGTCCGGGCTGCATGGTCGACACGAGATCCTGCAGCCAGCCCACGCCGTCGCCGGACTGGCCGGCCATGTTCGCGATCGTCGTCGGGAACAGGATGATGGACGAGGCGAAGATCGCCGGGATCACGCCGGCCATGTTCAGCTTCAGCGGCAGGTGGCTCTGCTGCGCGGCGTACATCTTGCGCCCCTGCTGCCGCTTGGCGTACTGGACGGTGATGCGCCGCTGGCCGCGCTCGACGAAGACGATGAAGGCCGTCACCGCCACGGCCATGATCAGCAGCAGCAGGATGGTCGCCGTGCCGAGCGCGCCGGTGCGCTGCAGCTCCAGGGTGCCGCCGAGGGCGCTGGGCAGGCCGGCGACGATCCCGGCGAAGATGAGGATGGAGATGCCGTTGCCGATGCCGCGCTCGGTGATCTGCTCGCCGAGCCACATGAGGAAGACCACGCCGGTGGCTAGGGTCACCGTGGAGATGAAGATGAATGCCGGCCCCGGCATACCGGCCACGCCCTGGTTCTGCAGGGCCACGCTGATGCCGATGCCCTGGAAGGTGGCCAGACCCACGGTGCCGTAGCGCGTGTACTGGGTGATCTTGCGCCGGCCGGCCTCGCCCTCCTTCTTGAGCCGCTCCAGGCTCGGGATCACCGCCGTGAGCAGCTGCATGATGATGGAGGCCGAGATGTAGGGCATGACCCCGAGGGCGAAGATGGAGAGCCGCTCCAGGGCGCCGCCGGAGAACATGTTGAACATCTCCAGGATGGTGCCGCGCTGCTGCTGGACCATCTGCTCGAGCGCCGCCGGATCGATCCCCGGGATCGTGATGTGCGTCCCGACCCGGTAGATGACCAGCGCGAGCAGCACGAACAGCAGGCGCTGGCGCACCTCGGTGAAACGGCCCACGCCGCCGAGGGCCCCTGCGGCACCACCTGCGCGTCCCAACTCAGCCCTCCTCGACGACCTGGCCGCCGGCCGCCTCGATGGCCTCGCGGGCGCCCTTGGTCACCTTCACGCCGCGCACGGTGACGGCGCGGTCGATGCGCCCGGAGGCGATGACCTTCACGCGCGCCATGTTCTTGCGCACCACACCCGCATCGCGCAGCGTGCCGAGATCCACCGTGTCCCCGGCGACCTTGGCGATCTCGTGGAGGCGGACCTCCGTGGTGCGCAGGTCCTTCCGGGAGCGGAAGCCGAACTTCGGGATGCGCCGCTGGAGCGGCATCTGGCCGCCCTCGAAGCCGACCTTTTGGTAGCCGCCGGAGCGGCTGAGCTGGCCGTTGTGGCCGCGCCCGCACGTCTTGCCGAGGCCGCTGCCCTCGCCACGGCCGACGCGCGTGGCGTCTGGCCGGCTACCCGGGGCCGGCGACAGGTTGTTGAGCCGCATTACGCCTCCTGAACTTCCAGCATGTGGGCCACCTTCCGGATCATGCCGCGATTCTCCGGGGTGTCGTCCACGACCACCGTCTGGTGCATGCGGCGCAGCCCGAGCCCGGCGACGCACTGCCGGTGCTTGGGGATCCGCCCGTTGGTGCTGCGCCGCAGCGTGACCTGGAGTTGCTTCCTGTTAGCCATGATCAGCCCGTGATCTCCTCGACTGACTTGCCCCGCCGGGCGGCCACCGCCTCCGGGGAGTCCATGGAGGCGAGCCCGTTGACCGTGGCCCGCACCACGTTGATCGGGTTGCGGGAGCCGACGGACTTGGCGAGCACGTCCTGGATCCCGACGACCTCGAAGACCGCGCGCATGGCGCCGCCGGCGATGATGCCGGTACCCGGGGAGGCGGGCTTCATGAAGACCTTGCTGGCGCCGTGGAAGTGCGTGACCGGATAGCGCAGCGTGGCGCCGTCGAGCGGCACGGTGCGCATCTCGCTGCGGGCGCGCTCCATGGCCTTCTGGATCGCCGACGGGACCTCGCGGGCCTTGCCGTAGCCGAAGCCGACGCGGCCCTCGCCGTCGCCGACCACCGTCAGCGCCGTGAAGCCGAACTGCCGGCCGCCCTGGACAACCTTCGCCACGCGGTTGATGGTAATGAGCTTCTCGCGAAGGTTATCCGCGCTGGTTTGCTCACCGTTCGCCATAGTCTTCGCCCCTAGCTAGAACTTCAGTCCGGCTTCGCGCGCCGCCTCGGCCAGCGCCCGTACCCGGCCGTGGTACTGGAAGCCGGCACGGTCGAAGGCCACCTCCTGGATGCCGGCCTCCTTGGCGCGCTCGGCGATCAGCCGGCCCACCTCCTGCGCGGCATCCGTGTTCCCGGTGCCCCCGTCGCGGCGGCGCAGCGACGGCTCCACCGTCGAGGCGGCCGCCAGGGTCCGCGCGCCGTCCGGCTGCTGCACCTGCGCGTAGATGTGGCGCGGGGTGCGGTGGACCGAGAGCCGGTAGGCGCCGGCCTCGCGGATGCGCCCGCGGCTCTTGCGCGCGCGCCGCATGCGTGCTGTCTTCTTGTCCATCTTCGTCCCCACCGCCTACTTCTTCTTGGCCTCTTTGAGGACCACCCGCTCGTCGGCGTAGCGCACGCCCTTGCCCTTGTACGGCTCCGGCGGGCGGAATCCACGGATCTGGGCGGCCACCTGGCCGACCTGCTGCTTGTCGGCACCCTTGACCACTACCTCGGTCTGGGAGGGGCACTCGACGCTGACTCCCTCCGGGATCTGGTAGCGCACCGGGTGCGAGTAGCCGAGCACCAGGTGGAGGGTGCTGCCCTCGACCTGCGCCCGGTAGCCGACGCCGCGGAGCTCGAGCCGGCGCTCGAAGCCCTCGCTGACCCCCACCACCATGTTGCTCACGACCGATCGGGTCGTGCCGGTGGTGGCCACGGCGCGGGTGCTCCGCTGCCGGGGCTGGAAGGTCAGCGTGCCGGCCTCCGTGTCCTGGCTCGGCTCGACGAGCCGGTGGCACTGCCAGGCCATCTCGCCTTTCGGGCCCTTGACCCGGATGTCATTGCCCTGGAGCGTCACCTCCACGTTGGAGGGGATCACCACGGGCGCCTTTGCGACTCTTGACATGATTGCCCGTCCTGTCTAGAAGATCCAGCAGAGAACCTCGCCGCCGTGCCCCTGGGACCGGGCCGTGCGATCGCTCATCACGCCCTTGGACGTGGAGATCACGGCCGTGCCCAGCCCGTTGCGCACGCGCGGCAGCTCGTCACGCCCGCGGTAGACCCGCAGCCCCGGGCGGCTGTAGCGCTGGATTTCCCGGATGGCCGGCTGACCCTCGTGGTAGCGGAGGGTAAGCTCCAGGACCGGCTTCTTCGCTTCCCCGACCACGCGGTAGTCCTCGATGTAGCCCTCCTCGAGGAGGACCGCAGCGATGCCCTGCTTGAGCTTGGAGGACGGCATACGCACGTCCGCCTTCTCGGCGTGGTGCGCGTTCCGTACCCGGGTCAGCATGTCGGCAATGGGATCGGT
>CAJXKI010000138.1 GCA_913055765.1 uncultured Ectothiorhodospiraceae bacterium
GCGTCGCCATCCTGGGCGCCTCCGGCTCCGGCAAGTCGACCCTGCTGGGGCTGCTCGCCGGCCTGGAGCAGCCCTCGCGCGGCCGCGTCTGGGCCGACGGGCAGGAGCTCACCGCCCTGGACGAGGACGGCCGTGCCGCGGCCCGGGCAGGGCGGATCGGCTTCGTCTTCCAGGCCTTCCACCTGCTCACCGGCCTGTCGGCGCTGGAGAATGTCCGCCTGGCCCTGGAGCTCGCCGCCCAGGGCGGCGATAGCGAGGCCGCCGCCCACGCCCTGGAGCGGGTCGGCCTGGGCCACCGCCTGCACCACCCCCCGGAGCGCCTCTCCGGTGGCGAGCAGCAGCGCGTCGCCATCGCCCGCGCCCTCGTGACCGGGCCGCGGCTGCTGATGGCCGACGAGCCTACCGGCAACCTGGACGATACGACCGGCGCCCAGGTGGCGGGGCTGCTCTTCGAGCTCAACCGCGCGGAGCGGACCACGCTGGTCGTGGCCACCCACGATCCGTATGTCGCCGAGCGCTGCGAGACGGTCTACCGCTTCCGTGACGGGGTGCTGTCGCGATGAGCCCCGGCGCACCCGGCCCGCTGTCCCGCCGCCTCACCGCCTGGCGCCTGGCGGTGCGCTTTCTGGGCCGCGACCTGGCCGCCGGCCGTCTGGGCATCCTCGCCGCGGCGCTGGTCGTGGCCGTCGCCGCCGTGACCGCCGTGGGCTGGCTCGGCGACCGGGTCGAGGCGGCCACCGCCAGCCGCGCCGCCGAGCTCATCGCCGCCGACCGGCTGGTGCGCACCGATGAGCCCGCGCCGGAGGCGTGGCTGGCGGCAGCCCGCGAGCGCGGCCTGGCCGCGGTGCGCACCATGACCTTCCCCACGGTGGTGTTCGTCGATGGCCGCAGCCAGCTGGCCTCGGTCAAGGCGGTGGAGGCCGGCTATCCGCTGCGCGGCGAGCTGCGGGTGGCCGAGGCGCGGGACGCCGGGGACCGGGCTGCGGCGGGCCGCCCACCGCCCGGCGAGGTCTGGGTGGGGGCGCGGCTGCTCGATCTGCTCGACGCCGAGCTGGGCGCGACCTTGGAGGTGGGGCGCTCGAGCTATCCGGCCCGCCGCCTGGTGACCGCCGAACCCGATCGCGGCGGCGGATTCGGCAACATGGCCCCGCGGCTGCTCATGGCCTGGGAGGATGTCGCCGGCTCGGCCCTGGTAGGCGCCGGCTCGCGGGTCGACTACGCCCTGCTCCTGGCCGGTCCCGAGGCGGCGCTGCAGGACTTCGCCGACTGGGTCCGCCGGGCTGACGGCCCGGAGGCGGAGGTCCTTACCGGTGAGGAGGCGCAGCCGGCCATCGGCGAGATCGTCGGCCAGGCGGAGCGGTTCCTCGGCCTGGCGGCGCTGATCACCGTGGTGGTGGCCGCCGCCGCGGTGCTGCTTACGGCCCGCCACTACGCCGCGGCGCAGCTCGACCGCGTGGCGGTGATGCGGGTCCTGGGGGCTAGCCAGGGGCGGGTGCTGGCCGTCCAGGCGCTCGTCCTCGGCCTGGTCGCCCTGGCCGCCGGTGCGGCCGGCACGGCGCTCGGCTTCGCCCTGCACCTGGCCATGGTGGCGGCGCTCGCCGACGTGCTGCCGGCCGACCTGCCTGCGGCCGGCCCGCTGCCGGCGCTCTACGGCATCGGCCTGGGGACGTTGGCCACCGCGGGCTTCGCCCTGCCGACGCTGGCCCGCCTGCGCCACGTGCCGCCCATGCGGGTCCTGCGGCGCACCGCCGGGGCTGGCGTCCTGCGCACCGCGACCCCCTACGCGGTGGCGGCGGCGGTGATCGCCGCCCTGATGGCGTGGCGGGCCGGCGATCCGGCCCTCGCAGCCGTCGTCCTCGGCGCCACAGGGGGGACCCTGGCCGCGCTCGCCGGGGCCGCCTACGCCGCCGTGCGCCTGGCCGGCTGGCTGCGCGCCCGCACCGGCTCGCGCCTGCTGTGGCTCACCGGGCCGAGCCGGCGCCCGGCGGCGACAGTCGTCCAGGTCGTGGCGGTGGGCGTCGGGCTGATGGCCCTGCTGCTGCTCTCGACGGTGCGGCAGGACCTGCTCGATGCCTGGCAGGCGGGGATCCCGGCGGACGCCCCGGATACCTTCCTCATCGACGTGGCCCCGGCGGACGTGGCGGCGCTGCGGGCCTTCATCGCGGAGGAGCTGGACCTCCAGCCGACCTTCTACCCCACCGTCCGCGGTCGGCTCGAGGCCGTCGACGGTGCGCGTGTCCAGCCCGAGGACTTCGAGGCAGCGCGCACCCGCCGGCTGGTCAACCGCGACCTGAACCTGACCTGGACCCGCGCCCTGCCGGAGGGCAACACCGTCGTAGCCGGGGCGTGGTGGGGGGACGACCCCGGCGCCGAGTGGTCCGTGGCGGCGGGCTACGCCGAGCGTCTCGGTATCGAGGTCGGCGACGGGCTGACCCTGGCCATCGACGGCGAGCCGGTCACCGGCACCGTTACCTCCCTGCGGCAGGTGGCGTGGGACAGCTTCAAGCCCAATTTCTTCGTCATCGCCGCGCCGGGGCTCATCGACGCCTATCCCTCGTACCTTACCAGCCTCCGGCTCGGTGACGCCGCCGGCCGCATACTGCCGGCGCTCAACGAGCGCTTCCCCGGCGTCACGCCGGTGGACGTGGGGGCTATCCTGGAGACGGCGCGGCGGATCGTGGCGCAGGGCGCCCGGGTGGTGGAGCTGATGGCCGCGTTGACCCTGGCCGCCGGGGTGGTGGTCCTGCTCGCGGCGCTGCGCACGGCCGCCGCTGAGCGGCGCTTCGAGGCCTCGCTGCTGCGCGCCTTGGGCGCCTCGCGGCGGCGGCTGGAGGCCCTCGCCGTGGCCGAGCTCGCCGCCTCAGGCGCGCTGGCCGGCCTGCTCGCCGGTCTCGCCGCCGCTTCTGCCGGCTACCTGGCCGCCGGCCAGCTCTTCGATCTCGCCTACGCCTTCCCGTGGCCGGTGGTGGCGCTCGGGGTCGCCGTCGGCGCTGTGACGGTCGCCGGTGCCGGCTGGCTGGGCGCCCGCCGCGACTGGCGCGCCAGTCCCATGGCGCTGCTGCGGGGCGGGGAGGGGTAGCGCCGGCGGCAGTTCCCGCTACGGCTTGACAGTGGCGCCTGCCGGGGCAATATTGTGCAGTGCCGCACAAGCTGGCCGGTACGGCACCACCCCCTGCAACCGTCGAGGAGCTACTATGGTCCATTCCCTGATGCCCGAGTCCGAGGAGAGCGAGCGCCAGGCCCTGACGATCGATCGGCTCTTCCACGCCGGGATCGGGCGGGCCTCGGGCGGTCTATCGCCAGCGGCGCTCTCGCTGGCGACCTTCGACTGGGCCGTCCACCTGGCTAGCCACCCGGGCAAGCAGTTCGCCCTGATGGACGAGGCCATGCGTAGCACCATGCGCCTCAACGCCTACGTCTTCGGCCGCATGACCGGCGCCTGCCCGGAGCCCTGCGAGAAGCCGTGGGCCGGGGATGATCGCTTCGCGGCGGAGCAGTGGCAGCGCTTCCCCTACGACGTTATCGAGCAGCTCTTCCTGCTCTCCCAGCAGTGGTGGCACGACGCCACCACCGGCGTCCGCGGCGTTACGCAGCACCACGAGGACGTGGTCAACTTCCTCGGCCGGCAGGTGCTGGACTTCTACTCGCCGTCCAACTTCCTCCCCACCAACCCCGAGGTGCTCGAGCACACCCTCAACCAGGGCGGCGCCAACCTGCTCCAGGGCTTCGCCAACCTCGTCGAGGACACCGAGCGCAACATCAGCGGGCGCCCGCCAGCGGGCGGCGAGGAGTGGCAGGTGGGCGAGAACCTGGCCGTGACGCCGGGCAAGGTGGTCTACCGCAATCGGCTCATGGAGCTCATCCAGTACGAGCCGGCCACCAAGACCGTCTACCCGGAGCCGATCCTCATCTCCCCGGCCTGGATCATGAAGTACTACATCCTCGACCTGCAGCCGGGCAAGTCGCTGATCGAGTACCTG
>CAJXKI010000139.1 GCA_913055765.1 uncultured Ectothiorhodospiraceae bacterium
GCGCCGCCGGGATCACCACCCCCAGGTAGCGCAGGATCTCCAGGCCCATGAGCACCGCCACCGCCTCGCCGGGCAGCTGCCCCCCCGCCGCCTCGGCGAGGTAGTCGATGAGCTGGTTCGACGCCAGCACGGCGAAGAGCACGGCGAGCACGGCGAGCGCCGTCCAGGCGGCCTCGCGGACCAGGTAGCGGTCGATGATGGGCAGTACCAAGGGCGTCGGCTCGATCCCGCGGCGCGCGCGCTGCAAAAAGGCGGCGCCTTTCCGTAGACTGTGCGCCTGCGCACTTTTCCGGCGCGGCGCGGCTGAGCATAACGGGCCGGCGCGCGATTGACGAGGGTACGGGAGGCTTCATGGAGCTCAAGAGCAAGAGCGGCGACCCGGTGCGCCAGCGCACCGCCTGTCTGGTGGTCGGCGTCTACGAGCGCCGGCGGCTGAGCGACGCGGCGCGGGCCGTGGACGCCGCCAGCGACGGCTACCTGAGCCGCCTGCTCCGCCGCGGCGACCTCCAGGGGCAGGTGGGGCAGACCCTGCTGCTGCCCGAGGTCCCCGGCGTGCGGGCGGACCGGGTCCTGCTCGTCGGCTTTGGCCGCGAGCGCGAGCTCGGCGAGCGCAGCTACCGCAAGGCCGTGGCCGAGGCGGCCCGGGCGCTGGACAGCGCCGGCGCTGGCGAGGCCATGCTGTACCTCGCCGAGCTGCCGGTCCGCGGCCGGGACCTGGCCTGGCGGGTGGCCAGCGCCGCCGAGACCCTGGAGACGGCGCTCTACCGCTTCGACGCCTTCAAGAGCGACCCGCAGCCACCGCGCCGGCGCCGGCCCCTGCGCCACGCCACCCTGGCGGTGCCGCGGCGCGCCGACCTGCGCCGCGCCCAGCCGGCGGTGACCCTGGGCCAGGCCGCCGGCCGCGGCGCCAACCTCGCCCGTGACCTGGGCAACACCCCGGCCAACGTCTGCACCCCCGCCTACCTCGGCGAGCAGGCCGAGGCCCTGGCGGGGCGCCTGGACGCCGTCGAGGCCGAGGTCCTCGGCCCCGAGGCCATCGCCGAGCAGGGCATGGCGGCGCTGCGCGCCGTCGCCGACGGCGCCGAGGCGCCGCCGCGGCTGGTGGTGCTGCGCTACCGCGGCGCCGACGCGGCGCAGCCGCCGCTGGCGCTGGTCGGCAAGGGGATCACCTTCGACAGCGGCGGCATCTCCATCAAGCCCGCCGAGGGCATGGACGAGATGAAGTACGACATGGCCGGCGCCGCCGCCGTGCTCGGCACCGTCCAGGCCGCCGCCGAGGCGGGGCTGGCGCTGAACCTGGTGGCGGTGGTCCCGGCCGCGGAGAACATGCCGGACGGGCGCGCCACCCGGCCCGGCGATATCATCGGCAGCCGGGACGGGCAGCGCATCGAGGTGCTCAACACCGACGCCGAGGGCCGGCTGGTGCTCGCCGACGCCCTGTCCTACGCCCGGGACCTGCAGCCGGCGGAGGTCATCGACATGGCCACCCTCACCGGCGCGGCCATCATCGGCCTCGGCCACCACCGCCACGCGGTGATGGGCAACGCCCCCGGGCTGCTGCGGGATCTGCTCCAGGCCGGCGACCGCGCCGGCGACCCCGGCTGGGAGCTGCCCCTCGACGAGGCCTACGACGAGCAGCTCCGGTCGCCGTTCGCCGACGTCGCCAACATCGGCGGCCGGCCCGCGGGGACGATCACCGCCGGCTGCTTCCTGCAGCGCTTCGCCCACGGGCTGCGCTGGGTGCACCTGGACATCGCCGGCACCGCCTGGCAGAGCGGCGAGCGCAAGGGCGCCACCGGCCGGCCCGTGCCGCTGCTCACCCACTTCCTCGCCGGGCGCGCCGGCTGGTCGCCGTGACCCGGGTGGACTTCTACATCCTGAGCGGCGCCGGCGCGGAGCTGCGCGAGCGCTTCGCCTGCCGGCTGGCGGAGAAGGCCTACGGCAGCGGCTACACGGTGCTGCTCCTCGCCGAGGCGGCGGAGCAGGCCGAGCGGCTCGACGGGCTGCTGTGGACCTTCCGCCAGGGCAGCTTCGTCCCCCACGCGCCGCTCGAGCAGCGCGAGGGCGAGCCGGTGGCCGTGGCCACCGACGAGCACGGCGGCGACGACGCCGTGCTGCTCAACCTGACCGACCGGCTCCCGGCCACCTGGCAGGCGCGCACCCGCGTGGCGGAGATCATCGACCAGCGCGAGGCCGTGCTCAGCGCCAGCCGGCAGCGCTACCGGGCCTACCGGGCGGCCGGCTGCGGCCCGCACACCCACCGCATCGAGGCGGGGCGCCGATGAGCGCCGGCGAGCCGGCGCCGCCGGGCGCCCACCGGCGATGCGGCGGCCGCGGCGCGGGCGCACAACACCACCGAACGCTGCGAACCCTGACGATCGAGGCCCCCATGGATAAGACCTACGACCCGAGCGCCATCGAGACCGAGCTCTACCGCTTCTGGGAGGAAGGCGGCCACTTCGCCCCCGCCGGCGAGGGCAGCCCGTACTGCATCATGATCCCGCCGCCCAACGTCACGGGCACCCTGCACATGGGCCACGCCTTCCAGGACACGGTGATGGACGCCCTCATCCGCTACCACCGCATGGAGGGCCGCAACACCCTGTGGCAGATGGGCACCGACCACGCCGGCATCGCCACCCAGATGGTCGTCGAGCGCCAGCTCGAGCAGGAGGGGGTGAGCCGCCACGACCTGGGCCGCGAGGGCTTCCTGGAGCGCGTCTGGCGGTGGAAGCAGGAGTCCGGCGGCACCATCACCCGGCAGCTGCGCCGCATGGGCGCCTCGGTGGACTGGAGCCGGGAGCGCTTCACCATGGACGCCGACCTGTCCGAGGCGGTCACCGAGGTCTTCGTCCGCCTCTACGAGGACGACCTCCTCTACCGCGGCGAGCGGCTCGTCAACTGGGACCCGGTCCTGCGCACGGCCGTCTCCGACCTGGAGGTGGAGTCCGAGGAGGAGCAGGGCCACATCTGGCACATGGCCTACCCCCTCGCCGACGGCAGCGGGTCCGTGACGGTGGCCACCACGCGCCCCGAGACCATGCTCGGCGACACCGCCGTGGCCGTGAACCCGGCCGATGAGCGCTACGCCCACCTGATCGGCAAGGGCGTCCGCCTGCCCCTGGTCGGTCGCGAGATCCCCATCGTCGGCGACGACTACGTCGACCCGAGCTTCGGCAGCGGCTGCCTGAAGATCACCCCGGCCCACGACTTCAACGACTTCGCCGTCGGCGAGCGCCACGGCCTGGAGCGGATCAACGTCCTCACCGAGGACGCCCGCATCAACGCCAGCGCCCCCGAGCGCTACCAGGGCCTCGACCGCTTCGCCGCCCGCGAGCAGGTCGTCGAGGACCTGCGCGCCGAGGGGCTCCTCCAGGCGGTGGAGGACCACCGGCTCATGGTCCCCCGCGGCGACCGCAGCGGCGCCGTCATCGAGCCGTACCTGACCTGGCAGTGGTTCGTGCGCGCCGAGCCGCTGGCCCGGCCCGCCATGCAGGCCGTCGAGGACGGCCGGATCCGCTTCATCCCGGACAACTGGGAGAAGGTCTACTTCGAGTGGCTGGGCAACATCCAGGACTGGTGCGTCTCCCGCCAGATCTGGTGGGGCCACCGCATCCCGGCCTGGTACGACGCCCAGGGCCGCGTCTACGTCGGCCGCTCCGAGGCCGAGGTGCGCCGCGCCCACGGCCTCGGCGACGAGGTGGCGCTCACCCGCGACGAGGACGTCCTCGACACCTGGTTCTCCTCGGCGCTGTGGCCCTTCTCCACCCTGGGCTGGCCGCAGGATACCGAGGACCTGCGCACCTTCTACCCCACCTCGGTGCTGGTCACCGGCTTCGACATCATCTTCTTCTGGGTCGCCCGGATGATCATGATGGGCCTCTACTTCATGGGCGACGTGCCCTTCCGCGAGGTCTACGTCCACGGCCTCGTCCGCGACGCCGAGGGGCAGAAGATGTCCAAGTCCAAGGGCAACGT
>CAJXKI010000140.1 GCA_913055765.1 uncultured Ectothiorhodospiraceae bacterium
TGGTAGACGTCCGAGAGGACCTGGTCGTTGGTGTAGGAGTGGATGGTGGTCATCAGCCCCTCCTCCACCCCGATGCGGTCGTTGATCGCCTTGACCATGGGGGCCAAGCAGTTGGTGGTGCAGGAGGCGTTGGAGATGACCTCCAGCCCCGAGCTCATCTGCTGGTGGTTGACGCCGTAGACGAAGGTGCCGTCCACGTCCTTGCCGCCCGGCGCGGAGATGACCACCTTCTTGGCCCCGGCCTGGAGGTGGGCGCCGGCCTTCTCCTTGGTGGTGAACAGGCCCGTGCACTCCATGACGACATCGACGCCGAGGTCCTTCCACGGCAGGTTGGCCGGGTCCTTCTCGGCGCAGACCTTGATGCGGTCGCCGTTGATGATGAGGTCACCGCCCTCGACCTGGACATCACCCGGGAAGCGGCCGTGGGCCGTATCGTAACGGGTCAGGTGGGCGTTGGTCTCGGCGTCGCCGAGATCGTTGATGGCCACGATGCGGACCTCGTCAGTACGCCCGGACTCGTACAGCGCCCGCAGCACGTTACGGCCGATGCGCCCGTAACCATTGATGGCTACATTGATCGTCATGGATGCTCCTCCTCACTACACTTCGTGTTCCAATCGATGGCGGCGGCCCGCGACCGGGGGAGGCGCCCGCCTGCGTTGCGTCGAGCCGGCAACCGCGGCAGTGTAACCGATCCATCGGCGCTGCGGGGATAGCGCTTATCACGATTGAGGATACCGGCGATTAGCCACCAAGATCGATCCAGGGGCGGGCCGTGAGCGCCACCATCCCCGACCGCGGCATCCATCGCCGCGGCCGGCCGTCGAGACGAGTACCACCGGATAGAGGAGCCGAGCGATGCCGCTGCACTGGGTCCCCGAGGGCGGGGAGGTCCTGATCCAAGGCGCTAGCCGCGGGATCGGCCTGGAGTGCGTCCATCAGTGCCTCGCCGAGCCGCATATCGGCCGTGTCTGGGCCTCGTGCCGGCACCCCCAGGGCGCGGAGGCGCTACAGGCGCTGGCCCGCGAGTCCGGGGGGCGGCTGCACCTGCTGACCCTGGACGTCACCGACGAGCTGACGGTCAGCGACGCCGCCGAGCAGGTCCGCGCCGCCGAGGGGCGGCTGCACCTGGTCCTCAACGCGGCGGGGCTGCTCCACGACCCGGAGCGGCGGATCCACCCGGAGAAGCGGATCGAGGAGGTCACCCCGGAGGGGCTGGACGCGCTCTTCCGGGTCAACGCCGCAGGACCGCTGGTGGTGGCCCGCCACTTCCTGCCCCTGTTCAGCCACGGCGATCCGGCGGTCTTCGCCGCGATCTCGGCGCGCGTAGGCTCCATCGGCGACAACCGCAAGGGCGGCTGGTACGCCTACCGGGGCTCGAAGGCCGCGCTCAACCAGTTCCTGCATACCCTGGCCGTGGAGCTGGCGCGCCGGGCCCCGGCGGTGACCTGCGCGGCGCTGCACCCGGGGACGACGGACACGGAGATGTCGACCCCGTTCCGGGCGTGGGTGCCCGAGGGGCAGCTCTTCTCGCCGGAGCGGACGGTACGGCAGCTCCTGGGGGTCATCGACGGGCTCTCGCCGGCGGACAGCGGCGGGTTCTTCGCCTGGGACGGCCAGCGCATCCCCTGGTGATCCCTCCCGGGGCCCGTGGCACAGGGCCGGGAGCGAGGCAGCCAGCGATCCCCGAGCCCCCTCAGGCGGAAGCCCCGCCGAGGCCCTCGAGGCCGGCACGGCCGCACTTGGCACCGGCCAGCCGGTTCGCGCAGCGCAGCGCCGCCACCGGGGTCTCGCCGCGCACAAGGGCGTGGATGAGGCCGGCGTTAAAGACATCGCCGGCGCCGACGGTATCGACCACCGCCGGCGGCGGGCAGGCGGGCTCGTGGCGGCACGCGCCGTCCGGGCTGCGCAGCCAACCGCCGGCCTCCCCCCAGGCGCAGAAGGCCAGCCTGCCGGGCGGGGCGGCGGCGAGCAGGGCCTGGGGATCGCCGTAGCCTAGGGCCTCGGCGTAGGCGCGGGCGTAGACGACGACGTCGGCGGCCTCCGCCAGGGACGCGATACCGTCGCGGGGCTTCTCGATCTCCACGGAGACGGGCAGCCCCGGGGCCCGCGCCCGGGCGTCGCGGATCATGGCCCGCGTCGCGGCGACGTTGCGCCCCTCGAAGTGGAGCCAGTCCAGCCCGTCCAGGGGGACGGCGGCGAAGTCGTCGGCGGTGGGCTCCGGCAGGTCGCGGTGGTGGACGATGGTCCGCGATCCGGTGGCGCGGCTGACGGTGATATACGACACGGGCGACCGGCTACCCGGGCTCGTGGCGGCGTGGCGGCAGTCGATGCCCCGCTCCGCCAGGGCCGCCCGGATGCGCCCGGCCTCGGCGTCGTCAGCGAGCATCCCGAGCCAGCGGCTATCGTGGCCGAGCTGAGCGAGGACGTCGAGGGTGTTGGCGGCGTTGCCACCCCGGGCGACGCGCTGCGCCACGGCCCGGAGCTCCTCGTCCTCGGCCGGATAGCGCTCGGTGGTGTTGATGATATCCAGCGTCGCGATGCCGACGGCCAAGATGGCGGCCATCGCGCTCCCCTCCTCCACGGCAGCCCACAAGGGGGGTAGGGGCGGTGCCCATCACCGGCAGGGCGCGGCACCGGGACCCCCGCCCAGGCGGCCGTCGAGCCGGGCCCATCGCCGGCGGGGCGGCTGGGCCCGCCCCGCCGGCGGTCACTCCTCGCTGTCGCCCTTGAGCATATCCTGGAGCCCGGCGAACGGGTTGTGGGTGGCCTGCGGGGCGGGGGCCTTGCCCCGCTTGCGCGGCCTCTCCGGGCCGGTGGCGGGCCCGATCTCCCGCTGGTGCTCGTTGTCGTGGCAGTAGAGGCAGAGCAGCTCCCAGTTGCTGCCATCCTCCGGGTTGTTGTCGTGATCGTGGTCGATGTGGTGGACGGTGAGCTCGTGGACGTTGTGCCGGTCGAAGGCCCGGCCGCAGCGGCCGCAGACCCAGGGGAAGAGCTTGAGCGCCTTCTCCCGGTAGCCCTGCTCCCGCTGCACGCGCTCGCGCTGCGCCCGCGCCACGATCTCGTCGAGACGGTCCTGATCCGGCTCGCTCACGGCCTCGCCCTCCCTTCAGTGTCCATACGGCTCGCCACCGCCTCCTCGGTGGCCGGCTGGCGGCGGCCACACGGAGCGGTGCGCCTATTCCATACGCTACCACCACACGGCGCGCACGCCATGGTAGGATAGGCAACGCGTTTGTGGCGGCGCCCCCTCAGCAGGGCGCCCAGGTTACCGCCTGTCGCCCCGGCGATCCCGGCCCGGTACCCTCAAGCCGGTCGTGGATCGATCCGCCAAGGCCTTTCCTCGATACCCCCCTGACCCCGGCGCTCGCGCCGGCGCCTTGGCGCACGCGACCAGGAGCGTCCTATGACCTTCGACAACCTCGGCCTCTCCCCTGAGCTGCTCCGCGCCGTCGCCCAGCAGGGCTACGACGCCCCGACCGCCATCCAGGAGCAGGCCATCCCGGCAGTCCTCGGCGGCGGTGACGTCATGGCCACGGCCCAGACGGGCACCGGCAAGACGGCAGCCTTCACCCTGCCCCTCCTCCAGCGCCTCACCGAGACCGCGCCGCAGCAGGGCCAGCGGCGCATCCGCGCCCTGGTGCTGACGCCCACCCGGGAGCTCGCCGCCCAGGTCAGCGAGAGCGTGGCCACCTACGGCCGCCACGCGCCGCTGCGCTCGACGGAGGTCTACGGCGGCGCGCCCATAGGCAAGCAGACGGCCGCCCTGCGCCGCGGCGTGGACATCCTCGTGGCCACCCCAGGCCGGCTCATCGACCACCTCGACCGCGGCAACGTGGACCTGCGCAGCGTGGAGACGCTCGTCCTCGACGAGGCCGACCGGATGCTCGACATGGGCTTCAAGCCGGCCATCGAGCGCATCCTCCAGTC
>CAJXKI010000141.1 GCA_913055765.1 uncultured Ectothiorhodospiraceae bacterium
GGATTCGAACCCTCGAAGGGCTTTCGCCCTTACTCCCTTAGCAGGGGAGCGCCTTCAGCCACTCGGCCATCTCTCCTTAAAGGATTATGGTAAAGGCAACCTCCCTGTCCGTAAACCCTCACCCCTTGTACGGATCCGCATCGGCCTCCGAGGCCCCATCCGGGAGGCCCTCGTCCTCCTCGTGGCGGATCCGCTCGTAGATCTCCTCCCGGTGCACCGAGACATTGCGCGGGGCGTTGACGCCGATGCGCACCTGGTTACCCTTGACCCCGAGCACGGTGACGCTGATCTCGTCACCGACCATCAGCGTCTCGCCCACTCTCCTCGTGAGTATCAGCATCGAACCTGACTCCTTGAACTTGTGTTACCGCCACCAGCTGCCCCAGGGGAAACGACCGCCACGCCGGCTGGGCCCGGCAGCGCCACCGGTAAGCGAGGCGAGGTCCCGCGTCCTCGCGGCGCCTAGGTCTCGGCGCCCCCCTCCTCAAGCTCCGGGACGGGCTGTACGTCCAGCTCGAACGCCTTGTGCAGGGCGCGCACCCCGAGCTCCAGGTACTTCTCCTCAAGGACCACGGAGATCTTGATCTCCGAGGTGGAGATCATCTGGATGTTGATCCCCTCATCGGACAACGACCGGAACATCGTGTTCGCCACCCCGGCGTGGGAGCGCATCCCCACGCCGACCAGGGAGACCTTGGCGATCTTGTCGTCCCCGAAGACCTGCCGGGCGCCCATCTGCTCGGCGTTCTCCCGGACCAGGTCCAGGGTCGTCTGGTAATCGCGCTTGTGGACCGTGAACGTGAAGTCCGTCAGCCCCTGCTGGCTGATGTTCTGGATGATCATGTCCACTTCGATATTGGCCTCGGCGACGGCACCGAGGATCTTGGCCGCGATACCCGGGGTATCCGGTACGCCGATGACAGAGACCTTCGCCTCGTCGCGATTGAACGCAATGCCGGAGATCAGCGGCTTCTCCATTCCCTCTTCCTCGCAGGTGATCAGTGTTCCGGGGCCTGCCTCGAAGCTAGACAGCACGCGCAAGGGGACGCCGTACTTGCCGGCGAACTCCACGGCCCGGATCTGCAGGACCTTGGAGCCCAGGCTGGACAGCTCCAGCATCTCGTCGGAGGTGATCCGGTCCAGCCGCCTGGCCTCGGGCACCACGCGAGGATCGGTGGTGTAGACGCCGTCGACGTCGGTGTAGATCTGGCACTCGTCCGCCTCCAGGGCGGCAGCGAGCGCCACGGCCGTGGTGTCGGACCCCCCACGGCCGAGGGTGGTGATCGCCCCGTCCTCGTCCACGCCCTGGAAGCCCGCGACGACCACGACCCGGCCCTGGCGGAGATCCTCGCGCAGCGGATCGGCGTCGATGTCGAGGATGCGCGCCCGGCTGAAGGCGCTATCGGTCAGGATACGGACCTGGGCGCCGGTATAGCAGCACGCCGGGCAGTCGATCTGCTGCAGGGCCATGGTCAGCAGCGCGATGGTCACCTGCTCGCCGGTAGAGAGCAGGACGTCCACCTCCCGGCCCGGCGGATTGGGGTGGAGGGCCTCGGCCAGCTCGAGCAGGCGGTTCGTCTCGCCGCTCATGGCGGAGACCACGACGATTACATCCTCGCCTGCCTCGCGGCTCGCCTTGGCCGCCCTCGCCACCTCCTGGATGCGCTCCGAGCTCCCGACGGAGGTGCCACCGAACTTCTTGACTACCAGCCCCATGGGCGATCCCTAGTCATCGGCCGGATATCCTTTTGAAGCATTCTAGCATAAAGGGGAGGCACTATCAGATCAAGTTATGCTCAACCCAAGCCTCTACCGAGGCCAAGGCCTCCGGGACGGCGCTCGGATCCTTGCCGCCGGCCTGGGCGAAGTCCGGGCGACCGCCGCCACGCCCCCCTACCTGGCTGGCCACGTGGTTCACGAGATCGCCCGCAGAGAGCCGATCCGTCAGGTCCTTGGTCACGCCGGCGACCAGCTGCACCTTGCTCCCCTCCACGGCGGCGAGGACGATCACCCCGCTACCGAGCTGGTTCTTGAGCTGGTCCAGCGTCTCGCGCAGCCCCTTGCCACCCCCCTCGACGCGGGTGGCCAGGCAGCGGACGCCGGCAACCTCACGGGCCTCGTCCAGCAGCGAGCGGCCGGCCTGGGTGGCGAGCCTCTGCTCGAGGCGCTCGATCTCCTTCTCCTGATCCCGGACGCGCTCGTTGAGCTGATCGACCTTCATGGCCAGGTTATCGGGGCTGACCCGCAGCGTCTCCGCCAGGCGGTGGAGCAGCCCATCGGTCTCCTGGACCCAGGCCAGGGCCTGCTCCCCGGTCACCGCCTCGATCCGGCGCACGCCCCCGGCCACGCCGGTCTCCTCGACGATCTTGAACAGGCCGATATCCCCGGTGCGGGCGGCGTGGGTGCCGCCGCACAGCTCCCGGGAGTAGTCCCCCAGGGAGATCACGCGCACGGTATCCCCGTACTTCTCCCCGAACAGCGCCATGGCCCCGGTCTCCACGGCCTCGTCGAAGCCCATGTGCTCGGCCTCCACGGGGTGGTTGACCAGGATCTCGTCGTTGACGCGGCGCTCGATCGCCGTGAGCTGCTCGCGGGAGAGCGCCTCGTAGTGGGCGAAGTCGAAGCGCAGCCGGTCCGGCGCCACCAGGGAGCCCTTCTGCTGGACGTGCTCGCCGAGCACCTCGCGCAGGGCCGCGTGGAGCAGGTGGGTCGCCGAGTGGTTGCGCACCGTCGCCTCACGCGTGCCGCGGTCCACCCGAGCGCTGACCTGGTCGCCGACCCCGAGGCTGCCCGACTCCAGCCGCCCCAGGTGGCCGTGGGCCTCGCCCTGCATGACGGTATCCTCGACCCGGAAGCGAACCCCGTTGGCGAGGAGCTCGCCGCGGTCGCCGACCTGGCCGCCGGCCTCGGCGTAGAACGGGGTGCGATCCAGGACCACCATCCCCTCGTCGCCGGCCTCCAGGCGCTGGACCGAGCGGCCGTCCTGGTAGAGGCCGATGACCGAGCCGCTATCCTCCAGGGTCTCGTAGCCGGTGAAGCGGCTCTGCCCGGCGTCCACGACCTCCTCGCGGGGGCCGCCGAAGCGGCTCGCCGCCCGGGCCCGCTCACGCTGCTCGGCCATGCGGGCCTCGTAGCCCTCGTAGTCCACCGACAGGCCCCGCTCGCGGGCGATGTCCGCGGTCAGGTCAACCGGGAAGCCGTGGGTATCGTAGAGCTTGAAGACCATGTCGCCGTCGATGGTGCGGCCCTCGGTACGGGCGAGGTAGTCGTCGAGGAGGTTGAGCCCGTCCTCAAGGGTCTCCCGGAAGCGCCTCTCCTCCTGGTAGAGGAGCTTCTCGACGAAGGCCCGGCGCTCGCTGAGCTCGGGGAAGGCCTCGCCCATGACCCCCTCGAGGGGCTCCACGAGGCGGTAGAAGAACGGCTCATCGATGCCGAGCTGGTAGCCGTGGCGCACCGCCCGGCGGATGATCCGCCGCAGGACGTAGCCGCGCCCGTCGGTGGAGGGCAGCACGCCGTCGACGATCAGGAAGGCGCAGGCCCGGATGTGGTCGGCGATGACCTTGAGCGAGGCGTTGCGGCGATCCGTGACCCCGGCGATCTCGCCGGCGGCGTCGATCAGCGGCACGAACAGGTCCGTCTCGAAGTTGTCGTGCACGCCCTGCATCACCGCGGCCAGGCGCTCCAGCCCCATGCCGGTGTCGATGGACGGGCTCGGCAGGGGGTGCAGCGTCCCCTCGGCGTCGCGGTCGTACTGCATGAAAACGAGGTTCCAGACCTCGATGTAGCGGTCGCCCTCCTCGTCCTCGGAGCCCGGTGGCCCGCCCGGCACCTCGGGACCGTGGTCGTAGAAGATCTCCGAGCACGGCCCGCACGGGCCGGTATCGCCCATGGACCAGAAGTTGTCGTGGGCGCC
>CAJXKI010000142.1 GCA_913055765.1 uncultured Ectothiorhodospiraceae bacterium
CAGGTCGTCGAGACACTCACGCAGGCGGTCGTACTCGGGGTCGTCCGCGGCGAGCGCGCCGACGCGCCTGGCGAGGTCGAAATACCGGTCGATGCATTCCTTCGCGACCGGTAATTCATCCGTGGCACGCCGTTGTCCGGCCAGCCGCTCACAAATAGCGTACCATTCTGCTCGCTCTGCTGCCTGTTCCTTCGCAGCGATTTCTGCGGTATCGTGAAACAGAAGCCCGACTATCCGCTGTGAGATACCGTCTCCGCCATAGCCGTTCTCACGGTAGTCGGAGAACCCGTTGACGACGTAGTCCAGGAAGTGCTGTCGGGGGCACTCCTCGTAGGCCTCAAGTGAGGTGTAACTGTGCTGGAGTGCCGGGTTTGGGGTCATTGGCCCAGTCAGGGCGTCAATTGAAAATCGTCGGATCTCAGGTTCTCTCTCGATTGAGCCTTCTATGAGCTTGATTCCGAATGTGATCACCCGGTCTCGTCCGTCTGATGCTGAGAGCTTCTCAGAGCCGTACGTCACTTGTCCAGAGACATCCCCAACTACTGTGCTCGCGAGAGAGGCTGTCCAATCAGCATGGTTCGATGGAAGACACTCCTGTAAATCGCGCCAGATCGGGAGGTGACCGTTACTTGGCCGCCAGGGAACGGATTCTGGAAGGCCGTAGCCTGCATCTTATTCCACAAGACGTTGATATGCCTCCGATGCTGGTCCTCGCGAAAGTACCCCATGGCCTGCAGCGCCGACTTCAAGGCGCACTCCGCTGCGAAACCGTAGTGGTGATCGGCGTTCTCCCGCCGCTGCGCCTCGTCAAGCAGCGCGGCATCCTCCCAGTGCCGCCTGGCTGCCGCGGGGTAGTCCTCGTTCATCGCTCTTCCCTGCTCATTCGTGAAGGATCCCGCTATCTCCTAGAGAGCCCATGGCTGCCGCCCCCGTCGCCAGCCCTCCTAAAACTCCCTCGACAACCCCCTTACTCCCTAGACAAGCCCCACCAACTCCCCAGATAAGCTCTCCCGAGCTCCCCAGACAAGGACCCGACCCCGGTGACAAGCCCTCTGGCTCCGGCGATACGGTATCAACCGCTGCGCTCGCATCGTCTCGGCCTGAAACCGCTACACCCGCACCGCCGCCAGCGACTCGGCCCCCACGGCCACGGCCACCAGGCGGTCGACGCCCAGGGCGACCCCGGCGCAGTCCGGCAGCCCCGCCTCCAGGGCTGCCAGCAGGGCCTCGTCGAGGGCGTGGACCGGCTGCCCGGCGCGGCGGCGCTCGGCCTGCTCGGCCTCGAAGCGCGCCCGCTGCGCGGCGGGGTCGGTGAGCTCGTGGTAGCCGTTGGCGATCTCCAGGCCGTCGACGAAGCACTCGAAGCGCCGCGCCGTGCGCGGGTCGGCGTCGTCGAGCCGGGCCAGCGCCGCCTGGGAGGCGGGGAAGCCGTGGAGCAGGGTGATCGTGCCGCGCCCCAGGGCGGGGCCGACGGTGTGGGAGAGGAGCAGGTCCAGGGCCGCGTCGCGCCCCGGCGCCGCCCCCTGCAGGTCGATGCCGGCGGCGCGCAGCGCCGCGGCGATCTCGGCGTCGTCAGCCTCCAGGGGGTCGACGCCGGCGTGGGCCCGGAAGGCCTCGGCGTAGCGGAGCCGCTCCACCGGCCGCTCGCCGCATACCGCCGCGACCAGGGCGGCCACCTCGTCCATGAGCCGGTGGTGGTCGAGGCCGACGCGGTACCACTCCAGCAGGGTAAGCTCGACGGCGTGCCAGCGGCCTCGCTCACCGGCGCGCCAGGCGGGGCCGAGGTAGTAGATGTCGCCGCTGCCGGCGGCGAGCAGCCGCTTCATGGCGGACTCGGGAGAGGTCTGCAAGTAGAGCGGCCCGCCGTCGGCGGCGGCGCCGGGCACGGCGAGGCTCTCCAGGGCCGGCTCCATGGCCGCCGGGCCGAGGCACGGCGGCTGCACCTCGAGCACGCCGCGCTCGGCGAGGAAGGCGCGGATCGTCGCCAGGCAGGCGGCCCGGCGCTGCAGGGTGGCGCGATCCGCCCCCGGCCGCCAGTCAGCGGTCACTTGTTGGCGCGGCCGACGTACTCGCCCTTGCGGGTGTCGATGCGCAGGACCTCGCCCTCCTCGATGAACAGCGGCACCCGCACCGAGGCGCCGGTCTCCAGCTTGGCCGGCTTGCTGCCGCCGCTGCTGGTGTCGCCGCGCACGCCCGGATCGGTCTCCACGACCTGCAGGTCGACGAAGTCCGGCGCCTCCACCTGCAGCGGCTCGTCCTCCCAGAGGATGACGTTGCAGAGGTCCTGCTCCTTGATCCACTTGGCGGCCTCGGCGACGGCGCTCTCGGGGGCGGCCTTCTGCTCGAAGGAGGTCGGATCCATGAAGTACCAGAACTCGCCGTCGTTGTAGATGTACTGGAGGTCCTTCTCCATGACGTCGGCGCCCTCGACGCTCTCGCCGGACTTGAAGGTTTTCTCCACCACCCGGTTGTTCTTGAGGTTGCGGAGCTTGACGCGGCTGAAGCCCTGCCCCTTGCCGGGCTTGACGAACTCGTTCTCGACGATGGTGTACGGGTCACCGTCGAGCATGATCTTGAGACCGGCCTTGAACTCTTGAGTGCTGTAGGTCGCCATAAACGCCCCCGATATGCGAAGTTGGCGAGATGCTAACCGATACGCCCCGAGAGCCCAAGACGGGCGCCCGCAGCGGCGCCGAGCGCTGGCGGCGCGAGCTCGCCGGCGCCGTGCGCGAGCCGGCCGAGCTCATCCGCCGGCTCGGCCTGCCCGAGGCCCTGCGCGAGCCGGCCGAGCGCGCCGCCCGGCTGTACCCGCTGCGGGTGCCGGGGCCGTTCATCGCCCGTATGCGCCCGGGCGACCCCGAGGACCCGCTGCTGCGCCAGGTCCTGCCCGTGGCGGCGGAGACGGCGGCCGTCGCGGGCTACGGCGCTGACCCCCTGGCCGAGCAGGCGCAGCGCACCGGCAGCGGGGTGCTGGAGAAGTACCACGGCCGCAGCCTGGTCCTCGCCGCCGGGGGCTGCCCCGTGCACTGCCGCTACTGCTTCCGGCGCACCTTCCCCGCCGGCGACGAGGGGGGCTGGCGCTCGGCCCTGGCGCACCTCGAGGCAGCGGGCGCGCCCGCCGAGGTGATCCTCAGCGGCGGCGACCCCCTGCTCCTCGACGACGCGGCCATCGCCGAGTGCCTGCAGCGCCTGGGCCGCCTGGACGGCATCCGGCGGGTCCGCATCCATACGCGGATGCCCGTTGCGATCCCGGCCCGGGTCACCGAGGCCCTGGTCCGGCACCTGGCCCGGGCGCCGCTGCAGGCCGTGGCCGTGGTCCACGCCAACCACCCGCACGAGGTGGATGCCGAGGTCACAGCGGCCCTCGGCCGCCTGCGCGGCGCCTGCAGCGCCGTGCTCAACCAGGCGGTGCTGCTGCGCGGGGTCAACGACGACGCCGCCACCCTGGCTGCGCTCTCCGAGCGGCTCTTCGAGGCCGAGGCCCTGCCCTACTACCTGCACCTGCTCGACCCGGTCAGCGGGGCCGCCCACTTCGACGTGGACGCCGATACCGGGCTGCGGCTGTGGACGGAGCTCGCCCACCGCCTGCCCGGCTACCTCCTGCCGCGCCTGGTCCGCGAGGCGCCGGGCGCGGCGGCCAAGCAGGTGCTCACGCCGAGCGGCCCTTGAGGGCCTGGATCCGCTCGTCCAGCGGCGGGTGGGACATGAACAGCCGCTTCAGGGTCTCGCCGCCCTGGCGGCCGTTGATGCCGAAGGCCTCGATCTCGTCCGGCATGTTCCGCGGCTCCACCGAGCGCTTGAGCCGCTCCAGGGCGGCGACCATCTTGTCGCGCCCGGCGAGCTCGGCGGCGCCGCTATCCGCCCGGAACTCGCGCTTGCGCGAGAAGTACATGGT
>CAJXKI010000143.1 GCA_913055765.1 uncultured Ectothiorhodospiraceae bacterium
ACCATCTTCCAGATCGCCGAGCAGACCGGCCGGAACCGCCAGGGGTTCGTCGGCATGCGGCAGCTCATGCCGCAGGTCATCGATCGCATCGACAGCCTCTACCGCACCCAGGAGCCGGTCACCGGCCTGGCCACCGGCTTCGACGACCTCGACCACCTCACCTCGGGCCTCCAGGACGGCGACCTCGTCATCCTCGCCGGCCGCCCCTCGATGGGCAAGTGCCTGGCCCACGACGCGGAGATCGTCCGCGCCGATGGCAGCGTGGCGACCATCGAGGCGATCTTCCGCCAGCAGGATGCCCGGGTCGGGACGCTGGGCGAGGACGGCCGCATCCGCTGGACGGCGCCCGCTGACTACGTGGACGACGGCCTCAGGCCGGTCTACGAGGTCACTACGCGCCTCGGCCGGCGGGTGGAGACCACCCTGAGCCATCCCTTCCTCACCGAGGCGGGGTGGCGGCCGCTGGCCGAGCTCGAGCCGGGCGCTCGGGTCGCCGTGCCCCGGGAGCTCGCCGTCTTCGGCGATCAGCCGCTGCCGGAGGCCGAGGTGCGCGCGCTGGCGGCGCTCGGCGAGCCCCCGGGCGCGGCGGAGGCCCTGCCCGAGGCGGTCTTCACCCTGCCGCGGGGGCAGCTGGCGCTCTACCTGCAGCAGCTGTTCGCGCGCTACGGGCGGGCGGGGCAGCCGCCTGTCGCCCTGGCCGCGCCCGGCGAGCGCCTGGGCCGGCAGGTCCAGCACCTGCTGCTCCGCTTCGGGATCGTCGCCGCCCTCCGCCGCGATCCGGCGGCGGCCGGCGGCGCGACGTGGCGGCTGGCAGTCGAGGACCCGGCGTCGATCCGCCGCTTCGTCGCGGAGGTGGCGCCCGGCGCGGACGGGGGCCAGGCGCCGCCGCCCGGCGAGGCCGCCGGCGAGGCGGGGCAGGGCGATATCTACTGGGACCGCGTCGAGGCGATCCGCCCCCTGGGCGAGAAGCAGGTCTACGACCTGACCATCCCCGGGACGCACAACTTCATCGCCGACGACGTCTGCGTGCACAACACCACCGTGGCCATGAACATGGTCGAGCACGTGGCCATGCAGCTGCGCAAGCCGGTAGCGGTGTTCTCCATGGAGATGCCGGCGGACGCCCTGGCCATGCGCATGCTCGCCTCCCTCGGCCGGGTGCCGCTGCAGCGAGTGCGCTCCGGCAAGCTCCAGGACGACGACTGGCCGCGGCTGACCTCGACCATGAGCCTGCTGGCCGAGGCGCCGCTGTTCATCGACGACTCGCCCGGCCTGACGCCCACGGAGATCCGCGCCCGCTCGCGGCGGCTGCAGCGCGAGCACGGGGAGCTGGGCCTGATCGTCATCGACTACCTGCAGCTGATGCAGATCCCGGGCTTCCGGGAGAATCGCGCCGGCGAGCTCTCCGAGATCTCGCGGGCGCTCAAGGCGCTCGCCAAGGAGCTGAACGCGCCCGTCATGGCGCTCTCGCAGCTCAACCGCTCCCTGGAGCAGCGGCCGAACAAGCGCCCCATAATGTCTGACCTCCGGGAGTGCGTTACGGGCGATACGCCCGTCCTGCTCGGGGACGGTCAGCGCGTACCCATCGCGGAGCTCGTCGGTCAGTCGCCGGAGGTCCTCGCGGTCAACGAGCAAAATCGCATCGTGACGGCCCAGGCCGAGCAGGTCTGGCACGTAGGCCGGCGATCGGTCTTCCTGATCCAGCTGGCGGGCGGCCGGACTCTAAGGTGTACGGGATGGCACCGTCTCCTGACGGGCTCAGGGTGGAAGCGGGTCGATGAGCTAGGTGGAGGCGATCGGGTTGCTATTACCCGGAGCCTCCCCGAGCCTGAGCAGGCAGAGGACCGGCCCGCCTCTCACCTGGTACTGCTTGGTCACCTGATTGGGGATGGAAGCTACATCCCAGGCAAGCCTCCTCGCTATACAACAGCTTCAGAAGAGAATAGTGCTGCTGTGGCTGCTGCTGCACGTAAGGCCTTTGGCGTATCTGTCGATCGCCATCCAGGGCGTGGTAGCTGGCACCAGCTTGTATTTTCGGGGAATGGGAGTCGCTGGCAGCCAGCAGGGCTGAATCAGCAGTGTGAGAGCGATCTCTTTTGGGACCACGTCGTTGCGGTGGACCAGGACGGCGAGGATGATGTCTATGACCTCACGGTTCCCGGTCCGGCATCCTGGCTCGCCGACGGGATCGTGAGCCACAACTCGGGCGCCATCGAGCAGGACGCCGACCTCATCGCCTTCATCTACCGCGATGAGGTCTACAATGAGGAGAGCCCCGACCAGGGGATCGCCGAGCTCATCGTCGCCAAGCAGCGCCAGGGGCCCATCGGCACGGTGAGGCTCACCTTCCTCGGCGAGTACACCCGCTTCGAGAACTACATCGAGGACGTCTACGGCGGAGGGATACCGGGGTGACGAGCCGCGGGGCGCAGGCCACGGTGGACCTGGGCGCGCTGCGCGCCAACCTGCGGGCCGCCCGCGAGGCGGCCCCGCGGCAGCGCGTCATGGCGGTGGTCAAGTCCGACGGCTACGGCCACGGCCTGGTCGCCGTGGCGCGGGCGCTGGCCGGCCAGGCCGACGCCTTCGCCGTCACCGATCTCGCGGAGGCCGAGGCGCTGCGCGGCGCTGGGCTGCGGCAGCGCATCGTGCTCCTGCAGGGCCCCTTCACCGGCGAGGACCTGGAGCGCGCCGCTGCCGAGGACCTGGAGCCGGTCATCCACGCCCCGTGGCAGGTGGAGGCGCTGGCCGCGGCGCGGCTGGCGGACCCGCTGACGGCCTGGCTGAAGGTGGATAGCGGCATGCACCGGCTGGGCCTCCCGCCGGAGGCGGTGCCGGAGGCCTGGCGCCGGCTCGCCGGGGCGCCATCGGTCCGCCCGGAGATCGGCCTCCTGACCCACCTCGCCTGCGCCGACGACAGGGACGACCCCGCCACCCGTCGGCAGCTGGAGGCCTTCGATGCGGCGTGCGCCGGGCTGCCGGGGCCCCGCTCGGCGGCCAACTCCGCCGGCGTGCTCGGCTGGCCGGGGAGCCACTACGACTGGGTGCGGCCGGGGATCATGCTCTACGGCGCCTCGCCGTTCACCGCGGCCCGCGAGTCGGATCCGCCGCTGCGGCCGGCCATGGCCCTGGAGGGGCAGGTGGTTGCCGTGCGGCACCTGCGCGCCGGCGATCCCGTGGGCTACGGGGCGGCCTGGTCCTGCCCGGAGGACATGCGGGTGGGGGTGGTCTCCATGGGCTACGGCGACGGCTATCCCCGCCACGCCCCGAGCGGCACCCCGGTGGCCGTGGCCGGGCAGCGTACGCAGCTCGTGGGGCGGATCTCCATGGATATGCTCGCCGTCGATCTGCGCGGCCTCGAGGGCGTCGGCGAGGGGGCCCCGGCCGTACTCTGGGGCGACGCCGTGCGCGCCGAGGAGGTAGCCGACGCCTGCGGGACCATCGCCTACGAGCTCTTCTGCCGCACGCCGCCCCGGCCGCAGCGGCGCTACGTCGACCGCGGGGGGGCGTGATGGCGCGGGCCAAGCCGCGCTACGTCTGCTCGGCGTGCGGCGGGGAGCACCCGCGCTGGATGGGGCAGTGCCCGGAGTGCGGCGCCTGGAACACCCTGGAGGAGGTCGCGCCGCCTGCCACGGGGGCCGCCGGCCCGGGGGGCAAGGGGCGCAGCGCCGAGGTGACCACGCTCGCCGAGGTCTCCACCGCGCCGGAGCCGCGGCTGACCACCGGCGTGGCGGAGCTCGAC
>CAJXKI010000144.1 GCA_913055765.1 uncultured Ectothiorhodospiraceae bacterium
TTCGGCATGGAGGGGCTGTTCCGCCAGCTCGGCATCTACTCCGGCGTCGGCCAGCTCTACGAGCCGGAGGACGCCGACCAGCTGATGTTCTACAAGGAGGCGCAGACCGGGCAGATCCTCGAGGAGGGGCTCAACGAGGCCGGCGCCATGTCCTCGTGGATGGCGGCGGCGAGCGCCTACGCCAACCACGGCGTGAACATGATCCCCTTCTACATCTTCTACTCCATGTTCGGCTTCCAGCGGGTGGGGGACCTGGCCTGGGCAGCCGGCGACCTCCAGGCCCGGGGGTTCCTCATCGGCGGCACGGCCGGGCGGACGACGCTCAACGGCGAGGGGCTGCAGCACCAGGACGGGCACAGCCACGTCCTCGCCGCCACCATCCCCAACTGCGTCGCCTACGATCCGGCCTTCGACTACGAGCTGGCGGTGATCCTGCAGGCCGGGATACGGCGCATGTTCTCTGAGCAGCAGAACTGCTTCTTCTACATCACCGTCTACAACGAGAACTACCACCAGCCGGCCTTGCCGGAGGGGGTCGAGGCGGATATCGAGCGGGGCATGTACCTCTTCCGCGCCGCCTCGGCGGAGGCAGGACCGCGGGTGCAGCTGATGGGCTCCGGGAGCATCTTCCGGGAGGTCCTGGCCGCCGCGGATCTGCTTGCCGAGGACTTCGGCGTCCACGCCGATGTCTGGAGCTGCCCCTCGTTCACCGAGCTGGCCCGGGACGGCATGGCCTGCGCCCGCTACAACCGCCTCCATCCCGGCGCGGAGCGCCGCCAGTCCCACCTGGAGGCCTGCCTGGCGGGCTACAGCGGGCCCGCCGTCGCCGCCACCGACTACACCCGCGCCTACCCCAACCAGATCCGCCCCTATATGGCGCGCAGCTTCTGGGCCCTGGGCACGGACGGCTTCGGCCGCTCCGACACCCGCGAGAAGCTGCGCCACTTCTTCGAGATCGACCGCTACCACGTGGCGGCGGCCGCCCTCTACGCGCTGGCGGATGAGGGCGAGATCGATGCCGGGCGGGTCAGCGAGGCCATCGACAAGTACCAGCTGGCGGCGGATGCCCCCAACCCGTGGGAGGTGTGAACGTGGCGGAACAGGAGCTCAAGGTACCGGATATCGGCGGCTTCGAGGCCGTGGAGGTCATCGAGGTCCTCGTCGCCCCCGGCGACCGGGTCGAGCCCGAGCAGTCGCTGATCACCCTGGAGTCGGATAAGGCGAGCATGGAGGTGCCGTCCTCCGTCGCCGGCGAGGTCCGCGAGGTGCAGGTGTCGGTGGGGGATACCGTCTCGGAGGGATCGCCCATCGCTACCGTGGCCACCGAGGCGGCGGGCGCCAGCGAGCCAGCGCCGCCGGAGGGGGACGCGGCGGAGGCCGGGGCGCCGGCGGGCGCCCCGACCTCCGCCGCGCCGAGCGGCGCCCCGGAGGACCCCGATTGCGACCTCGTGGTCCTCGGCGCCGGCCCGGGCGGCTACACGGCCGCCTTCCGCGCCGCCGACCTGGGGCTGCGGGTCATCCTGGTCGACCAGTACCCCGTCCTCGGCGGCGTCTGCCTCAATGTCGGCTGCATCCCCTCCAAGGCCCTGCTCCACGCCGCCAAGGTGATGGATGAGGCGGAGCAGTTCGCCGCCCACGGCATCGCGTTCGGCGAGCCGCAGATCGACCTCGACAAGCTCAACGCCTGGAAGCGCGGCGTGGTCGAGCAGCTGACCAGCGGCCTGGCCGGCATCGCCAAGCAGCGCAAGGTCGAGGTGGCCACCGGCGTGGCGGCCTTCACCGATCCCCATCACCTGCGCGTCGAGGGCGAGGACGGCACGCGCACCATCAGCTTCCGGCACGCCATCGTCGCCGCCGGCTCGCGCCCGGCCATCCCGCCGGGGCTGGATGTCGACGACCGGCGGGTGATGGACTCCACCGGCGCCATCAAGCTCGAGGAGGTCCCCGAGCGCCTGCTCGTCGTCGGCGGCGGGATCATCGGCCTCGAGATGGCCTCGGTCTACAGCGGGCTGGGTAGCGAGGTCACCGTCGTCGAGCTCTCGGATCGCCTCCTGCCCGGCGCCGATCCGGACCTGGTCAAGGTCCTGCGCAAGCGCCTGGCCAAGCGCTGCGCGGCCATCCACCTCAATACCCAGGTCACCGGCGTGGAGGCCGACGACGAGGGGCTGCACGTGGCCATGGCGGGGGACAAGGCGCCGGCCTCCGAGCGCTTCGACCGCGTCCTGGTCTCTGTCGGCCGACGCCCCAACAGCGACCGCATCGGCCTCGAGGCCGCGGGCCTGCTGCCGGGCGACGACGGCTGCCTGGCCGTGGACGAGCACATGCGTACCGCCGTGCCCCACATCTACGCCATCGGCGATATCGTCGGCCAGCCCATGCTCGCCCACAAGGCCGTCCACGAGGGCAAGATCGCCGCCGAGGTCGTCGCCGGCGAGCGGAGCGCTTGGGATGCCCGGGCCATCCCGTCGGTGGCCTACACCGATCCGGAGGTGGCCTGGGTGGGCGTCACCGAGGAGCAGGCCAAGGCCGAGGGGATCGGCTACGAGAAGGGCCTTTTCCCGTGGGCCGCCAACGGCCGGGCGCTGTCGCTGGATGCCAGCGACGGGGTGTCGAAGATCCTCTTCGACGCCGACAGCGGGCAGGTCATCGGCGGCGGCATCGTAGGGCCGGGGGCGGGCGATCTCATCAGCGAGATCGGCCTGGCCCTGGAGATGGGCGCTGATGCCCACGATATCGGCCTGACGGTGCACCCGCACCCGACGCTGTCGGAGACGGTGGCCATGGCCGCCGAGATGGCGAGCGGCAGCATCACGGACCTGATGCCGCCGCGGGGGCGGAAGTAGGGCAGGGCCGCCCGATCCTCGCCCGGCTGGGTCCGTGCGGCCCGGCAATGGGTTAGAATGCCTCGGTCAGTCGGTGAGCGACGGAGGAACCCATGGAGCTGCTTTGCCCGGCCGGCAACCTGACCGCCCTGCGTGCCGCTGTCGACAACGGTGCCGACACGGTCTATATCGGCTTCCGGGACGTCACCAACGCCCGCCAATTCCCCGGGCTCAACTTCACCGCCGAGCAGGCCGAGCGCGGCGTCGAGTACGCCCACGAGCGCGGCGTCCGCGTCCACGTGGCGGTCAACTCCTACGTCCAGGCCGGCGGCTGGGCGCAGTGGCAGCAGTCCATCGACCAGGCCGCGCGCATCGGCGCCGACGCTGTCATCGTCGCCGATCTCGGCCTGCTCGCGTATACCGCTGAGCAGTGGCCGCAGCTGGGCCGCCACCTCTCGGTCCAGGCCTCGGCCACGACCCCTGAGGCCCTGGACTTCTACCGGCGCCGCTACGGGGTCACCCGTGCCGTGCTGCCGCGCGTGCTCTCCATCCAGCAGGTCGAGGCCCTCGCCGGCGAGACCGATGTCGAGCTCGAGGTCTTCGGCTTCGGCTCCCTGTGCGTCATGGCCGAGGGGCGCTGCCTGCTCTCCTCCTACGCCACCGGCGAGTCGCCGAATACCGT
>CAJXKI010000145.1 GCA_913055765.1 uncultured Ectothiorhodospiraceae bacterium
CACGGACATCAGCACGACGGCGATGATGACCCACAGGATCAAATTCTTGGCCATGTCGCTCACGGCGTCACCTCAATCTGCCTCGTTCGGGCACTTTGCCGGGCACCTTACTACACCGCCCGGCCTCGGGCCAGCAGATACACCTCGCGGCTACCGGAGCGCGAGGCCTCCGGCTTGCGCACCAGCACGCGGGAGAAGCGGCCGGCCAGGTCCTTGCGGTACGTGTCGAACCCCTCACCCTGGAAGGTCTTCACCAGGAAGTCACCACTTGCCTTAAGGCATTGACCGGCGAACTCGGCGGCGAGTTCCGCCAGGCCCATCGCGGCCGGCTGGTCCACAGCGGCGTGCCCCGTGAGGTTGGGCGCCATATCCGAGAGGACCACGTCCACCGAGCGCTCCCCGAGGGCCGCCTGGACGGCCTGCAGCCCGGCATCGGTGGCGAAATCCGCCTGCAGCGCCGTAACCCCGGGCAGCGGCTCCATCGCCAGCAGGTCGACGGCGACCACCTGCCCCTGCGGCCCGACACGGCTCGCCGCCAGCTGCGCCCAGCCGCCGGGGGCGGCGCCGAGGTCGACGACCACCTGGCCCGGGCGGAAGATCCGGTCCTGCTGGTCGATGGCCTCGAGCTTGAGCGCCGCGCGGGAGCGCCACCCCTCGGCGCGGGCGCGGCGCACGAAGGGGTCGCTCTCGTGCCGGTCCCGCCGGGGCCGGGACGCGCAACGCCCCCGGCGCCGCCTACACCTCGCCATGACCGGCCCTCCGCTGAGCGATGCGCCGCGCTGCCCGGCGCGTGCGCACGATGAGCCACAGCGCCCCGGCACTGGCCACGGCGAGGAGGGCCAACGCCTCCTGCCAAGGGGCGGCCGCCAGGCCCAGAGTGGCGAGATAGGCCGCCGCCACGAGCAGCAGCACCGCCGCCAGCTCGAGCCGCAGCGCCTGCAGCGGGTCACCGCCTGTCCGCGCTGCACCGCGGCGTGGTAGATTAGAGGGCTTACTGCTATCGGTCACTGGATGCCTCCATGGAGCTCGATCAGGATCAGCGCAAGCAGCTGCGCCGGCTCGGCCACGCGCTCAAGCCCGTCGTGCTGACCGGCGCCGCCGGCCTCACCGAGGGGGTGCTCGGGGAGATCGAGCGCGCACTCGACGACCACGAGCTCATCAAGGTCAAGCTCGCCGGCGCCAGCAAGGAGGAGCGCCGCGAGATGACCCAGGCGATCGCCGAGGAGACCGGGGCGGCGGTGGTCCAGGCCATCGGGCGCACCGTGCTGCTCTACCGCGAGAACCCGGACAACAGGCAGGTGCTCTGCTAACCCTCGGCCGGCGCCAGGTCCCCGTCGCCGCGGCTAGGCCGCCCCGCCGGCGCCGCCCTGCAGCCCCCGCCGCGGGTGGGTGCCGCCGATTACCAGCACCAGCGCCATCACACTGACGAGCAGATAGATGCTCTCAGCGGCGCGCAGCGAGGCCAGGTAGCCGACCTCCTCGGAGCGCTCCATGAGCTGCTCCATGGGCGGCCGCACCCCGACCTCGCCGACGACGATGAGCGCCGTGAGCAGCACCAGCAGCCACAGCCGCCAGTGCGCAGCCAGCGGCCGGACACGGTAGCGCAGCTGCGCGGGGATGAGCACCGCAGCGCAGCCCACGCAGACCCACGCCACCGTGCCCGTCAGCTCGCCGGCCAGCCCGGCGGCCAGGGACGCGTCCTCCAGGGTGCGGAACAGCAGCGGCGCGGCGATGTAGCCGGCGCACCACAGGGCCCCGGCCAGCACCGTCAGGGCCACCCGCTCCAGCGCCCCGATCAGCAATGCCGCCGCCCCGCCGCCGGGAGGCGCCCGCTGGCTGCGCCAGGGCCGCCCCGATCAGCGGCCTGGGCCCCGTCACTCATAGCGCACCTCCACGATCTCGTAGACCCGCTCCCCGCCGGGCGCCTGGACCACCGCCTCGTCGCCCTCCTCCTTGCCGATCAGGGCGCGCGCCATCGGTGAGTTCACCGAGATCAGGTTCTGCTTGATGTCCGCCTCGTCCTCGCCGACGATCTGGTAGGCGGCGCTCTCCTCGGTCTCAGGGTCCTCGAGCTCCACCGTGGCGCCGAAGACGATCTTCGGCGCCGCCTGGACGGTGGCCGGATCGATGACCTGGGCGTTGGAGAGCTTGCCCTCGAGCTCCTGGATCCGGCCCTCGATGAAGCTCTGCTGCTCGCGGGCGGCGTGGTACTCGGCGTTCTCCTTGAGGTCGCCGTGCTCGCGCGCCTCGGCGATCGCCTGCACCACCCGCGGGCGGTCCTCGTACTTGAGCCGGTGCAGCTCCTCGCGCAGCTTCTCAGCGCCTTTCGCTGTCAACGGTACCTTGCTGCTCATCCCGTCATCTCCCTGTGCAGGGCGTGGAGGGGGCGGACATCCCACTCCTTCATGTGGTCGAGGGCCAGGCAGGTCGCCCGCGCGCCGGCGATGGTCGTCGTATAGCAGACCTTGCGCTGCAGCGCCTCGCGCCGGATCGAGTAGGAGTCGGCGATGGCCTGCCGCCCCTCCGTGGTGTTCACGATCAGGTCGATCTCGTCGTTCTTGATGGCGTCGACGACGTGCGGCCGGCCCTCGGTGACCTTGTTGATCCGGCGGACCTCAAGGCCCGCCGCCTCGAGGGCAGCCGCGGTGCCGTGGGTGGCGAGCAGGCGGAAGCCGCGCCGGACCAGGTCGCGGCCCACCTCCCCCGCAGCCTCCTTGTCGACGTCGCGGACGCTGACGAAGGCGCGGCCGCCTTGCGGCAGCGCCACCCCCGCGGCCAGCTGCGCCTTGGCGTACGCCTCGCCGAAGCAGGCGCCGATGCCCATCACCTCGCCGGTGGACTTCATCTCCGGGCCGAGGATGGGGTCGACGCCGGGGAACTTGAGGAACGGGAAGACCGCCTCCTTCACCGAGTAGTAGGCGGGGATCACCTCCCGGTCGGCGCCCTGGTCGGCGAGGCTCCGGCCGGCCATGCAGCGTGCCGCCACCTTGGCGATGGGCACACCGCTCGCCTTGGCCACGTACGGCACCGTGCGCGCGGCGCGGGGGTTGACCTCGAGCAGGTAGATCCGCTGGCCCTGGATGGCGAACTGCACGTTCATCAGCCCGACCACGCCGAGCTCCCGGGCGAGCAGGCGCACCTGCTCGCGGATGCGATCCTGGACATCCGGGGCGAGCGTGTAGGGCGGGATCGAGCAGGCGGAGTCGCCGGAGTGGACGCCGGCCTGCTCGATGTGCTGCATGATCCCGCCGATGGCCACCTGCTCCCCGTCGGCGACGGCGTCGACGTCCACCTCCACGGCGTCGTTGAGGAAGCGGTCGAGGAGCACCGGCGAGTTGTGCGAGACGCGTACCGCCTCGTCCATGTACTGGCGCAGCTCGCTCTCCTCGTAGACGATCTCCATCGCCCGGCCGCCGAGGACGTAGGAGGGCCGCACCA
>CAJXKI010000146.1 GCA_913055765.1 uncultured Ectothiorhodospiraceae bacterium
ACCGAGGGCCAGGACTGCGGCAGCGGCGGCCCGGTGGCGCTGGGGGCGCCGGAGCGCTGGATCCGCTCGCGCCTGGAGCGCACCATCGCCGAGGTCCGCCAGGCCTACGCCGACTACCGCCTGGACCTGGCCGCCCAGGCGATCTACCAGTTCACCTGGGACGCCTACTGCGACTGGTACCTGGAGCTGTCCAAGCCGGCCCTGCGCGAGGGCAGCGAGGCCGAGGCCCGGGGCACGCGGCAGACGCTCATCGAGGTCCTGGAGGCGCTGCTGCGCCTGCTCCACCCGCTGATGCCGTTCATCACCGAGGCCGTTTGGCAGCGCGCCGCCCCGGTGGCCGGCATCGACGGCGAGACCGTCATGCGCCAGCCCTACCCGGCCCCGGACACCGACCGGCGCGACGAGGCCGCCGAGGCCGAGATCGACTGGATCCAGCGCGTCGTGCTCGCCGTCCGGCGCCTGCGCGGCGAGATGGACATCTCCCCGAGCCGCCCCGTGCCGGTGCTCCTGCGCCACGTCGGCGAGGCCGACGCCGAGCGGCTGCGCCGCCACGAGGCCTTCCTCACCGCCCTGGCGCGGCTCGACTCCATCCGCCTGCTCGAGCCCGGCGAGGCGCCGCCGGAGGCCGCCATGGCGCTGGCCGGCGACATGGAGGTCCTCGTCCCCATGGCCGGGCTGGTGGACAAGGACGCCGAGCTGGCCCGCCTGGCCAAGGAGCGCAGCCGCCTCGAGGGCGAGATCCAGCGCGCCGAGCGCAAGCTCGCCAACGAGGACTTCGTCGCCAAGGCCCCGGCGTCGGTGGTCGACAAGGAGCGCGACAAGCTCGCCGAGGCGCGCCAGGCGCTGGAGAAGGTCGCCGAGCAGGAGGCGCGGGTGCAGGCGCTCTAGGCGCCCCCGCGGCGGCGGGGGCGCGACGCCCGGCTCAGACCGCGCGCGCCATGATCAGCGCGTCCTCGCGGCCGCCGGCGGCCGGGTAGTAGCCCGGCCGCCGGCCCACCTCGTTGAAGCCGTGGCGCCGGTACAGCGCGATCGCCGGGGTGTTGGAGGCCCGCACCTCCAGGAACAGGCTCGCCGCGCGCGTCACCTCGGCCCGCTCCACCGCCACGCCGATGAGGTGGCTGGCGATGCCCCGCCGCCGCCAGGCGGGATCGACGCAGAGGTTGAGGAGGGCCGCCTCGCCGGCGGCGGAGCTGACCACGGCGTAGCCGAGGATCTGCCGGTGCCGCTCCTGGACGAAGCAGCCGTAGCCGGCGGAGATGCAGTCGCGGAAGATGCGGCCGCTCCAGGGGTAGTGTACGGCGCGCTGCTCGATGGCGAGCACCGCCCGGAGGTCCTCGTAGCGCATGGGCCGGGGCTCACCGATCGTCTCCATAGTGCCTCGCAGCTCTCGATCGGTGCCGACCGCTACCCACGGGCTACCGCGAACAGGGCAGCGAGGATGACGGCGATCTGCCCAGCGAGCAGGCCGACCACCCAGCGCAGGATCCCACCCCGCAGCTGCTCGATCTCCTTGGATAGGTCGGCCCGCAGCTGCTCGATCTCCCTCGACAGCTCTGCCCGTAGCTGCTCGATATCCTTGGATAGCTCCGCCCGCTGCTGCTCGAAGTCCTTGGACAGATCGGCCCGCAGCTGCTCGATCTCCCTCGACAGCCCTGTCCGCTGCTGCTCGATATCCTTGGACAGATCCGCCCGCTGCTGCTCCATCTCCTTGGACAGCTGCGCCCGCAGCTGCTCGACCTCAACCCGGACCCGTCCCTCGGCCTCGGTGATCTCCTTCTGCAGCCGCAGCTCCGTCTCGCGCAGATGGGTCTGCGTCGCCAGGTCCTTGACCTCCGGGTAGCGCTCTTCCATGCGCTCGAACGCCTCGGCGATCAGGCGCGCACGCGTCTTGTCGTCGGGCGCCGAGGCCAGCTGCTCGTAGAGTTCGACGGCGGAGCTCATGGGCAAGACGCTAGCACTACCGGGCGGGCACGGCAACGCGGGCCCCGCCCCGCTGCGCGCGGCTACGCCGGCGGGGTGCGGTCCGTCGCCGGGTCGCCCTCGACCAGCGCGCGGACCTGCTTGAGGTCCTGCCACGCCTTGGCCTTGTCCGCCGGCGAGCGCAGCAGGTAGGCCGGGTGGTAGGTCACCCACACCGGGATGCCCGTGTCCGCGTAGTGGTGGACCCGCCCGCGGAGGCGCGCCAGCGGCGCCTTGCTGGCGAGCAGGTTCTGCGCCGCCACGCGCCCCAGGGCGACGATGGCCCGGGGCTGGAGCAGCTCCAGCTGCCGGCGCAGGTACGGCGCGCAGGCGCTGACCTCATCCGGCCGCGGATCGCGGTTGCCCGGCGGGCGGCACTTGACGATGTTGCCGATGTAGACCCCGCCCGAGTCGCGCCCGCGGTGGATGGCCCCGAGCATGGCGTCGAGGAGCTTGCCAGCGCGGCCGACGAAGGGCTCGCCCAGCCGGTCCTCCTCGGCGCCCGGGCCCTCGCCCACCACCACCAGGTCCGCCCCCCGGTCGCCGGTGCCGAAGACCGTCTGGGTCCGCCCCTCGCACAGCCGGCACGCCCGGCATCCGGCCACCGCCGCCGCCAGCTCCTCCCAGCCCATGCCGCTGCACCCGGCTGCCCCGGCCTCGGGCGCCGGCCCCGCCGGCGCCTCCTCGGGGGCCGCGGCGGGGGCCGAGGCGGCGGCAGGCGCCGGCTCGGCCTCCGGCGGGCCGGGCGACGCCGGTCCGCCGCCCGCCGCCCCGTCCGGGGCGCCCTCGGGAGCGGTCTCCTCACCGCCGCCGGCCGCGGCGGCGGGTGCCGGGCGGCTACCGGCGGCCGGCCCAGGGGCGGCGGCCGGCTCGGGCCCCGGGCGGACCACCGCCGCATCCCGGGGGATGTAGCAGTCCACCCCCAGCCGGCGCAGGTAGGCCAGGCGACGCGTATCCAAGGCCTACACGTCCCCGGCCTGCGGGTGGCGGCGCTCCTGGCCGGCGAGGAGCTTGTTCAGGGCGCCCACGTACGCCTTGGCCGAGGCGATGACGATGTCCACGTCCGCGCCCTGGCCGTTGGCGACGCGCCCGCCGCGCTCGAGGCGCACGGTGACCTCGCCCTGGGCGTCGGTGCCGGCGGTGATGTTGTTCACCGAGTAGAGGAGCAGCTCGGTGCCCGACTGCACGATGGAGTCGATGGCCATGAAGGCCGCGTCCACCGAGCCGCTGCCCGGCGCCACCGCGCGGCGCTCCTCGCCGTCGACGAGCAGCGAGACCGTGGCCTCGGGCTGCTCGCCGGTCTCGGAGCAGACGTGGAGCGACAGCAGCCGGATGCGCTCGTTCTCCAGCGCCGCCCCGGCCTCCGTGACCAGGGCCTGGAGGTCCTCGTCGACGATCTCGTGCTTCTTGTCCGCCAGGGTCTTGAAGCGGGCGAAGGCCTCGTTGAGCTGCTCCTCCGACTCCAGGTGGA
>CAJXKI010000147.1 GCA_913055765.1 uncultured Ectothiorhodospiraceae bacterium
TTCTACGAGTACCACTCCATGCACGCCGAGCCGTGGGACGGCCCGGCCGGGATCGTGCTCACCGACGGCCGCCACGCTGCCTGCACCCTGGACCGCAACGGCCTGCGCCCGGCGCGCTGGGTGATGACCAGCGACCGCCACATCACCCTCGCCTCCGAGGTCGGTGTCTGGGACTACGATCCCGGTGACGTCGTCGCCAAGGGCCGGCTGCGCCCCGGCGAGATGCTCGCTGCCGACACCGAGACCGGCGAGCTGCTCACCCCGGAGGTGATCGACCAGCGGCTGGCGCAGCGCCAGCCGTACAAGCGCTGGCTCGACGCGCACGCGCACCGCCTGGAGACGGAGCGCGAGCGCCTCGCCGACGCGAGCCGCCTGGATCCCAAGGCCCTGGAGGTCCACCAGAAGCTGTTCGGCGTCTCCTTCGAGGAGCGCGACCAGGTGATGAAGGTCCTAGCCGAGAACGGCCAGGAGGCGGTGGGCTCCATGGGCGACGACACCCCCCTGCCGGTGCTCTCGCACCGGGTGCGGGCGCTCTACGACAGCTTCCGGCAGCAGTTCGCCCAGGTCACCAACCCGGCCATCGACCCGCTGCGCGAGCGGATCGTGATGTCCCTGGAGACCTGCCTCGGCCGCGAGAAGAACCTCTTCGAGGAGACCGAGGCGCACGCCAAGCGGGTCACCGTGGACTCGCCGGTGCTCTCCGAGGCCAAGCTCCAGGCCCTGAAGGGGCTCGAGGATCCGGAGTACGCGCATACCGCCATCGACCTCACCTACGCCCCCGAGGAGCTGGATCTCCGCGGCGCCATCGAGGCCACCTGCGACGCGGCCGAGGCGGCCGTGCGCGCCGGGTCCACCCTGGTGATCCTCTCCGACCGGCGGGTCGAGCGGGGCCGGCTGACCATCCACGCCCTGCTGGCCACCGGCGCCGTGCACCACCGCCTGGTCGCCCGCGGGCTGCGCTGCGAGGCCAACCTCATCGTCGAGACCGGCACCGTCCGGGACCCGCACCACGTGGCCTGCCTCGTCGGCTACGGCGCCACCTGCGTCCACCCGTACCTGGCCTACGAGGTGGCCGCCAGCATGGCCGAGTCGGAGCGGATCGAGGGCACGCCGGAGCAGGTCTGCCAGAGCTACCGGCAGGGCCTGAACAAGGGCCTCTACAAGATCCTCTCCAAGATGGGGATCTCCACCATCGCCAGCTACCGCGGGGCGCAGCTGTTCGAGTCCGTCGGCCTCGCCGACGAGGTAGTGGCGCTGTGCTTCACCGGCACCACCAACCGCATCCAGGGCATGACCTTCACGGACCTGGAGGCCGACGCCCGGGAGCTGGCCCGGCGCGCCCACCGGCCCACTGAGCCCCTCGACCAGGGCGGTGTCTTCAAGTACGTCCACGGCGGCGAGTACCACGCCTTCAACCCGGAGGTGGTCTCCTACCTCCAGCAGGCCGTGGAGAGCGGCGACTACGCCACCTACAAGCGCTTCGCCGAGACCGTGAACGAGCGGCCGAGCACCACCCTGCGCGACCTGCTCGGCCTCCGGCCCGATGGCCAGGGGATCCCGGTCGATGAGGTGCAGCCCAGCGACGCCATCCTGCCGCGCTTCGACTCCGCCGGGATGAGCCTCGGCGCCCTGTCGCCGGAGGCCCACGAGGCGCTGGCCATGGGCATGAACCGCCTCGGCGGCCGCTCCAACTCCGGCGAGGGCGGCGAGGACCCGGCGCGCTACGGCACCGACCGGGTCTCCAAGATCAAGCAGGTCGCCTCGGGGCGCTTCGGCGTCACCCCGCACTACCTGAGCAACGCCGAGGTCCTGCAGATCAAGGTCGCCCAGGGCGCCAAGCCCGGCGAGGGCGGGCAGCTGCCCGGCCACAAGGTCAACGAGATGATCGCCCGGCTGCGCTGCTCCAAGCCCGGCGTGGCGCTCATCTCGCCGCCGCCGCACCACGACATCTACTCCATCGAGGACCTGGCGCAGCTGATCTTCGACCTCAAGCAGGTCAACCCCCAGGCCCTGGTCTCGGTGAAGCTGGTGGCGGAGGCCGGCGTAGGCACCGTGGCCGCCGGCGTGGCCAAGGCGTACGCCGACCTGATCACCATCGCGGGCTACGACGGCGGCACCGGCGCCAGCCCGCTGACGTCGGTGAAGTACGCCGGCGGCCCCTGGGAGCTGGGGCTTACGGAGACGCACCAGACGCTGCGCGGCAACGACCTGCGCGACAAGGTGCGGCTGCAGGCCGACGGCGGCCTTAAGACGGGCCTCGACGTGGTGAAGGGGGCCATCCTCGGCGCCGAGAGCTTCGGCTTCGGCACCGCCCCCATGGTGGCGCTCGGCTGCAAGTACCTGCGCATCTGCCACCTGAACAACTGCGCCACCGGCGTGGCGACCCAGAACGAGGAGCTCCGCCTCAAGCATTTCATCGGCAACGCCGAGAAGATCGCCAACTACTTCCGCTTCGTCGCCGAGGAGACCCGGGAGTGGCTGGCCTATCTCGGCGCGCACCGGCTCGAGGACATCATCGGCCGGACCGAGCTGCTGGAGGCGCTGCCGGGCGCCACCGATCGGCAGACGCGCCTGGACCTGAGCCCGATCCTCTCGGACGGCGGCGTCCCGGCGGACAAGCCCAGGCGTTGCCTGGAGCCGTCCAACGAGCCCTTCGACAAGGGCGAGCTGGCCGAGCAGATGGTCGCCGACTGCCTGCCGGCCATCGAGGCGGGCTCGGGCGGCGAGTTCCACTACGCGGTGCGCAACAACAACCGCTCCCTCGGCGCCCGGCTCAGCGGCGAGATCGCCCGTCGCCACGGCAACCAGGGCATGGCCGACCAGCCCATCACCCTGCGCCTGACCGGCACCGCCGGGCAGAGCTTCGGGGTGTGGAACGCCGGCGGCCTGCACATGGTCCTCGAGGGCGACGCCAACGACTACGTCGGCAAGGGCATGGCCGGCGGCAAGGTGGTCCTCTACCCGCCGCAGGGGAGCACCTTCGAGGCGCGCAAGACCACGATCATGGGCAACACCTGCCTCTACGGCGCCACCGGCGGCAAGCTGTTCGCCGCCGGGACCGTCGGCGAGCGCTTCGGGGTCCGCAACTCCGGCGCCACCGCCGTGGTCGAGAGCGTCGGCGACCACGGCTGCGAGTACATGACCGGCGGCGTGGTCTGCGTGCTCGGCCCGACCGGGCTCAACTTCGGGGCCGGCATGACCGGCGGCATCGCCTTCGTCCTCGACCAGGCCGGCAACTTCGCCGATCGCTACAACCACGAGCTCATCGATATCCACCGGCTGCAGTCCGAGGAGATGGAGGCGCACCGCGAGTACCTGCGGGAGCTGATCCGCGAGTTCGTGGCCGAGACGGGCAGCGCCTGGGGCCGGGCCGTGCTCGACGACTTCCG
>CAJXKI010000148.1 GCA_913055765.1 uncultured Ectothiorhodospiraceae bacterium
TCGGAGCACCTGGCGCACGGCCTGCGCGAGCTCGGCTACGACGCCGTGAACCTCGACGGCGGCATGGAGGCCTGGGGCGATTTCTACTACCACCGGGTGGTCGCCGAGCACCCCGACTACACCGTGCTCCAGGTGGTACGCCCGGCCCGGGGCGACCTCAGCCACGTCGTCATCAGCGATGGCCAGGCTGCCGTCATCGATCCCAACCGCCACACCGGCGTCTACGAGGCGCTCGCCGCGGAGCGGGGGGCACGCATCACCCACGTGCTCGATACCCACGCCCACGCCGACCACATCACCGGCGGGCCCGAGCTGGCCCAGCGCAACGGGGTGGCCTATCAGCTGCACCCCTACGACGCCATCCACCCCATGGATATGCTCCCGGCGCGGATCGACTACGCGATGCTCGGCGACGACCAGATCATCCCGGTGGGGCGGACCCGGCTGCATACGCTGCACATCCCCGGACACACCCTCGGCCTGGTCGCCTTCATGGTAGATGGGCAGTACCTGATCTGCGGCGACAGCATCTTCCTCGAGTCCATCGCGCGGCCCGACCTCGGCGGCGCGGCAGAGGCCTGGACCCCGCTCTTCCACGCCTCCCTGGAGCGCCTGCTCGGGCTGCCGGCGGAGACGGTGATCCTCCCCGGCCACGCCGTGGATCCCAGCGTCGCTGACGCCCAGGGCCGCTTCCAGGCCGAGCTCGGCCCCCTACGGCGCAGCAATCCAGGGCTGCAGAAGGTGGAGGCCGGCCTCGAGGCCTTCCGCCACTACATCCTCAACAGCCTGCCCCACTTCCCGGAGGGGTACGTGGAGATCAAGCGGGTCAACATCGGCCTCTCCCATCCCGAGGAGGCAGAGGCCCGGCGCCTGGAGGTGGGGAAGAACGCCTGCGCCCTGAGCGAGGCGGCCGAGGCCGCCTGAGCGGTTACCCCCTCGGGGATATTGGCGTTTTATATGCACGCGCCATGATGGATGCACCATCCGGCAACGCCCCAGGGGAGCCGCTCCATGGACCACTACCCGATCTTCCTCAACCTCCACAACCGGTGGTGCCTGGTGGTTGGGGGCAACGAGACCGCCGCCCGCAAGGCCGAGGACCTCCTCGTGGCCGGGGCGGCGGTCACCCTCATCGCCCCGGGCCTGGACAGCGAGTGCGAGGAGCTGCTGCAGCGCTACCCCGACCGGGCCGCCCACCAGGCGGGCACCTACCGCCCCGGCATGGAGCACGGCGCCGCCCTGGTGCTCGCCAACAGCGAGGACGAGGCCACGGACAGGGCCGTCTACGACGCCTGCACCCAGCGCGGCATCCCGGTGAACGTCGTAGACCGGCCGGCGTACTGCAGCTACATCACGCCGGCGGTGGTGGATCGCTCCCCACTGCAGGTGGCCATCACCAGCGGCGGCGCGGCCCCGGTGCTGGCCCGGCAGGTACGCAGCCAGATGGAGACGCTGCTGCCCACCGCCTACGGGCGCCTGGCAGCGCTCGCCGGCCGGCTGCGCGAGCGGGTGGCCGCTGCCCTGCCTGGCGGCCGGCAGCGGCTTCGCTTCTGGGAGCGCGTCTTCGAGGGGCCGGCGGCGGAGTCCATGCTCGCCGGACGCGAGCGCGAGGCTGAGCAGGAGATGCTCGAGCTGCTGCGCCAGGAGCAGGCGCGGGATGACGACCGCGGCGAGGTCTTCCTGGTCGGCGCCGGGCCCGGCGACCCGGACCTGCTCACCTTCCGCGCCCTGCGCCTGATGCAGCGCGCCGACGTGGTCCTCCACGACCACCTGGCGGCCCCGGCCCTGCTGCGCCTGGTGCGCAAGGATGCCGAGCGCATCCCGGTGGGTAAGCGCAGCGGGCGGCACACCCTCCCCCAGGAGGCGATCAACGACAAGCTCATCGAGCTGGCCGCCGCCGGCAAGCGGGTGCTACGGCTCAAGGGCGGCGACCCCTTCGTCTTCGGCCGCGGCGGCGAGGAGATCGAGGGGCTCATCGAGCACGGCATCCCCTTCCAGGTGGTGCCGGCGGTGACCGCCGCCCAGGGGGCAGCGGCCTACTCCGGCATCCCCCTCACGCACCGGGACCACGCCCAGAGCTGCCGCTTCCTCACCGGCCACCGCCGGGACGGCGCGCTAAGGCTGGCGCAGTGGGCGCCGTTCCGCCCCGACGAGACCCTGCTGGTGTACATGGGGCTCACCCACCTGGAGACGGTCTGCGCGCAGCTCCGCGAGGGCGGCCTGCCCGGCGGCCAGCCGGCGGCCGTCGTCGACCAGGCCACGACCCCGGCCCAGCAGGTCGTCACCGGCACCTTGGCCGACCTGGCCGAGCGGGCCCGCGCCAGCGACCTGCAGGGGCCGGCGCTCATCATGGTCGGGCCCACGGTGGAGCTGCAGCCCCGGCTCGGCTGGTACCGCAGCACGCCGGACGCCGAGCGGGCCTTCCCGGAGCACGGCTGCCTCCGCCGCGAGCCGCTGGTCACCGAGGCCGGCGGGGCGCAGGCCACGGCGGAGGCCCCGGAGCGGGCCTGAGCGGCGGCCCGGCAAAGGCCGCGCCAGGGGCGTAGCGCGCCCCCGGGCGCAGCCCGGATCCGTCCGCCGCAGCGCGCGCCTATGGGCCTCGCCGAGCCCAGGCCGTAGGCCTCAGAGGCGGTCCTCGTCGTAGTAGAGCCGCACCGCGTGGCGGGCCTCGGCGAAGACCAGCCAGCGCTCCACCAGCGCGCCGAGCACGGCCGAGCCCAGCGCGACGTAGGCCCAGACCGCGTCGGCGCCGAGGGCGACCGCCGCCAAGGAGGGAATCGGAACGCCGAAGGTGCCGAGCAGGGCGGCACCGCGATAGATCCGCGCCCGCCGCGCCGGCAGCGGGTACTGGAACTCCCAGGTGAGGAAGTTGCCGGCGGTGTGGCCGGCGTCCATCAGGCGCAGCGGCACGGAGGCGCCCAGCCCCAGGGCGGTGGCCTTGCTGGAGCTCCCGGGGCGGGCATTCCACAGGTACCAGGCGCCCTTGGTGACGGCGGCGGCGAGCAGCACCGTCACGCCGATACCGGCGGTGAGGACCGGGTCGGCGCCGAAGGCCGCGCGCACCGCGGTGAGCAGCGCCGCTCCTAGGCCTAGGCCGATGAGCAGGTAGTTCACCGGCGTCAGCCCTTGGTTCCACTCGCGGATGGCGCGCACGCAGGCGTAGATCATGCCTGTCGCCACCACGGTGGCCAGCGCCAGCACGCCGGTGAGCACGGCGAAGGTCGCCGTCAGCGCGTTGTGCTCCAGGCCGAGGAGGTAGTAGGGGCCCACATAGAGCAGCGCCGCCGGGTAGAAGAGCACCGAGAGCACCGCCTCGCGCGAGAGCCAGGAGGTGCGGAAGCGGGCGAAGGAGCGCCAGGCGTTGCGCGGGTTGGCCAGGTG
>CAJXKI010000149.1 GCA_913055765.1 uncultured Ectothiorhodospiraceae bacterium
GTGAAGGCGCTCGCCGAGCGGCCGGCGAGGAGCACGGCGGTGAGCACCACGCCGAACTCGCGCAGGAAGGCGTAGGCGACCAGGTCCACCGTGAAGAGCTCGGCGCCGAAGCGGCCGAGGACGGTCATGCCGAGCAGGGCGACCACCGCGCCCACGGCGAAGGTCAGCAGGGCGACGATGGGCACCGCCTCCAGCGCCGTGCGCTGGAGCTGGCTGGAGACGGCGCCCAGGCGCCAGCGCCGTGGCTGGGTGAGGCGGCCGGCGAAGGTCGCCAGCACCAGCCCGGTGAAGCCGATCGCTAGGCGCAGCTGCGCCGCCCCGTGGCCGATCCGCGCGCCGAGCGCGGCCACGGCGCGCCCCGGCCGCCAGCGGCGCCGCGGGGGCGGGGCCGGCGCGGCGCGGCCGCGGGCGGCGGCGACGGCCTGGAGCAGGTGGCGCCGCTCCGCGGTGAGCTCCGGGGCCGTAGCCGCCAGCGCCTCGACGCGCTCGGGGCCGATCAAGCGCGCCAGCAGGGCGGCGCCGGCCGTATCCAGGGCCGCCAGGCGGCTGAGGTCCACCCCATCCGGCCGCTCCGCGGGCTCGGCGGCACGGACCTGCTGCAGCAGCGCCCGGTAGTGGGTCAGCGTCCAGTCCCCCCGGACCCGCAGCTCGGGGCCTACGGCCCCGTCGACGAGCTCCACCTGCCCGGGATCAGCCACGACCGCCCTTGCCCCGCGGTGGCCGCGCTGTATCATCGGCGCGACCTCGGACGCTTGTGCACGGAGGAGGCGACGCCTGCTTGGTTACCGGCCTGCTACGCGCCATCTTCACCTTCGGCTCCCTGACCCTCGTCTCGCGCATCCTCGGCCTGGCCCGTGACGTGATCATCGCCGGCGTCTTCGGCTCGGGGGTGCAGACGGACGCGTTCATCGTCGCCTTCAAGATCCCCAACTTCATGCGCCGGATCACCGCCGAGGGGGCCTTCTCCCAGGCCTTCGTGCCGGTGCTCACCCACTACCGTACCCATAACACACACCGCCAGGTGCGTGCGCTGGTCGCCTACAGCGCCGGCACCCTGGGCGCGGCGCTGCTGGCGCTGACGGTGCTCGGCGTGCTCGCCGCCCCGGCGGTGGTGGGCCTCTTCGCGCCCGGGTTCAGCAGCGACCCGGCGCGCTTCGAGCTCACCGTGGGGCTGCTGCGGCTGACCTTCCCGTACATCCTGCTCATCTCCCTGGTGGCCTGCGCCGGGGCGGTGCTGCAGACCTGCAACCGCTTCGCCTCCTTCGCCTTCGCGCCGGTGCTGCTCAACGTCGCCATGATCGCTGCGGCGCTGTGGGCCACGCCGTGGTTCGAGGAGCCGATCACGGCCTTGGCCGCGGCGGTGGCGGTGGGCGGTATCCTGCAGCTGCTGCTGCAGCTGCCCTTCCTCTACCGCGAGGGCCTGCTGGTGCTGCCGCGGCCGTCGCTGCGGCACGCCGGGGTGCGGCGGGTTATACGCAACATGGGGCCGGTGGTGATCGGCTCCTCGGTGATGCAGCTCAACCTCCTGGTCGATACCGTCCTGGCGTCGTTCCTGGTCCCCGGCAGCGTGAGCTGGCTCTACTTCTCGGATCGCCTCGTGGAGTTCCCGCTGGGGGTGTTCGGCATCGCCCTGGGCACGGTGCTGCTGCCGCGCCTGTCCGCGGAGCACGCCGCCAGCGACCCGGCGCGCTTCGCGCGGACCCTGGACTGGGGGTTGCGCCTGGTCCTGCTGGTGGTGGCACCGGCGACGGCGGGGCTCATCGTCCTCGCCGGGCCCACCCTGGCCACGCTGTTCCAGTACGGCGCCTTCGGCCCCGGCGACGTCACCGCCGCCGCCTGGTCGCTGGCCGCCTACAGCCTCGGCCTGTTCGGCTTCGTCCTGGTGAAGGTGCTGACCCCGGGGTACTTTGCCCGTGAGGACATGAGGACGCCGGTATACTGCGCCGCGGCCGCTGTAGCGGTGAACCTGGGCCTGTCCATCACCGCCGTCTGGTGGCTGCGCGATACGCCCTACGGCCACGTGGGGCTGGCCGGCGCGACAGCCGCCTCGGCGACGGTGAACGCGGCGCTGCTGCTCACCGGATTGGTGCGCCGCCAGATCTACCGCCGGGGCAGCGGCTGGCTGCGGCTGGCGCTGCAGGTGGCGGCGGCGAGCACGCTGATGGCCGCGGCGCTGGCCTACCCGGCGCTGCGCCTGCAGGATTGGCTCGCCGCCGGTGCCGTGGCGCGGGGCGTGGCCCTGGTGGCGGCGGTCGCCGCCGGCGCAGGGCTCTACGCGGCGGCGCTCTACGCCCTCGGCGTCCGGCCGCGGCAGCTGCGCGAGCCGCCGGCGCCGGGGTGAGCGCCGCCCTGCGGCGGGTGGCTGGCCGCAGGTGTCGCCCGCCCTGTATACTGGCACTTTTATGTGAGCGCCATGGAGCTCATCCGGGGACTGCACAACCTCCGCGAGCGCCACCGCGGTGCGGCCGTGACCATCGGCAACTTTGACGGCGTCCACCGTGGCCACCGCGCGATGATCGACCGCTTGCGCCACGAGGCGCAGCAGCGCGGCTGCCCCGCCGTCGTGGCCACCTTCGAGCCGCACCCGCAGGAGCGCTTCGCCCCGGGGCAGGCCCCGGCGCGGCTCGCCGGCCTGCGCGAGAAGGTCCTGCGGCTCGCCGAGACGGGCGTCGACGCCGTCCTGTGCCTGCGCTTCGATCGCCACCTGGCGGCTATGGAGCCCGAGGCCTTCGCTGGCGAGCTCCTCGGCGAGCGCCTCGGCGTGCGCTACGTGCTCGTCGGCGACGACTTCCGCTTCGGCCGCCGCCGGCGCGGGGACCTGGAGCTCCTCCAGCGTGCCGGCGCGGCGCACGGCTACGAGGTGGCGCCCATGGCGACGGTGACCCGCGCCGGCGAGCGGATCAGCAGCACCCGCATCCGCGAGGCGCTGGCGGCCGGACGCCTCGACGAGGCCGCACGGCTGCTGGGCCACCCCTACTGCGTGCGCGGGCGCGTGGTGCACGGTGACGCCATGGGCCGCCGGCTCGGCTGGCCGACGGCGAACCTGCGCCTGTCGCCGGAGCGGAGCCCGCTGGACGGCATCTACGCCGGCTGGGTCCACGGGGCCGCGGCGCGGCCCTGGCCTGCGGCGATCAGCGTCGGCGTCCGCCCGACCGTGGGAGGGCGCCGCACGGTCTTCGAGGTCCACCTCATCGACTTCGACGGCGACCTCTACGGGCGCCACCTGGCCGTCGAGCCGGTGGCCCGCCTGCGCGGCGAGGTCCACTTCGACGGCCTCGAGGCCCTGGCCGCCCAGATCGGTGAGGACATACGCGCGGCACGGCGCGTGCTCGGCAACGCAAACCACTCAGGCGAGGCGGCGACGTGAGCGAGTACAAG
>CAJXKI010000150.1 GCA_913055765.1 uncultured Ectothiorhodospiraceae bacterium
GCGGTGCAGATCCCCTGGGACATCGTCCTGCTCTTCGGCGGCGGCTTCGCCCTGGCGGCGGGCTTCGGCGCCAGCGGCCTCTCCGAGAGCCTGGCCGAGGCGCTGGAGGTCCTCGACGGGGCGTCGATCCTCCTGATCCTCGCCGCCTGCGTGGCCCTGGTGGTCTTCCTCACCGAGGTGACCTCCAACACCGCCACGGCGACGGTCTTCGTCCCGCTGATGGGCGCCCTGGCCGTGGCCATGGGCTTCAACCCGGTGGTCCTCATGGCCGCGGTGGCGGTGGCCGCCTCCTGCGCCTTCATGCTGCCGGTGGCGACGCCGCCCAACGCCGTGGTCTTCGGCAGCCAGGCGCTGACCGTCCCGGATATGGCCCGCGCCGGGCTGGTGCTCAACCTGGTCACCATCGTGCTGACCACGGCGTTCGTCTACCTCCTGCTGCCGCTCGCCCTCGGCGTCGAGCTCGCCGCCTAGCGGGGCCGCCCGGAGCCGCTAACCCCCGAAGCGGGCCGCCAGATGGGGCGAGGGCTTGGCCACCACCGACCGGGTCGCCACGCCCAGGTCGTCGGCGATGACCTCGCACTTGGCCTGGAGCAGGAAGAGCACCGGGGCATCGACATCGCTCAGGGTCTCGTAGCTGGCCTGGCCCTTGGCGATGATCAGGTCCGCCGCCTCGAAGCGCTCCCGGAAGGCCTGCGAGCAAAGCTCCAGCGGGGCGCCCATGGCGTCGCAACCGGTGTCCACGATCTCCGCCACCTGGTGGATCCCCGCCGCCCGGGCCTCCTCCAGGGTGGCGTCGTTGAGCACGGGGCTCGCCTTGACGGCGTAGGTCACCGGACGGCCCAGGGCCTCGATCAGCACCCGGTCGAACACCGTCTCGCCGGCGTTATCCGCCAGGTAGAGCACCCGGTCCACCCGCTCCAGGGCCCGGCGCAGCACCGCCATGCCGTCGATGCCGAAGGGGGCACCGAGCACCCGCTCCAGGGTGGCGTCCAGATCGAAGCTCTCGGCGGCGCCGTAGTCGATGATGTTACCGGCGATGGCGAGGCGCGCCGCCGTCTCCAGGGGATCCGCGGCCTCCTGCATCACCGCCTCCAGGCGCGGCTGCATAGCCAGGGCAGCGGCGGTGGCCTCCTGCTTCGCCTCGAGGTAGGGATCCCGGTCCCCGGTGATCTCGCGCACCCGCCGGTGGATGTGATTCCCCATCTCCGGCGGGGTGGCGTCCTGGGCCAGGGTCTTGAGCTGCTCCAGAGTCTCCAGCAGCACCGTGTGCTGCTGCGCGTCCGAGGCCCCGGCACGGCGCGCGCCGCTCAGGGCCTGGCGCATAAAGCACGGCCAGCAGTCCAGGTAGATCTTCATGGTACTTCGCGAGAGGCCCGCCCTTCTGGGTGGGTGTGGGGGCGCGGATCGTGCGCGGCACGATCGCGCGGCCCGGCTCGCGTCCTCCTGTATCGGCTTGCGTTGAGCAGAGTGGCCATGGCCGTCTGCCCGTTGCGGGCGACGGCTATGGCGGCGGAAAAGCCATTAAATCGTACCATCCAAGTCCAGGATCCTTTCACGAGGGGTAAGGACCGCGATTCACGGCCTGCTGGAGCTCTTCGCCCCGAAGGGCACGCGCACGGTGGCGAGGACATTCCGGCCCAAGCTCAGGGCGTAGCCCTTGTAGGTATCCAGGAAGTCCCGGTGCGCCTCGTCGAGGAGGTTGCGCACCTCGAGGTCGAGCTTCACCGGCCGCTCCAAGGGCCCCTGCCAGCGGAACCCGGCGGACAGGTCGACCAAGGTATAGGCATCCGTGGATGCGGTGCCGACGTCCTTCTTGTCGAACTGCTCGAAGGGCTCGCCAGGGGCAGCCCGTTGGTCGAAGGCGTGCCGGACACCGAGCTCTACGTACGGATCGGTGACCTTGCCCCCGACCTGCGGCTGGTAGGTGACCGAGGCCCGGAGCTTGTTGGCGGGTAGCAGGGGCAGGTTGTCGCCCGTGTCGGTGTTCTCGCCCTCGACGACGCTGGCGCTAGCCGCCAGCGCCAGCCAGGGGACCGGCTCGCCCTTGGCCTCCAGGTCCAGGCCGGTCAGGACGGCGTCCGCCTGGTCATAGCGGAAGATGGGCAGGCCCGAACTCGCCGTTCCGCCTGTACTCCGCAAGAAGATGTAGTCATCGATCTGATTGCGGTACACGGTGGCGGAGGCCTGCAGCCGGGGCGAGCGCCAGCGCAGGGCGAGGTCGGTGTCGATGGACCTCTCCGGATCCAGGTCGGGATTGCCCCGCTGGTCGGCTGCCACGCCGCCATGGTCACCGTGGGCATAGAGCTCGAACAGGGTCGGTGCGCGGAAGCCGCGCGCGGCGTTGGCCGCCAGGGTCAGGTGCTGCGTGAAGCGGTAGGACGCCCCCAGCGACCCGGTGACGACATCGTAGCTCTCGCCGGTGCGCCCCTCGCCCTGGAGGGCCTCGCTCTCCACGTTGGCGGTCTCGCCCTCATCGGCCATGACCTCGATGTAGTCGTAGCGCAGGCCGCCCTGCACGGTCCAAGGGCCGAAGCCGCGCTCCTCATTGGCAAACAGGCCGGCCTTGGTCACGTCGCCGCCCGGCGAGAGCTGGGTGGTGCCGCGGGACTCCTGCTCCTTGCGCACGACCTCGGCGCCGAGGGTGCCGTAGTCGAACCCCAGCCACGGGCCGTGCTCGGCCTCCAGGCGCGCGGTGTACTGGTCGAACTCCACGTCGATGCTGCCGTCGAACAGCTCTGCGCGCGGCTTGCCGGGGGCGTTGGCTCGCCGGCGGTTGTTCTGCCACATGAGCTTGGGCCTCAGCTCCCAGCCCGAGGCCAGCGGGAACGTACCGGCCAGTCTCAGGCGGTCGTCCTCCAGGTCCTGGCCGATGCCCTTGCCGTTCGGCAGCAGGAAGTTCTGCTCGCTGCGCCAGCGCGTATAGTGGGCCTGGATCTCGCCCCAGCTGCCCCTACTGCCGACGCCCAGGACGGCGTTGCCCTGGTCGAAGTCCGTGTGGTCCAGCTCCCCGGTGAACTTGGGGTCGCCGCTATTACCGGATTCAGCGAAGGTGGGCTCGTCGGGCGTGGTCAGGTTGCCGGCCGAGCGGTCGATGAGCCCGGCCACCACGCCGAAGCGGTCGGTCCCGCCGTGGACCTTGGCCCCGACGTCCCACTGCTCGTTGTTGGTGGCATAGCGGGTGAGGGTCTCGCCGCCCCCTTGGGTCTCGCCCTCAGGCGCGTAGTGAATCGCCAGCGGCATCACGTTGACGGCCCCGCCCAGGGCGTCGGAGCCGTAGAGCAGGCTCGAGGCCCCGCGCACCACCTCGATACGGCCGCTCAGGAACGGATCCAGGTTGGGCGAGTGGCGGGTGCCGTACT
>CAJXKI010000151.1 GCA_913055765.1 uncultured Ectothiorhodospiraceae bacterium
TCGGCGTAGGAGGTCTGGCACGGCTCGTCGGACTCGAAGAACAGCATCTGCGCCACCCCCTCGTTGGCGTAGATCTTCGCCGGCAGCGGGGTGGTGTTGGAGAACTCCAGGGTCACCCGGCCCTCCCACTCCGGCTCCAGCGGGGTGACGTTGACGATGATGCCGCAGCGGGCGTAGGTGGACTTGCCCAGGCAGACGGTGAGCACGTCCCGCGGGATGCGGAAGTACTCCACGGTGTAGGCCAGGGCGAAGGAGTTCGGCGGGATGATGCAGACATCGCCCTGGACGTCGACGAAGCTGCCGGCGTCGAAGTCCTTCGGGTCGACCACGGCGGAGTTGATGTCCGTGAAGATCTTGAACTCGCTGCCGCAGCGGACGTCGTAGCCGTAGCTGGAGGTGCCGTAGGAGATCACGCGCCCCCCGTCGGGGCCCTCCCGCACCTGCCCCGGCTCGAACGGCTGGATCATCCGCTGCTCCTCGGCCATCCGCCGGATCCAGCGGTCGGACTTGATCGCCATGGGCACCCCCTCGCCTGCTCGGCCGCGATTGTAGGCACCGAGCGGGGCCCTGAACAGGGGCGGCTACAGCAGCGCCGCAGCGATGGCGAAGTAGATCAGGATGCCGCCGATATCGGCGATGGAGGTGATCAGCGGCGCGCTCGCCGTGGCCGGGTCCAGGTTGAGCCGCTGCAGCCCGAAGGGCAGCAGCATGCCGATCATGCTGCCCATGAAGACCACCGCCAGCATGGCGAAGGCCACCACCCACGCCACCTCCAGGCCGCCGCGGTACAGGCCCAGGGCCCAGACGGCGACGGCCACCGTCCCGCCGAGGGCGATGGAGACCCCGGCCTCCTGGCCCCACAGGCGCAGCCAGTCCCGGGCCCGCACGTCGCCGGTGGCCAGGGCGCGGACCATGAGCGTCGCCGACTGGGTGCCGGCGTTGCCGCCGGTGTCGATCACCAGCGGCAGGAAGGTGACGAGCACCACCGCCGCCTGGATGGTCCCCTCGAAGGCGGCGATGATCTCGCCGCCGAACATGTTGATGAACACGAGCAGCACCAGCCAGCCCACCCGACGCCGATAGAGCCGCCACAGGCTGGCGTCGCGCATGCGGAAGTTGAGCGCGCCGACGCCGCCGACCTTGTGGAAGTCCTCGGTGGCCTCGGCCTCGGCGACGTCCATGACGTCGTCGGGCGTCACGGTGCCGACGAGCACGCCCTCGGTGTCCACCACCGGCAGCGCCGTCATGTCGTAGCGCTGCACCATGGCCACCGCCTGCTCCCGGTCCTCCGTGGCGCCGAGGCTGATGACGTGGTAGTCCATGAGGGCCTCGACCTGGGTCGCCGGGTCGGCGACGATGAACCGCCGTATGGTCAGCGCGTCCAGCAGGCGCCCGGCGCGGTCGGTGACGTAGATGACGTTCACCGTCTCCGCCCGCTCGCGCTGGCCGCGGATGTGCTGCAGGCAGCGCTCCACCGTCCAGTCGGCGCGCACGGCGATGTACTCCGGGGTCATCAGCCGCCCGACGCTCTCCGCCGGGTAGCCGAGCAGCTCCCGGGCCTCGCGCTTGGCGCCCGGGGGCAGGAGCTCGAGCAGGCGCTGGGTCGCCTCGGCGGGCAGCTCCTGGAACAGCGCCGTGCGGTCGTCGGGGGTGAGCGCGGCGACGATCTCCCGCGTCTCGTGGTCGGTCATGTCCTGGAGCAGCGCATCCTGGTCGTCCCCCGAGAGGTAGGAGAAGACCTCGGAGGCGCGCGGCCGCGGCAGCAGCTTGAAGAGGAAGATGCGCCGCGACTTCTCCAGGTGCAGGATGAGCTCGGCGATATCCTGGTCCGGCAGCTCCTCGATACGAGCGCGGACGTCCCGCCAACGCCTCCCATCGAGGAGCTGCCGGATCTCGGGCAACAGCGCCTCGTGCTGCATGCTCCGCTCCTTGTGCATCGACAGCCCCGCCTACGCGCCGTGGCGGCCGCCGCCGGCCGCCGAGGCTAGCGCCGGGACGGTGGCAGGCCCGGGCCCGGTACCGGTCCAGGACGGTAGCCTGCCGCTTGCCGGGCGTCAATTTTTGCGGCGCAGCACGCTTGACGCGGTGGCCCCGGTCGCGTAACAAAGCGGCCTCGCGCGCCGCGAGGCCGGGGCGCCTCGGGCAGCCAGGGAGAGCCGACGAGGGGGAGCGCGAATGGCACTTTGGATCGCCGCGCTGCTAGGCGTCGTGCAGGGGATCTTCATGTTCCTGCCGGTAAGCTCGACGGCGCACATGGTGCTCCTCGAGCACTGGCTCATCGGCCAATCGTACGCCGTGCCGGCGCCCGATAGCGCGCAGATGATCCTGTTCAACCTGGTGGTGCACCTCGGCACCCTGGTCTCTATCGGGCTGGTCTTCGCGCCGCAGCTGCTGCGCTTCAGCCGCTACGCGCTGCGCGACGGCTACGCCTGGGCGCGGGCTGGCGGGCGCCAGGGGCCGCCGCTCTACGCACGGCTCTTCCTGCTGGGGATGCTCTCGGTGCTGTGCACCGGCGTCGTGGGGCTGAGCCTGAAGGCGACCCTCGAGCAGGCCTTCGCCGCGCCGTCCGTGGTGGCCATCGCCCTAATCGCCACCGGCATCCTGCTCTTCTGGACGGACAAGCTCCCGCCGCGCCGCCGCACCCTGCGCAGCACCGGCGCCGGCACCGCCACCGTCATCGGCGTCGCCCAGGGCCTGGCCCTGACGCCGGGGCTGTCGCGCAGCGCCATGACCATCGTCTTCGGCCTCTTCGCCGGGCTCAAGCGCCGCTGGGCGGCGGAGTACAGCTTCTTCCTCGCCATCCCCACCATCTGCGCCGCCAGCCTGCTCCAGGCCGTGGAGGTCTACCAGCTCGGCGGCCTCGGCGGCGTCAGCTACGCCGCCCTGGCCACCGGCTTCGTCACGGCGGCCCTGGTGGGCGTCGTCTCCCTGCGCCTGGTGGTCTACTGCCTCTACCGCGCCCAGCTCAAGGCCTTCGCCTTCTACGTCTGGGCCCTGGCCGCGGCGATCCTGGCGGGGGTCATCGAGCTCCCGGCGTAGCGGGCGCCGCCCTGCGGCGGGCCAGGCCCAGGCCGCGGGGCCGCGCCGCCAGGGCATGGACCGCGTGGTAGCGGCCCGCCCCTCGCCCGGGATCGGGACGAGGGGCCTGCCTCCTGTTCGCCGGGCGGGTCTGGCATAATGCGCCGTCCCCTGCACCGACAACACCTGGAGCCCATGGCACGCCGCATCCTCATCACCAGCGCACTGCCGTACGCCAACGGCCCGATCCACCTGGGGCACCTGGTGGAGTA
>CAJXKI010000152.1 GCA_913055765.1 uncultured Ectothiorhodospiraceae bacterium
GGGTCTCGCCGGCAGCCTTGGCCCGCTGCTCGGCCGCGTCCCGCAGCCGCTTGGCGGCCGAGATGCGGACCAGGACGGGCTGCTCGGAAACCCACCGATCCAGCTCGGCCCGAGCGTCCTCATCCCAGGCCAACGCCTCCGAGGCGCTCCCCTGGTCGGCCTGCCCCGCTTCGCGGGCGGCCTCCTGAGGGCCGGCAGCCGCTCCTCCGGTCCGTGCCAGGGTCGCCTCGACCTGATCCATCTCCGTGCCCAGCGGCAGGATATGGAACAGGGCATCGAAGAGCGCGTTACACACCTCCTGTACGATGTAAGTGGCTCCACCGTACCCCATGAACGGGGTTCCCGTGTGGCGGCGTATGACCGCACCAGGAAAGGAGGCCGGGATGTATCTCGTATGCCCCCCGATCTCAGCAAGATACATCCGCTCGTTGTAGCTGCCGAACATCACAAGCGGTGTCTGCCGGTGGATGGCGGAACGGATCGCGTCATTATCGGTCTTGCCGCCGGGGCGGCGGGAGAAGGCGAGACTGCAGGGCATCCCGAGGTCGTCCTCCAGGTAGCTCCGGATCCCCCGGGTGTGGGTCTCCCCAGCGACGATCCCGAAGGTCGCCGTCGCGTAGAAATCCTGCGTCACGGAGCGCCACAGGTCCCAGAGCGGTTTGAGCGTCGTATGCCGCTCGCTCTCGATAAACGGCTCGGGGTCCAGGCCGAGCTGCTCCCCGAGGGCGCGCAGGAACCGGGTTGTGGTATGCAGGCCCACCGGCGCCTGCAGGTACGGCCGGCCCAGGGCCTCGCACAGGGCCCGGCCGTACTCCCGGTACATGCAGACGTTCACGTCGGCGTCGACCAGGCGCGGGATCTGGTCGACATGGCAGCCGAGCGGGAAGACCAGGTTCACCTCGGCACCGATGCCCTCGACCAGGCGGCGGACCTCGGCGAGATCCGAGGGCATGTTGAACATGCCGTAGGCGGGACCGATGATATTGACCCTGGGCGGCTCACCCGCCTGCCGCTGGCGGGGCTTGGGCATACGCCCGCGGCGCAGCCCGAACTGCTCCCAAAGCCAGCGCAGGGCCCGGTCGGATGCCTGCCACTGGTCCTCGTCGATGGTCCGCGCCAGGAAGCGCAGCAGTCCTGTACCTTCCGGGGTCATACCCCCGCCGATCATCTCGGCGATGGAGCCGGTGACGACCACGCTCGGCTGCTGAGGATCGAGGGTCTCATGGGCGCGCTTGATGGCGCCCTCGGTACCCTCGCGATTGAGCTCCTCCTCGGATAGGCCGGTGACCACCACCGGCAGCTCGTCCGGCGGTAGGGCGTCGGTGTAGTGCAGCACCGCGGTCACCGGCAGGTTCTCGCAACCCACCGGCCCATCGATGATCACCTGCAGGCCCTTGACCGCGGTAAAGGCGTAGATCGCCCCCCAGTAGCCGCCGGCCCGATCGAGATCCGGGATGAGCATCAGCGCTCCTCCCCTTGCCGCTGCTGGCCCCCGCCGGCGATCTGGACCCGCGGCGGCGCCTGCGGCTCATCCGTCCAGATGCCGGCCGTATCGCCCTGCCCGACGCCGGCGAAGAATGCGTTCATCGCGTCAAAGCGCTCCTTGTTCCCGATGGCGGCGTTGATGACCTGCGCCAGCGAGCCGGGGCCGGCAGGCCCCATCAGGGGCCGGGCGGAGATCAGGTTGGTGAAGTAGAGCCCAGGGATGGCGCGCTCCTTCGCGTGCTGGACCACCGGCGTAGTGCCGATGGCCAGATCCGGCCGATGGGTATCCACCGCGCCTGCATCGTCCTCGCGGGTAGCCCGGAACTGCACCGGGATCCCGTGCGCCTCCAGCCACGCGCGATCCGGCTCGGACCACGGGGTATGCGGCACGGCCGTGCCGACGTAGCGGACATCGGCGCCGCACTCCACCAGCTGCCGCGCGACCAGCAGCTCCGAGCCCTCGTAGCCGGAGACGGTGATACGGCCCTCGATAGGGGCCGCTGCCAGGGCCTCCTCGAGCTCCGGCAGGACAGCGGCCTTGGCGGCCTCGACGGCCTGGGGATCGATGCCGCAAGCCTCGCCCACGGCCTCCAGCCAGGCCGCCGTACCGTCGCATCCCACCGGCGCCGAGGGGATGCGAGGCCGTCCGGCCGCCTCGAACTCCGCCAGGGACTCGGTGTAGAAGGGGTGGATCGCCGCCGCGGCGCGGCAGTCCAGGGCGGCGTAGAGCTCGCGCCACTCGCGGGTCGGGACCACCTGGCCCGCCGCCAGGCCCATGGGCTCTAGCATGCGGCTGATGCTCACCGGATCGCCCGGGAATACCTCGCCGAGCAGCGCCACCGTGGGCAGCTCGCCGCGGCCGCTGCGCGGCGCCGCCACCGGTCCGCTCTCGGCCTCGCGCCGAGCATAGCGCAGCATGGCCGCCGCCAGCTTATCCTTGGCCTCGGCGTGGGTCGGCACGCCGAAGCCGGGGATCTCCAGCGGCACCACGCGCACGCCGTTGATCGCCTCCGGCAGCAGCCGTAGCGGCACGCCGGAGGCCGTCGGCACGCAGAGGTTGATCACGACGACGGCGTCGTAGCGCTCCGGATCGGCGAGATCGTAGACCGCCTGCTGGACGTCCTCGAACAGCCCGCCCGTGACCAGCGACTCGGAATCGAAGGGCACGTAGCCGATGCTGCGCCGCGCCCCGTAGAAGTGCGCGGTAAAGCTCAGCCCGTAGACGCAGCACGCCGAGCCTGCCAGCACCGTGGCGGTACGGCGCATCCGCAGCCCCACCCGTAGCGACCCGAAGGCCGGGCACATGGTCTGCGGCCGGTCGTGCGGCCCCGATTGCTCGCTCATCAGCCCTCTCCGGCAGGTCGCTCACTCGTTGTCGTCGTAGACGATCTCCAGGGACGGCCGCTCGCTCATCCCCTGCGGGCACATGTCCTCGGGGGTGGCAGGCACGAGCTCCACGTCACGCCCCACCTCGTCGCTCCTGAAGAGCCCGAGGAGCCCTTCTTGCGCCAGCGGCTCGGGCATGACCGGCGGGGCCTCGGCCACGTTGCGCGCCAGCTCCTCGAACAGCGGAGCCCAGGGCCCACCGGGGTAGCCGATGATCTCGTAGTTGGCGCTCTTGCGCCGGATCTCGTCATCCGCCGGTATGCTGGCGAGCACCGGGATGCCGACCTGCTCCGCGAAGGCCTGGGCCTCGCCGGTGCCGTCGTCCTTGTTGACCACGAGCCCCGCGACGCCGACGCTGCCGCCGAGCCGGCTGAAGTAGTCCACCGCCGAGCTGACATTGTTGACGACGTACAGCGA
>CAJXKI010000153.1 GCA_913055765.1 uncultured Ectothiorhodospiraceae bacterium
CGAGGCGCTCGTACTCCACCTCGGCGCCGTTGCTGAACCGCAGGCCCACGGCCTCAACGCGGAACAGCCGCGACCGGGCGACGGTGCTGCAGTGGAGGGTCTCCGGATAGCGATCGCTCATGGGCCAGTCCCTACCGACGTGCCCGCCATTGTACCGCGGTGGCGGGGCGGCGACGAGCGCGGCGTCAAGCCAGGCGTCTCGCGGTGTGCGCGGCGATGACCCGCTCCTCGTCGGTGGGGATCACCCAGGCGGCGAGGCGGCTGTCGTCGGCGCTGATCCGCGGCCCGTGGGCCTCGTTGGCCGCCGGGTCCAGGGCCAGGCCCAGCCAGCCGAGCCCCTCGGCGATACGCCGGCGCACCGGCGCGGCGTTCTCACCGATGCCGGCCGTGAAGACCAGGGCGTCGAGGCCGCCGAGGGCCGCGGTCAGGGCGCCGATCTCCCGGATGGCCCGGTAGCAGAACAGCGCCACCGCCTCGGCGGCCTCCGGGGCGTCGCTGTCCAGGAGCACGCGCATGTCCGAGGAGATCCCGGAGACGCCGAGCAGGCCGGCATCGTGGTAGAGCATCTGCTCGACGCCGTCCACCGAGGCGCCCGCCTCGCGCAGCATGTGCAGCACCACGCCGGGGTCGAGGCTGCCGCAGCGCCTACCCATGGGCAGGCCGTCGAGGGCGGTGAAGCCCATGGTGGTGTCCACGCTCTGCCCGTTGCGGAGGGCGCAGAGGCTCGCCCCGGCGCCGAGGTGGGCGACTATCGTGCGCCCGGCCGCGGCATCGCGGTCGTAGGCCGGCAGGCGGCCGGCGATGTACTCGTAGGACAGCCCGTGGAAGCCGTAGCGCTGCACGCCGCGCTGCTCGTAGGCACGCGGCAGGGCGAAGCGCTGCGCCACCGCCGGCTGGGTGCGGTGGAAGGCGGTATCGAAGCAGGCCACCTGGGGCAGGTGCGGCGCCACGCTGCGGACCGCCTCCACGGCGGCGAGGTTGTGCGGCTGGTGCAGCGGGGCGAGGTGCTCGAGGCCGTGGAGCTCGTCGAGCACGGCCTCATCGATGACCACCGGCTCGCTGTAGCCCGCCCCGCCGTGGACGATGCGGTGGCCGGCGCCGACGAGCCGCAGGCCGCCGAGCTGGCTGTCGACGGCCTCCAGGACCGCCGCGAGCGCCGCCTCGTGACCGGCCCCGGCGCCGAGCGCCCGGTAGTCCTGGCTACGGTGGAGATCGTCCACGTAGAGCCGCGGCTCGCCGCCGAGCCCCTCGACGTGGCCGTGGAGGCGCAGCGTCAGCTCGGCGGCCTCGCCGCGCTCGTAGACAGCGTACTTGATGCTCGACGAGCCGGCGTTGAGCACAAGGATGGCGTCGGGCATGGGGCCTCCCCTCGCAGCGGCTACAGGTGCGCCAGGCCGCGGCGCTTGCGGTCAGCCACCAGCAGCGCCAGGGCGCACGAGGCCAGGCGGGCCATGACGTCGTCCGCCCGCGAGGTCAGGACGAGGGGCACCCGCGCGCCGAGGACGATCCCCGCCGCCTCGGCATCGGCGAGGTAGTAGAGCTGCTTGGCCATCATGTTGGCGGACTCCAGGTCCGGGGCGAGGAGGACGTCGGGGTGGCCGGCCACCTGGGAGTGGATCTCCTTGGTCTGCGCCGCGCTCTCCGAGATGGCGTTGTCGAAGGCCAGCGGCCCGTCCAGCAGCCCGCCGCTGATCTGGCCGCGATCGGCCATCTTGCACAGCGCCGCCGCGTCGAGCGTCGACGGGATATCCGGATTCACCGACTCGGTGGCCGACAGGATGGCGACCTTCGGCTCCGCGACGCCTAGCGCGTGGCCCAGCTCGATGGCGTTCTGGCAGATATCCCGCTTGCAGGCCAGCTCGGGGACGATATTGATGGCCGCATCGGAGATCAGCAGCGGGCGCGGGTAGGTGGGCACATCCATGGCGTAGACGTGGCTGATGCGCCGCTCCGTACGCAGCCCCTGCTGGCGATCGACCACGGCGGCCATGAGCTCGTCGGTGTGCAGGGACCCCTTCATCAGCCCCTCCACGTCGCCGCGCCGGGCCAGGCCCACCGCCACCTCGGCGGCCTCGTGGGAGTGCTCGACGTCGATGATCGGGGTATCCCCCAGGGCCACCCCCGCCTCGTCCGCCGCGGCGCGGACCTTGTGCTCGGGGCCGACCAGGGTCAGCGCCATGAGCTCGTGCTCCGCCGCCTGCAGGGCCCCCTGCAGGGACAGGCCGTCCACGGGGTGGACGACGGCCACGCGCATGGGGGCCAGGTCGTCGGCCATGCGCAGCAGGCGCTGCAGCTGGCGGCGCCGCCCCGGGCTGGTCGTGGCCACGCTGGAGTCCGGCTCGCCGTCGATGCGCTCGGTGGGGGCACGGACGGTGACCCGGCCGCTGATCACCGGCTCGCCGGTATCCTTGCAGGCCCGGCCGGCGACCACCACCCGCTGGCCGTCGCTGCCCTTCTCGACGATCTCCAGGGTGATGGTCACGGTGTCGCCGAGGGCCACGGTGCCCTCGTAGGTGAGCTCCTGGGCCAGCGGCTCCGTGCCCGGCCCGGGGAACGCATCGCAGACGGCGTTGACCAGCATGGTACCGGGCCAGAGCCCCTCGCCCAGGACCCGCACGTCCTCATGGTTGAGCCGGCTGGTGGTCTCGAGCCGGTCGCCGACCTGGAGGTCGTCGAAGAGGTAGTTCCGGGCGCTCATCGAGCCGGCTCAGTCCTGCAGGACGTAGGTGCCCGGGGCGTCCTCCAGGGGCTGGTACGGCCCCTCGCTGGTCCCCATCGCCGGCGGCGAGACCCGGCCGCCGGAGTGCTCGCGCAGCCAGCCCTCCCACTCGGGCCACCAGGATCCCGCCTGCTGCGGGGCCTGCTCCAGGTACTGGTCGGGCGGCAGGTACGGGGCCTGCAGCCCCCGGGTGAGGCTGCGGTAGGTGCGGCGCGGGTGGCCCGGGGGGGTGACGATCCCGGCGTTGTGGCCGCCGGTGGTCAGGGCGAAGGTCACCTCGGCGCGGTAGAGGAAGCGGTTGATCTTGTAGACCGAGCGCCACGGCGCGATGTGGTCCTTCTCCGTGCCCACGGCGAAGGTGGGGGCCTGGATATCGCCGATGTGCACAGGCTGGCCGGCGACGTCGAAGCGCCCCTCCACGAGGTCGTTGTTGAGGAAGAGCCGGCGCAGGTACTCGCTGTGCATCCGGTACGGCAGCCGGGTGGTGTCGGCGTTCCAGGCCATCAGGTCGATCATCTTCGAGCGCTCGCCCATCAGGTACTCGCGGACCATCCGGGAGTAGAT
>CAJXKI010000154.1 GCA_913055765.1 uncultured Ectothiorhodospiraceae bacterium
CTCGACCGGCAGGTGCCGGTGGTCCTCGGCGAGCACGTCACCACCGACGGCGGCACGGGCTGCGTGCACACCGCCCCGGGCCACGGCCAGGAGGACTTCGAGCTCGGGCAGCGCTACGGCCTCGAGATCACCAACCCGGTGGACGGCGAGGGCCGCTTCCTGGAGGGCACCGAGCACTTCGGCGGTCTCGGCGTCTTCGACGCGAACCCCCGCGTCGTGGAGCTGCTCGAGGCGCGCGGCGCCCTGCTCCACCACGAGGCGTACCGCCACAGCTACCCCCACTGCTGGCGGCACAAGACCCCGGTGATCTTCCGCGCCACGCCGCAGTGGTTCATCGATCTGGACGCCCACGGCATGCGCGACCGGGCCCTCGCCGAGATCGAGGGGGTCCGCTGGATGCCCGCCTGGGGGCAGGCGCGGATCGACGCCATGGTCCGCGGCCGCCCGGACTGGTGCATCTCCCGGCAGCGGCACTGGGGCGTGCCCATCGCCGCCTTCATCCACCGCCGTACCGGGGAGCCGCACCCGGAGACGCCGCGGCACATGGAGGCGGTGGCCGAGCGCATGGCCCGCGAGGGCCTGGAGGCGTGGTGGCAGCTCGACCCGGCGGAGCTGCTCGGCGACGAGGCCGAGGCCTACGAGAAGGTCCACGACATCCTGGACGTGTGGTTCGACTCCGGGGTCACCCACGCCACGGTCCTGGCGTCGCGCCAGGGACTGGGCGCGCCGGCGGACCTCTACCTGGAGGGCTCCGACCAGTACCGCGGCTGGTTCCAGTCCTCGCTGCTGTCGGCGGCCGCCATCCGCGGCGCCGCCCCGTACCGGGCGGTGCTCACCCACGGCTTCACCGTGGACGAGCAGGGCTACAAGATGTCCAAGTCCCGGGGCAACGTCATCGCCCCGCAGGACGTCATGGACCGTCTCGGCGCCGATATCCTGCGCCTGTGGGTGGCCTCGGCGGACTACACGGGCGAGATCGCGGCCTCGGACAACATCCTCCAGCGCACCGCCGACGCCTACCGGCGCATGCGCAACACCGCCCGCTTCCTCCTCGGCAACCTCGCCGGCTTCGAGCCGGAGCGGGACGCGCTGCCGGCCTCGGAGCTGCTGCCCCTGGACCGCTGGGCGGTGGCCCGCACCCGGGAGCTCCAGCAGCGCATCGTCGCCGCCTACGACCGCTACGAGTTCCACCGCGTCTACCACCTGCTGCACAACTTCTGCGTGGTGGACATGGGCGGCTTCTACCTGGACGTCATCAAGGACCGACTCTACACCACGCCGGCGGACAGCCGGGCGCGGCGCTCCGGGCAGACGGCGCTGCAGCATATCGCCGAGGCCCTGGTGCGCTGGCTGGCGCCGATCCTGTCCTTCACCGCCGACGAGATCTGGGAGCACATGCCCGGCGAGCGCAGCGGGCCGGTCTTCGCCGCCGAGTGGTACGACGGGCTCGTCCCGCTCGACGGCGGCGACGCCGAGGCCGCCTTCTGGGCGCGGGTGGTGGACGTGCGCTCGGCCGTCAGCCGTGAGCTGGAGCGGCTGCGCAACGAGAAGGTCATCGGCGCCAACCTCGATGCCGAGGTGGACCTCTACGTCCCCGACGCCGTGGCCCGGGAGCTGGCGCCCCTGGGCGAGGAGCTGCGCTTCGTGCTGATCACCTCCGCGGCGCGCATCCACGGCCTCGGCGAGGCCCCGGCGGACGCCGCCGCCGCCACGCTGGAGGACGGCACTGAGGTGCGCATCGGCGTCGCCGCCTCGGCCCACGCCAAGTGCCCGCGGTGCTGGCACCGGCGGCCGGATATCGGCGCCAGCGCCGAGCACCCGCAGCTGTGCGGCCGCTGCGTCGAGAACGTCGCCGGCGCCGGCGAGCGCCGCACGACGGCCTGAGGGGGCGGCGGTGGGCTACCGGCGCTGGCTCCTGGTCGCGGCAGGCGGCGCGGCGATCGACCAGGCCACCAAGGCCTGGGCGCAGGGCGCCCTGGACGCCTACGCATCGCTGGAGCTGCTGCCGGTGCTCAGCCTCACCCTGGGCTACAACACCGGCGCGGCGTTCAGCCTCCTCGGCGGCGCCGAGGGCTGGCAGCGCTGGCTCCTCGCCGCCATCGCCGCCGGCGTGAGCGCCTACCTCGTCCACTGGCTGCGCCAGGTAGGCGACCAGCGGCCGGGGCTCGCCCTCGGCCTGGCCCTCATCCTCGCCGGCGCGGCGGGCAACCTCGTCGACCGGCTGCGCCTCGGCCACGTGGTGGACTTCATCCACCTCCACTACGCCGGCTTCCACTGGCCCATCTTCAATGTCGCCGACATCGGGATTACCCTCGGAGCCGGGCTCGTGATCGGGAGCTACCTCCTGGCGAGCCCGCCGAGGGACGGGGCCTGAGGGGCCACCGTGATCAACGGGGCGCGCCCGGCAGCCGGCCCCCTGGCTAGAGCCCGCCGCAACCCTGAAGGGAGGTCGCCGTGCCCAACCCGCAGATTCACCTCGCTAATCCCCGCGGCTTCTGCGCCGGGGTCGATCGCGCCATCGCCATCGTCGACCGGGCCCTGGCGCTCTACGGCGCCCCGGTCTACGTCCGCCACGAGGTGGTGCACAACCGCTTCGTCGTGGACGACCTGCGCGTCCGTGGCGCGGTCTTCGTCGAGGAGCTCCACGAGGTGCCGGACGGCGCGACGGTGATCTTCAGCGCCCACGGCGTGCCGCAGTGGGTGGCCGATGAGGCGGAGCGGCGGGGGCTGCAGGTCTTCGACGCCACCTGCCCCCTCGTGACCAAGGTCCACAAGGAGGTCCGCGGCCACGCCCAGGAGGGCCGCGAGGTGGTGCTCATCGGCCACGCCGGCCACCCGGAGGTGCAGGGCACCATGGGGCAGTACCTGGCCCCCGCGGGGCAGGGCGGGATCTACCTGGTCCAGGACGAGGCCGAGGCCGAGGCGCTGGCCGTCGAGGACCCCGAGGAGCTGGCCTACGTCACCCAGACCACGCTGTCGGTGGACGACACCGTCGGCATCGTGGAGACCCTCCAGCGCCGCTTCCCGGCCATCCGGGGGCCGCGCAAGGACGACATCTGCTACGCCACGCAGAACCGCCAGGACGCCGTCCGCGAGCTGGCCGCCCGGGTGGACCTGATGCTCGTCGTCGGCTCGGTGAACAGCTCCAACTCCAACCGCCTCCGCGAGCTGGCCGA
>CAJXKI010000155.1 GCA_913055765.1 uncultured Ectothiorhodospiraceae bacterium
GCCATGCGCACCTCGGTGTAGCGCATCGCCGCCGGCGAGTCGCCGTCGATGGAGCCGAAGTTGCCCTGCCCGTCCACCAGCTGGTAGCGCATGCTGAACGGCTGGGCGAGGCGCACGATGGTGTCGTAGACGGCGGCGTCGCCGTGGGGGTGGTACTTACCGATGACGTCGCCGACGACGCGGGCCGACTTCTTGTACGGCTTGTTGTAGTCGTTGCCGAGCTCGCGCATGGCGTAGAGGACACGCCGGTGCACGGGCTTGAGGCCATCGCGGACATCCGGCAGGGCACGCCCCACGATCACGCTCATGGCGTAATCGAGGTACGACTGCCGCATCTCGTCCTCGAGGTTGACGGGGAGGATCTCGCGGGCGACGCCGGTCATGCGCTGCTTCTCAAGAGTCTGCCGGATAGAGGGTAGATGGTATCATACTGCCGCTCCACCGGGCGCGTAGGGAGGCCGCTTGGAGCTGACCCATCAACTCATCCTCTTCGGGGCCGTGCTGCTCGTCGTGAGCATCCTGGCCAGCGTGGTCTCCCACCGCGTCGGCGCCCCCCTGCTCCTGGTCTTCCTCGGCATCGGCATGCTCCTCGGGGAGGAGGGGCCCGTCGGGATCCAGTTCGACGACTTCCAGGCCGCCCAACTCATCGGCAGCCTGGCCCTGGCCATCATCCTCTTCGACGGCGGCCTCCGCACCCAGGCCGCCACCTTCCGCGTGGCCCTCAAGCCGGCGCTCACCCTGGCCACCCTCGGCGTCCTCGTCACCGCCGGGATCACCGGCGCGGCGCTCACCTGGGCCTTCGAGCTCAGCTGGGCGCAAGGCGCCCTGCTCGGGGCCATCGTCGGCTCCACCGACGCCGCGGCCGTCTTCGGCCTGCTCCACGCCCAGGGCCTGGCGCTCAAGCAGCGCGTGGCCGCGACCCTGGAGATCGAGTCGGGCTCCAACGACCCCATGGCGATCTTCCTGACCATCATGCTGCTCGAGATCCTGGTCCAGCAGCCCGACTCGATCGCCGTGGCGGCCCTGATCGAGCTCGTCCAGCAGCTGGGTGTCGGCGCCCTGCTCGGGGCCGCCGGCGGCCTCGGCCTCGCCTGGCTGATCAACCGGGTCGAGCTCTCGGCCGGGCTCTACCCGCTGCTCGCGCTCGGCAGCGGCCTGGCGACCTTCGGCGCCGCCGCCGTGCTCGGCGGCAGCGGCTTCCTCGCCGCCTACCTGGCAGGCCTCATCGCCGGCAATCGCCGCCTGCAGGCCGCCCAGAACATCCGGCGCTTCCACGACGGCTTCGCCTGGCTGGCCCAGATCACCATGTTCGTGGTCCTCGGGCTGCTGGTCACGCCCTCGGCGCTGGTGCCGGTGGCCCCGCAGGGCCTGCTCGCCGCCGCCGTGCTGATCCTCGTCGCCCGGCCGGTGGCGGTGGTCGCCGCCCTCACCCCCTTCCGCTTCCCGTGGCGCGAGCAGCTGTTCATCGCCTGGGTCGGGCTGCGCGGGGCGGTGCCCATCATCCTCGGCATCTTCCCCCTGCTCGCCGGCATCGAGCAGGCGGAGCTGTTCTTCAACATGGCCTTCTTCGTGGTCCTGGTCTCCCTGGTGGTCCAGGGCTGGACCATCGCCCCGGCGGCGCGGGCACTGGGGCTGGAGGTGCCGCCGGACAGCGGCGCGGGTCAGCGCCAGGAGATCGACGTCCCGCACCAGACGGACTACGAGTTCGTGGTCTACCGCATCACCGATCACTCGCCGGCGCTCTACGAGCCCGTCGGCCGGCTCAACCTCCCCGGCTCCGCCCAGGTGGTGGCCCTCTTCCGCGGCGGCGAGGCCCTGCGCCACCCCCGGCGCGAGGTCCTGCGGCCGCGCGACTACATCTACCTCCTGGCGCTGCCGGCGGACATCGGCAGCCTCGACCGACTCTTCGTGGCCCTGGCGGTTGTCGTTTTTCTGCTTGCCTTCGGGGGCGGGCTCGCTCTGCGCTACCTGCCCACCATCATTTCACTCGGCCAGATAACGACGGCCGAGGCGTCGGACTACAACCTGATGAAGGACTACCGCAAGGCTGAGCTGGACGAGCATCTGGACCTGATGTGGCAGCGCATTTTTCAGTATGAGGCTCGCATTCGTTACAGCGACGAGGATATACGAACCGAACGCGAGGTCCATGCGCGGCGCCTGGCCAGCGTCCACCAGGCTGTGGAGAAGCTGGATGAAGGCGTCCTTTGCTACCTGGGCGTAAAATCCGGTTTGGGTCTGGAGGAGCGGCGCGAGGCGGTGGAGCGGCTCGTGGAGGCGCTCCTGTGTGCCAGGCCGCAGTGCGACGAGGTAGAGAAAACGCGACGGGCATTCATCACGTCGGCGAAATATGCGCTGAGCCAACCATTGCACCAGGAGGCCGAGGCCGGGGAAATCGGCTTCGACGTGAGCCAGTGGGAGGATTGGCGCGATTCGGGATATTTTCATTCTACCGATACCCACCTGACTCAGCAGTTCAACGGTAATCCCACGCTTGAAGCCATCAAGAGGGAGGTTGGGTGGAAGGGGTCCTGGAACCTGAAGCGCCTGGTCAAAAAAGGGTGGCGGCAGATATGGTTCAAGCTGACCGCGCGGGCGCTATCTATTCAGCTGGGTGCGCAGGTTACCGAGTTGAACGAGCGCTACCGCACCGCGGAATGTTGCAACCGGTTCAAAGCTCAGGTCCTCATGTGGCCCGGCGCGGAGCATGAAGTGCCGTGGTTCGACCGTCTCTCGCCGCCCGATACACCGCAGAGATGGAACCTGGCGGACAGGATTTTCGCGCTAAAGCGGCTCGTTCCGCAGCATTCCTTTCTCGCGGATGCCCTGGAACGGGTCAAGGCGTGGGCCGAGTCGCAGGAAACCGCCCCGTCGGGACCGCAGGAAGACGTGGTCAGCCGTCGGCGGTACATCATCCACGCGCGGTTCGGAAACACCTACGACGAAGCGAAGGAATTGATAGACCGGATATACAGGATACCCTTTGAGCTGGCCACGGACCTGAGGATGGCCTACGATGCAGAATATGCGGCAGGAATGCTCCATCATACGCCCGCGCACGACTACCAACAGGCGGGCAAAACGGGGCAGGAGATAACCGAGCTACGGGAACG
>CAJXKI010000156.1 GCA_913055765.1 uncultured Ectothiorhodospiraceae bacterium
TTCGACGGCATCGTCATCGGCCGGACCAACCTGCCCCTGGTCCACGAGGGGGACGCGCTCTTCCACGTGGCCCGGGTGCACCACCCGGACCGGGCCTCGGAGGTGGTCGAGGAGCTGGGCGGCTCGGACGGCGCCGAGCCCCATTGACCGGCCAGGGGCCGCTCTCCCCCTCGCCCCGCGGCGGCCTGGGGCAGCGGGCCGCCGCGGGGCGCCGGGTACGCTTGCATGGCCGGCCGCTCGGGCTACACCTTGAGGGAGGCGGACGCTGTCCTGGCCCGTTCTCGCTCCACGCGTGGGTAGGAGGGGGAGGTGACGTGCGACAATACGGTCATCGCCGAGCTGTCCTCGCATCGTGCATGAGCGGGAGGGCGGGGCGCGCGAGGTGATCTGCGCCCCCTGGGGAGGGGGCCATGCGAGCGGCCAAGAGGAGCGGCTATGCAGCCAGGTGCCTGGACGCAGCGCGGTAGCGAGCACGCGGAGGCGGGCCTGCCCCTGGAGGAGGCCCGGCGGCGGATCCTCGCCGAGCTCGCCCCGGTGAGCGGCAGCGAGCGCGTGCCGCTCGCCACGAGCCTCGGCCGGGTGCTCGCCGAGGACGTCCACGCCGCGGTGTCTGTACCCCCCCACGACAACGCCGCCATGGACGGCTACGCCGTGCGCAGCGCCGATCTGCCCGCCGAGGGGGCGGCGGAGCTGCACCTGGCCGGCCGTGTGCTCGCCGGCGAGCGTTGGGAGTCGGAGCTGTCCCCCGGCAGCTGCCTGCGCATCATGACCGGCGCGCCGCTACCGCCCGGCGCCGACGCGGTGGTGGTCCAGGAGCGGGCCGAGGCCGTGGATGCGGCCCACGTGCGCCTGCCCGGCGGGGTGGCGCCCGGCGAGAACGTCCGCGGCGCCGGCGACGACCTCGCCGCCGGGGCCGTGGCGCTGGGCGCCGGCTGCCGGCTGCGGCCCCAGGAGGTGGGGGTGATCGGCTCCGTGGGCCGGGCCGAGGTGACGGTCCACCGCCGGCCCCTGGTGGTCTTCCTCGCGACCGGCGACGAGCTGTGCAGCCCGGGCGAGCCGCTGGCGCCCGGGCAGATCTACGACAGCAACCGCCCCCTGGTCGTCGCTGCGCTGCGCCGGCTGGGGGTCGATGTCCAGGACCGCGGCGTGGTGGGTGACGACCCGGCCACCCTGGAGGCGATCCTCCACGAGGTCGGCGGCTACGCCGATGCGGTGATCACCACGGGCGGGGTCTCGGTGGGCGAGGCGGATCACGTCAAGGCGGCCCTGGATGCGGTGGGCGACGTGGCCCTGTGGCGGATAGCCCTGCGCCCGGGACGCCCCCTGGCCTTCGGCTGGGTGGGGCAGGCGGCCTTCTTCGGCCTGCCCGGCAATCCGGTCTCGGCGGCGGTGAGCCTCTACAAGCTGGTCCAGCCTGGGCTGCGCCGGCTGATGGGCGAGCGCGGGGACCTGACCCCGATGCGGATCCCCGCCTGGACGGCCGAGCCGCTGCGCAAGCGGCCTGGGCGCGCCGAGTTCCAGCGCGGCATCCTGGAGCACGGCCCCGACGGGGTGGCCCGCGTCACCTCCACCGGCTCCCAGAGCTCGGGGGTGCTCACCTCGCTGGTCCACGCCAACTGCTTGATCTACCTGGAGCCTGACCGCGGCCACGTGGCCGCCGGCGAGACCGTCTACGTCCAGCCCCTCGAGGGCGTGCAGCTCTAGCCGCGGGCCGTGCCCTGCCGCCCACCGCCACGCGGCCGCCGCCTGGGGTCCCCGTCGCCATGACGCGGGCGCCGATCACCGGCGTCATCCTCGCCGGCGGGGGCGGGCGGCGCATGGGCGGCGGCGAGAAGGGGCTGATGCCGCTCTGCGGCCGGCCCATGGCGGAGCACGTGCGGGCGCGCCTCGCCGGGCAGGTGGCGGCGGTGCGCATCAACGCCAACCGCTGCCAGGCCCGCTACCGGGCGCTAGGGGTGCCGGTGGACGGCGATCGCCACCCGGGCGGGCTGGGCCCCCTGGCGGGGCTGGCCAGCGCCCTGGCCCACGCGGCCACGGACCGGGTCCTCGCCGTGCCCTGCGACGCCCCCCTCCTGCCGGCGGTGACCGCGCAGCGCCTGGCGGCGGCGCTGGACGCCCAGGGCGCGGAGGTCGCCGTGGCCCGGGCCCACGGGCGGCGGCAGCCGGTCTTCACCCTGATGCGGCGGCACGTCGCCGGCGAGCTCGAGGCGGCACTCGCCGCGGGGGAGCGGCGCGTCGAGGGCTGGCTGGCCCGCCACACCGTCGCCGAGGCCGACTTCGAGGACCTCGCCGCCGGGCTGGCCAACGTCAACACCCCGGCGGAACTGGAGGCGGTGGCGGCCCGGCTCAGGCAGGGGGCGGAGCCGCCGTGACACCCTCGATGCGCGCCGCCGCGGCGCTGGTGCAGCAGGGCGGGGCGGGCGTTATCATCGGGCGCCCCTGAGTATCCCGGGAAGGGCCATGACCAAGGTATCCCCGTCCGCCACCGGCCCGGCCATCGAGGCCGCCGGGCTGACCAAGCGCTACGCCGGGGCCACGGTGGTCGACGGCGTCGACCTGCAGGTGCCCCGGGGCGAGTGCTTCGGCCTCCTCGGCCCCAACGGCGCCGGCAAGACCACGACCCTGCGCATGATCCTCGGCCTCACGCCCCCCGACGGTGGGCGGCTGCACGTCCTCGGCGAGCCGGTGCCGGCCCGGGCCCGGGCGATGCGGGCGCGCATGGGGGTGGTGCCGCAGATCGACAACCTGGATCCGGACTTCACCGTCCGCGAGAACCTCTACACCTACGCCAGCTACCACGGCATCGGCCGCGAGGCGGCGGCGCCGCGGGTGGCGGAGCTGCTCGACTTCGCCGCCCTGGCCGCCAAGGCCGACGCCCCCATCGGGTCCCTCAGCGGCGGCATGAAGCGCCGCCTGACCCTGGCCCGGGCCCTGGTCAACGATCCGCAGCTGGTGGTCCTGGACGAGCCCTCCACCGGGCTCGACCCCCAGGCCCGCCAGCACATCTGGCAGAAGCTGCGCGCCCTGCAGCGCGAGGGGCGGACGCTGCTGCTCACCACGCACTACATGGAGGAGGCCGAGCGCCTCTGCGACCGGCTGGC
>CAJXKI010000157.1 GCA_913055765.1 uncultured Ectothiorhodospiraceae bacterium
ACCTCCTCGGGCCGCTCGTCGATGAGCAGCACGATGAGGTAGCACTCCGGGTAGTTGTAGGTGATGCTCTGCGCGACATTCTGGAGCATCAGCGTCTTGCCCGCCTTGGGCGGCGAGACGATGAGCCCGCGCTGGCCCTTGCCGATGGGGCCGACCAGGTCGATGACGCGAGCCGTGAGGTCCTCGGTGGAGCCGTTGCCCCGCTCCATGCGCATGCGCTCACGGGTGAACAGCGGCGTGAGGTTCTCGAAGAGGACCTTGTTCTTCGCCGCCTCCGGCGGCTCGAAGTTGATCTGGTCGACCTTGAGCAGGGCGAAGTAGCGCTCGCCGTCCTTGGGCGGCCGGATCTTGCCGGTGATGGTATCCCCGGTGCGCAGCGCGAAGCGCCGGATCTGGCTGGGGGAGACGTAGATGTCGTCGGGGCCGGCCATGTAGGAGGCGTCGGCGGAGCGCAGGAAGCCGAAGCCGTCCTGGAGGATCTCGAGGACGCCGTCCCCGTAGATGGCGTCCCCGTTCTTGGCGTGTGCCTTGAGGATGGCGAAGATGATGTCCTGCTTCCGGGATCGGGCAGTGCCCTCGATGCCCATGGACTGGGCGATCTCCAGAAGCTCCGTAGCAGGCTTTCTCTTGAGCTCGGTGAGGTTCATGGCTCGCTTCGGCGTGGGGCAGGTCACGAGAGCACTGCCCTCCGGCCAACCCGCGGGGCGCACGGGGGCGCGGGGGTCGGCGCCGGGGGCGGCGCTGCGGCGTTAAAGGTTGCTGTCGATGAACGCAGTCAGCTGCGACTTGGAGAGAGCGCCCACCTTGGTGGCCTCGACATTGCCGTCCTTGAACAGCATCAGCGTCGGGATGCCACGGATGCCGTACTTCGGCGGGGTCTCCGGGTTCTCGTCGATGTTGAGCTTGACGATCTTGAGGCGGTCGCCGTACTCGCCGGCGAGCTCCTCCAGGATCGGCGCAATCATCTTGCACGGGCCGCACCACTCAGCCCAGTAGTCGACCAGCACCGGCACGCTGGCCTGGAGCACTTCCTGGTCAAAGCTCTGGTCGGTGGCGTGCACGATATTGTCGCTCACGGTAGATGACCTCCAGGTTCGGCTACGTATCGATAGCGGAGCGATTCCGCGGCACTCGGGATCTCGGGACTTGCTCGCTGGCTGGGTACCTGGACCCCGCCAGGGATCGCGCGTGGGGAGCTGGTGCTGCGCTGCCAGCGGGACGGCGCATGAGGCGCTGTATGAAGCGGAAAATATCGGCAACGCCGCAGCCGTGTCAACTACGGCAGCACTGCTCCAGGGCCTCGCAGCAGCGCAGGCCGCGCTGCACGACGCCCTTGAGATCGCAGAGGGCGTCGTGGGCCGCCAGGATCCGGTGCTGGGTCGCCTCCGCGGCCCCCTCGTCGGCGATGGCCGCCGCCTTGGCCGAGTCTGCCGCCTGCTCCAGCTCCACGACCCGCTCGCGGAAGCAGCAGAAGCGCTCGCACTCCATGCAGGTCAGCGTCGCCTCGCTCTTGCGCAGCAGCTCCTCGAAGACTGCGCGCAGCACCGGGGACGCCCCCGGATCACGGGAGACGGCCGCCACCGCCTCGGCGATGGTGTCGCTGATGCGCGTCAGCTGCGCCTCGACCTCGCGTATCCGGGAGCCCGTATCAAACACGCCTGCTCGCCCTCCAGCCGGCTCGCCCCGCCGAGAATGATGCGCCTACGGCACTACAATAACACGGGCATCAGCGGCACGGGCATCAACGCCGCGCCTGCCAGGGCAGCCCCTCGGTGATCGACTGCCAGTCGAAGCCGGGATCGCCGACGGCGAGGAAGTCCGGGTTGAGCAGCGAGGCAGCGGTATTGTGGCGCAGCGGCCGCAGCTGCCCGTCCATCAGCCGCCCCCCGGCGGCCTCGAGCACGCACTGCGCGGCCCCCGTATCCCACTCGCAGGTGGGCCCGAAGCGGGGATAGAGATCCGCCTCGCCCTCGGCGATGCGGCAGATCTTCAGGGAGCTGCCCACCGACAGCTCGCGGTAGTCGCCGAGGCGCTCGAGGATCCGCTCGACCGCCGCCTCGCGGTGGGAGCGGCTCACCACCGCCGTCAGCGGCGGCTCGGCGCGGCGGGCGCGGATTGTACGGCGCTCGCCGCCGGCCTCGCGCCAGGCGCCGCCGCCGGCGACCGCGCCCCAGGTCACGCCGAGATCCGGCGCGTGGACCACGCCGAGCACCGGCACGCCGTCGGCCACCAGGGCGACATTGACGGTGAACTCGCCGTTGCCCTTGATGAACTCCCGGGTCCCATCCAGCGGGTCGATGAGCCAGTACCGCTGCCACCCGGCCCGGGCCTGGGCGTCAACGGCCTCGCCCTCCTCGGAGAGCTGCGGGATCGCCGGATCCAGCTCCTGCAGTCCGGCCTTGATGGTGTCGTGGGCGGCGCGGTCGGCCCGGGTCAGGGGGGTATCGTCGTCCTTGGCCTCGACACCGAGCTCGGCGCTCCGGTAGACGGCCATGATCCGCTCGCCGGCCTGCTCGGCGATGGCCTTCACCGGCTCCAGCCAGCCTTGCCCATCGTGCTCTGCCATGGGTGCTCCCGCGGTTGCCTCGTCTGGATTCGCCCCGGCGACCCCGCCGAGGACGGCCGCCGGGTCCTAGCGCTGCAGGTGATCCCGGGCCACGTAGAGGGCGGCGATGGAGCGCGCCTCAGTGAGCTCCGCCTCGGCGAGCAGGCGGCCCAGCCCCTCCAGGGGCCAGGGCACCACCTCGATGGGCTCCGGCTCGTCGCCGGGCAGGCGGCGCTCGTAGAGCTGCTCCGCGAGGACCAGCTCGGTGCGGTGGCTGAAGTAGGCGGGCGCCAGCGTGACGCTGCGCAGCGCGGTGAGCCGCTCGGCACCGCAGCCGACCTCCTCCATGAGCTCGCGGTTGGCCGCCTGTAGGCAGTCCTCCTGCCGCTCGATCCGGCCCTTGGGGAGGCCGAGCTCGTAGCGGCCGGTGCCGGCGGCATACTCCCGGATGAGCAGCACCTCGCCGCGCTCGTTGACCGGCACCACCAGCACGGCGCCGTGGCTGCCGCCGCCGAGGCGCTCGTACTCCACCTCGGCGCCGTTGCTGAACCGCA
>CAJXKI010000158.1 GCA_913055765.1 uncultured Ectothiorhodospiraceae bacterium
TCGCGCAGGACCAGGACCTGCTCCACGGCGGCGAGGACGTTGGGCCGGTGGGCGATGAGCACCACCGTGCAGCCGTCCTCGCTGAGCCGCCGGATGGTGTCGGTGAGGGCCTCCTCGCCGGCCTGGTCGAGGTTGGAGTTGGGCTCGTCGAGGACGACGAGGCGGGGGTTGCCGTAGACGGCGCGGGCCAGGGCCACGCGCTGGCGCTGCCCGGCGGAAAGGGCCCCGCTGTTGATCCCGATGCGGGTGTCGTACCCCTCCGGCAGGCGCAGGATCTGCTCGTGGAGGCCGGTCTTCTTGGCGGCCTCGACGACCTGGCGGGAGTCGATCTCGCCGAAGCGGGCGATGTTCTCGGCGATGGTGCCCTCGAAGAGCTCCACGTCCTGGGGCAGGTAGCCGAGGTGGGCACCGAGCTGCTCGCGGTTCCAGTGCTCCATGGCGGCGCCGTCGAGCCGGACGCTGCCGGCGTAGGCCGGCCAGACGCCGACCAGGGCCCGGGCGAGGGTCGACTTGCCGGCGGCGCTCGGGCCGATGACGCCGAGGGTCTGGCCCGGCTCCAGCTCGAGGCTGACCCCGCGCAGCGCCGGGGCGCGGCTGCCCGGCGGGACGACGACCAGGTTCTCGACACTCACGCGCCCCTCCGGCTCGGGCAGCTCCATGGCCTCGCCCCGCTCCGGGGTATCCTGCAGCACGCCCTCAAGCCGCTGCCAGGCCTTGCGCGCGCCGATAAAGCCGCGCCAGGCGTTCATGGCCTGGTCGATGGGGGCCAGGGCGCGGGCCATGATGATGGAGGCGGCGATCATCACGCCGGGCGTCACGATCTGCTGCACGGCGAGGTAGGCGCCGAGGGCGAGGATGCCCACCTGGGCGATCATGCGCAGCGAGCGCGAGGCGGCGGTGAGGTTGGCGGAGCGGTCCGAGGCCACGGCCTGGAGGCTGAGGACGTCGCTGTGCATCGCCCGCCAGCGCCGGCGCAGCCGCCCGGTCATGCCCATGGCCTCAAGGACCTCGGCGTTGCGCAGGTTGGTGTTGGTGAACTCCTGCTCCTGGTTGTTCTGGCTGTTCGCCGCGCCCAGGGGCTCGCGGGTGATGACCTCGTTGGTGTAGGCGAGCACGAAGAGGATGAGCGCCGCGACGAGGGCGAAGATACCCAGCCAGGGGTGGAGGAGGAAGATCACGCCGATGAACAGCGGCGTCCACGGCGCGTCGAAGAAGGCGAAGACGCCCTGCCCCGTCATGAACTGCCGCAGCGTGTTCAGGTCCTGCAGGGGCTGAGTATTGGCCTGGTCGGGCCGGCGCAGGGCGCGGAGGAAGGTTGCGTCGAACAGGCGGTCGCTGAGCATGCTGTCGAGCCGGCCGCCGGCGCGCACCAAGACGCGGTTGCGCGACCACTCCAGCAGGCCGAGGACGAGGAGTAGCCCCACGGCGAGGATGAGCAGCATGACCAGGGTGGGCACGCTGCCGCTGGAGAGCACCCGATCGTACATCTGCAGCATGAAGATCGGGGGCACGAGCATGAGCAGGTTGATGAAGAAGCTGAACAGCGCCACGGAGGTGAAGGCCTGGCGCAGCCGGCCCATGCACTGGCGCAGCTCGCCCTGCTCCGGGTTCGGGCCGCTGCCGGCGCCCTTGGAGGCTCGTGTCATAGGTCCCTCGTCCTGATGGGCGTACCCGCCGGGGTCACTGGCAGCCGATGAGCACGCCGCGGTCCATCTCCCCGAGCAGCGAGGCGGTCCCCTCGCGGCCGCTGCCCCACTGGTCGGCGCCGGTGCTCGAGGTCACCTCGTAGCCGTCGGGGCAGACCTCGCGCGCCTGCTCCACGCAGTCGTTCACCGTCAGGCCCAGCCCCGAGCAGTCGATGAGGTACCCCTGCCCGTGGCTGGCGACATCGACGGGCGCCGTCGAGACGCAGGCGCTCAGGCTACCCGCGGCTACCGCTGCACCCAGCAGCCTGCCCCAGTTGGCGCCCAGCGCCGCCATCACTCGCCTCTGCATCGACCTTCCCCTCTCTCGCGTGTCAGCTGCCGTGACCCGCCCGCGGCTGGATGCCGTCCCGCGGCCCCGTCCCGATCGTCCCGATCCTGGGATCATGGACTGATCTTGGGGCCGCAAGCCGAGCGGCTCCCCGGGGGATTACGGGCCCCGACATTAAAGCCGACTTTATCCCACTGCAGAGCCGGGAAGTCCAACAGCGCCCGGTGCCGCCCATCGCGTCCCGCGCGTCTGCCCCCCGGTGCGGCCTCGCCCGGCAACGGCCCGGCAGCGGCGGCACCGCCCGCCTCGGGGCCGCGGCAAGATCGGAGCCGCGGCAGGATCGGGGTGCCCTGGGGCCGCGGCAGGGGCGCCCCCACCCTTCGCCCCCGCACGGCGGCTGCGCTACCCTGGGCGGGTCCGCGGCGGCCCCGCCGCCCCCGCAGCCAGGCACAGGGAGCGAACCCATGCGCGTCAGCCGTTTCCCCCTCTCCACCACCCGCGAGACGCCGGCCGATGCCGAGATCGTCAGCCACCAGCTGATGCTGCGCGCCGGGATGATCCGCCGCCTCTCCTCGGGGCTCTACACCTGGCTCCCGCTGGGGATGCGCGTGCTGCAGCGCGTGGAGCGGATCGTGCGCGAGGAGATGGACCGCGCCGGGGCCCTGGAGGTGCTCATGCCCGCCGTGCAGCCGGCCGAGCTGTGGCAGGAGTCGGGCCGCTGGGACAAGTACGGCCCGGAGCTGCTGCGCATCCAGGACCGCCACGAGCGCGACTGCTGCTTCGGGCCCACCCACGAGGAGGTCATCACCGACCTCTTCCGCCGCGAGATCCGCAGCTACCGCCACCTGCCGGTGAACTACTACCAGATCCAGACCAAGTTCCGCGACGAGACGCGGCCGCGCTTCGGCGTCATGCGCGCCCGGGAGTTCCTGATGAAGGACGCCTACTCCTTCCACCTGGAGCAGGCGGGGCTGGAGGCCGAGTACCGGCGCATGCACGACACCTACACCCGCATCTTCGAGCGCACCGGCCTGGCCTTCCGGGCGGTGGAGGCGGACACCGGCGCCATGGGCGGGAGCCTGTCCCACGAGTTCATGGTCCTCGCCGACTC
>CAJXKI010000159.1 GCA_913055765.1 uncultured Ectothiorhodospiraceae bacterium
ACCAGGGAGGTGAAGACGTTGACGACGGAGCCTTCCTCGAACAGATCGATGGGGTAGGCGATGAAGGCGTAGAAGGCCTCGTCGTCGCCCGGGACGTCCTCGATCTTGTAGGCCCGGCCCTTGTAGTGCTGCAGGTCGGTGAGCAGGTCGGTCCAGACCGTGGTCCAGGTCCCGGTCGAGGACTCCGCCGCCACGGCCGCCGCCGCCTCCTCGCGGTCGACCCCGGGCTGCGGGGTGACCTTGAAGGCGGCCAGGAAGTCGCTCTCCTTGATGGGGTAGTCCGGCTCCCAGTACTCGTCCCGGTAGCCCTTGACGCCGGCTGTATAGCCCTTGCTTGCCATGGTCCTCTCCTCCAAGCGTTGCCAAGCATCAGGTGTGCCTCCCTCGCGGAGGCACGTCAGCCGCTGGGGCTGCGATGGGCAGCTGCCCCTTGCGACATCTGTCGTGACAGCATAGCCTTGCTCGCTCAAAAGAAAAAGAAATTGTTTTTCGAACCTGGATAAGTAATCAGTTATTAACAAAGGCAAAGCTTCAGGGGAGGCCAGGAGGATGAACGTCACGCTTCGCCAACTGCAGGTCTTCGAGTCCGTCGCCCGACACCTCAGCTTCACCCGGGCCGCGGAAGAGCTCTACCTCACCCAGCCGGCCGTCTCCATGCAGATCAAGCAGCTCGAGCAGCAAGTGGGGCTGCCGCTGTTCGAGCAGCTCGGCAAGCGCATCTACCTCACCGAGGCCGGCGAGGAGGTCCGGCGCTACGCCCAGCGCATCTCGGCGGAGCTGCGCGACCTCGGCGACGGGCTCGAGGCCCTGCGCGGGCTCAACAGCGGCCGGCTGCGCCTGACCGTCGCCTCCACGGCGAACTACTTCGCCACCGACCTGCTGGCCGCCTTCACCCGGCGCCAGCCCGGCATCACCTTCCAGCTGGAGGTCACCAACCGCGAGGGGGTCATCCGCCGCATCCAGGACAACGAGATGGACCTGGCGGTCATGGGCCGGCCGCCGGAGGGGCTGGACGTGGCCGCCGAGCCCTTCATGCCCAACCCGCTGGTGGTCGTCGCGTCCCCGGAGCATGCGCTGGCCGACGGCTCCTTCGTGCCGCTGGAGCGCCTCCAGGAGGAGGTCTTCGTCCTGCGCGAGCCGGGCTCGGGGACGCGCAACGCCGTGCAGCGGATGCTCGAGGACCGTGGGCTGCACCTGCGCGGCGGCCTGGAGATGACCTCCAACGAGGCCATCAAGCAGTCCGTCCAGGCCAATCTGGGCCTCGGCGTGGTCTCCATCCACACCGTCGCCCTGGAGCTGGAGCTCGGCCGCCTGCAGGTGCTGAACGTGGAGGGCTTCCCCCTAGAGCGCGAGTGGTACCTGGTCCACCGCGCCGGCAAGCGGCTGTCGCCGGCGGCCGAGGCGTTCCGCCGGTTCATCCTCGACGAGGCGCACCAGCACTGGCAGCTGCCCGAGATCCCCGGGGCCGTCCCGTCGGAGGGGGCGCGCCTGCAGGCCGTCAACTGACTGTATTTATCTCCACAATCATCAATCCTTAGTTCCCCGCGATGCGCCACGGCCGTAGCTTCCCGTGGCGCTTGGGCACCGATCCGGGAGGCACATCATGAACGATCCGTGGATCGCACCATCCATACTCTCCGCCGACTTCGCCCGCCTGGGCGAGGAGGTGAGCGCCGTGGTGGACGCCGGTGCTAACGCCATCCACTTCGACGTCATGGACAACCACTACGTCCCCAACCTCACCATCGGCCCGCTGGTCTGCCAGGCGCTGCGCGACTACGGGGTCGAGGCCCCCATCGACGTGCACCTGATGATCAAGCCGGTTGACCGGATCATCCCGGACTTCGCCGCCGCCGGGGCCAACTGGATCACCTTTCACCCCGAGGCCAGCGAGCACGTGGACCGCTCCCTGGGCCTGATCCGGGAGCACGGCTGCAAGGCCGGCCTGGTCTTCAACCCGGCCACGCCTATGGACTGCCTGCGCTACGTCGCAGACAAGGTGGACATGGTCCTGCTGATGTCCGTGAACCCGGGGTTCCCGGGTCAGAAGTTCATCCCCGGCGCCGTGGACAAGATCCGGGAGGCGCGGCAGCTGCTCGACGAGCTGAGCCCCGGCACGCGCCTGGAGGTGGACGGCGGCATCAAGGCCAACAACATCCGCCAGGTGGCGGAGGCCGGCGCGGACACCTTCGTGGCCGGCTCGGCGGTATTCGGCGCCGACGACTACGGCCAGGCGATCACCCAGATGCGCCAGGAGATCGAGGCCGCGCAACGCGCCGGCTGAGCCCACGTCCAAGGATCTGCCAGCTAAGCGAGCAAAGAGGGACACGTCATGTCCGAGAAACATCCGATCATCGCAGTCACAGGCTCCTCCGGAGCGGGGACCAGCACCGTCAAGAACGCCTTCGAGCACATCTTCCGGCGGGAGCAGGTCAACCCGGTCATCATCGAGGGCGACGCCTTCCACCGCTACAACCGCCAGGAGATGCGCGACCAGCTGGCCCGGGCCGCCGAGGAGGGGCGCAACATGAGCCACTTCGGCCCCGAGGCCAACCTCTTCGGCGAGCTCGAGGACTCCTTCCGCCGCTACGGCCAGGAGGGGATCTGCCGGCGGCGCAGGTACCTGCACAGCGAGGAGGAGGCCGAGCCCTACGGCCTGCGCCCCGGCGAGTTCACCGAGTGGGAGGAGACCGGCCAGGATAGCGACCTCCTCTTCTACGAGGGCCTGCACGGCGGCGTGGTCACCGAGGAGCACAACGTGGCGCAGCACGTGGACCTGCTCGTCGGCGTCACGCCCATCGTCAACCTGGAGTGGATCCAGAAGATCCACCGCGACGGCGCCGAGCGCGGCTACACGGCGGAGAAGATCGTCGACACCATCCTGCGCCGGATGCCCGACTACGTGAACTACCTCACCCCGCAGTTCTCGCGGACGGACATCAACTTCCAGCGGGTGCCGACGGTGGACACCTCCAACCCGTTCATCGCCCGCGACGTCCCGTCCCCGGACGAGTCGTTCACGGTGATCCGCTTCCGCAAGCCGGAGCGCTTCGGGATCGACTTCCCCTACCTGCTGAA
>CAJXKI010000160.1 GCA_913055765.1 uncultured Ectothiorhodospiraceae bacterium
CCTCAGCGCTTCCGTCGGCGCACGATATACTTATCGGTGCGCTTGTTCTTGCGGGTCTTATGCCCCTTGGTGGGCATGCCCCACGGCGTGACCGGATGGCGCCCCCCGGCCGTGCGACCCTCGCCACCACCGTGCGGGTGGTCGATCGGGTTCATGGCGACACCGCGGACCTTCGGGCGGTAGCCGGCGTGGCGCTTGGCCCCGGCCTTGCCGAGGACGCGCAGGCTGTGCTCGGCGTTACCCACCTCGCCCACGGTAGCCATGCAGTCGGCGGGCACCCGGCGCATCTCGCCGGAGCGCAGGCGCAGCGTCGCCATGCCGCCCTCCCGGGCGACGAGCTGGGCGCTGGCGCCGGCGGAGCGCACGAGCTGCGCCCCCTTGCCGGGCTTGAGCTCGATGCAGTGCACCTGGGTGCCGACCGGGATGTTCCGAAGCGGCAGGGCATTGCCCGGCCGGATGCCGGCCTCACGCCCGCTCTGGATCGGCGAGCCGGGCTCGACGCCGCGAGGCGCAATAATATACCGCCTCTCGCCGTCTTGATAAAGGACCAGTGCGATATTCGCCGAGCGGTTCGGGTCGTACTCCAGGCGCTCCACCTTGCCGGGTACGCCGTGCTTGTCCCGCTTGAAGTCGATGATGCGGTAGCGCTTCTTGTGCCCGCCGCCGCGGTGGCGCGTGGTGATCCGGCCATCGCTGTTGCGCCCGCCGGACTTAGTCTTCTGCGCGACCAGCGGCTCGTACGGACCCCCCTGGTGGAGCCGGTGGTCCTTGGTCTTGACGACGAAGCGCCGCCCCGGCGAAGTCGGCTTGCTCTTGACTAGTGCCATGGTGGGATCCCCTTACTCCCCGCCGAGGAAGTCGATGTCCTGCCCCTCGGCGAGGGTGACGTATGCCTTCTTCCAATCCCGGCGGCGGCCCTGGATCTGGCCGAAGCGCTTGCGCTTGCCCTTGACGTTGACGGTCCGCACGCCGGTGACCTGCACCTCGAACAGCCGCTCGACGGCGGTCTTGATCTCCCGCTTGTTGGCGTCCCGCGCCACCTGGAAGACCACCTGGCCCGCCTCCTCGTCGGCGATGACCGTGCTCTTCTCGGAGATGTGCGGCCCCTGCAGCACGGTGTAGAGTCTCTCCTGGTTCATGACAGCCACTCCTCGACGCGGCGAATGGCGGGCTCGGTGATCACGACCTGCTCGGCGCCGACGAGGCGCACCGGGTCGGCGCGGCTCGCCTCGACCACCTCGACGTGGGGCAGGTTGCGGGCCGCCAGGGCCAGCTCCTCCTGGAGCTCGTCGACCACGATCAGGCCGCTCTCGACCCCGAGGTCCGACAGGCGCGCGGTCAGCTCCTTGGTCCTCGGCGCCCCGACCGTCAGCGCCTGGACCGGGACCAGGCGGTCCTGGCGGGCGAGCTCGGAGAGGATGGAGCGCATGGCGCCCCGGTACATCTTGCGGTTGACCTTCTGGGAGAAGTCCCGCGGCTTGCCGGCGAAGGCCCGGCCGCCGCCCCGCCACAGCGGGCTGCGGATGGTGCCGGCGCGGGCGTTGCCGGTGCCCTTCTGGCGCCAGGGCTTCTTGCCGCCGCCGGAGGCCTCGCTACGGGTCTTCTGCGCCTTGGTCCCGGCGCGCCCGCCGGCGAGGTAGGCGGTGACCACCTGGTGGATCAGCGCCTCGCGGAACGGCGCGGCGAAGGCCTCATCGGAGACCTCGAGCTGGCCCGCCGCTTCGCCCCTTTCGTTGCTGAGCTTGAGCTCCATGGCTCCCCCTGTCACCTGTTACGCCTTGCACGCCGGGCGGACGATCAGATCGCCCCCCACTGCCCCGGGCACGGCGCCACGGATCAGCAGCAGGTTGCGCTCGCTATCGACGCGCACCACCTCGAGGTTCTGGACGGTAGCGCGCTGATTGCCCATCTGGCCGGGCATCTTCTTGCCCTTGAACACCCGTCCCGGGCTCTGGCACTGGCCGATGGAGCCCGGCACGCGGTGGGCCTTGTTGTTGCCGTGGGTGCTGCGCTGGGCACGGAAGTTGTGCCGGCGCACCGTCCCCGCGAAGCCGCGGCCCTTGCTCTTGCCGGTGACATCCACCTTCTGTCCGGCCTCGAAGCGGCCGACATCGATGGCAGCGCCGGTCTCGGGCAGCGCCTCATCACTGCCGCGCTGCCCCTGGTCCAGGCGGAACTCCCACTGCCCGCGGCCGGCCTCGACCCCGGCGCGGGCGTAGTGGCCGGCGGCCGGCTTGTTAACCCGCTGCGGCTTGCGCCGGCCTGCGGTCACCTGGACGGCGCGGTAGCCGTCGCTGTCCTCGGTCTTTACCTGGGTCACGCGATTCGGCTCCGCCTCGACGACGGTCACCGGGATCGAGCTGCCGTCCTCGGTAAAGATACGCGTCATGCCGCGCTTGCGACCGACGATTCCAATTCCCATCGTCCGCGTCTCCTCGATTCTCACCACCCGGATCTAGCTCACCGGGAACGAATAGACGCCGGCGGGCGCGCAGCACAACGGAGCCCTTGGCCCCGTCTGCCGTCTGCCGGCCGGAGCGCCGGGTACCGCCCGCAGGCGGTCTGCCGACGGATCAGTAGAGCTTGATCTGGACGTCGACGCCGGCGGCGAGGTCGAGCTTCATCAGCGCGTCGACCGTCTTGTCCGTAGGGTCGATGATGTCCATCAGCCGCTTGTGGGTGCGGATCTCGTACTGATCCCGCCCGTCCTCGTGGACGTGGGGGGATTTTAGCACGGTGTACCGCTCCTTCTTGACCGGAAGCGGGATGGGGCCGCAGACGTGGGCCCCGGTCCGCTTCGCGGTATCCACGATCTCCCGGGCCGACTGGTCGATCAACCGGTGGTCGAACGCCTTAAGCCGGATCCGGATCCGTTGGTTCTGGGTTGTAGCCGCTGCGGTCGCCATGGTCTTTTTACTCGATGATCTTGGAGACGACGCCGGCGCCGACGGTGCGGCCGCCCTCGCGGATGGCGAAGCGCAGGCCGTCCTCCATGGCGATCGGGGCGATCAGCTCCACCGTCATCTTGAC
>CAJXKI010000161.1 GCA_913055765.1 uncultured Ectothiorhodospiraceae bacterium
GCCTGGCGGTAGATGGTGGCGCTGTCGATGCCCTGGGTGTAGAGGTGGTGGGAGCCGCGCTCGATGAGGGCGGTCAGGCGTCCCGGGTCGGACTCCTCGGTGAAGACGACCTCGTCGACCAGGGCCCCGCGCCGCTCGCCCGGATCGCCGGGCTCGCCTTGCTGCCCGGCGCTCGCCCCTCCGCCGCCCGGGTCGCCGAGGAGCAGGAGCGCGGCGATGGCGCCGGCGAGGGCGGTGAGCAGGGCGATTGGCAGGAGCGAGCGCGGCGCCATCGGCGGTCTGTATTGTCCCTAGCTGGCGTTGTCGGGGTGTGGCCCGGCGCCATCCTGCACCAAGGAGCCCGGCCGATCCAACGGGCAGCGGCGTAGGCCCTCGCCAGGCAATCCTCCCTGAGCCCCAGCATTATGCATAGCAATACTCATGGCGGGCGCTCACGCCGGCCGCCTGCCGTTGCGCCTGCTCCATAATTGTAACTCGTTGTCGATAAAGCCATTTGGGATTCCTTATGGCACTGGTGTAGACTCGCTGACCAGGCTATCGGGGGGACAGATCATGCAGGATTTCCAGGCTTGGCGCGTGCCCGCCGCCGGCAGCGAGGCGCAGGGGGGCGTCACCACGCTCGCTGCCGGCGACCTCCCGGAGGGCGAGGTCCTCGTCCGGGTCGCCTACTCCTCGCTGAACTACAAGGACGCCCTGGCGATCACCGGCCAGGGCAAGATCCTGCGCAGCTTCCCGATCACCCCGGGGATCGACGCCGCCGGCGTGGTCGAGGCGTCGGACAGCGACGCGGTGCCGGCCGGCTCCTCGGTGCTGATCACCGGCTGCGGCCTCGGCGAGACCCACGACGGCGGCTTCGCCGAGTACGTCCGGGTGCCGGCGGACTGGATCGTCCCCCTGCCCGCCGGCTACACCGTCCGGCAGGCCATGGCCCTGGGTACGGCCGGCTTTACGGCCGCCCTGGCCCTGATCCGGATGGAGGCCGCCGGCCAGGACCCGGGGCTCGGGGATGTGGTCGTCACCGGCGCCTCCGGCGGGGTGGGGAGCATCGCCGTGGATATCCTCAGCAACGCCGGCTACCGGGTGCTGGCGGTCTCCGGCAAGCCGGAGGCGGCCGAGGACCTGCGCGCCCTGGGCGCCGCCGAGGTCCACAGCCCCGACGACCTGGGTCTCAGCAGCCGGCCCCTGGACAAGGCCCGCTTCGGCGGGGTCATCGACAGCGTGGGCGACGGGCTGCTGGCCCGGCTGCTGCCCCACGTGCACGAGTACGGCAACGTCGCCGCCATCGGGCTCGCCGGCGGGGTGGCGCTGGAGACCACGGTGATGCCCTTCATCCTCCGCGGCGTGAGCCTGCTCGGCATCAGCGCGGCCAACTGCCCGCGAGCGCTGCGGCTCGAGGCGTGGCGCCGGCTCGGCGCGGACCTGCGGCCGACGGATCCGGAGCGGCTCATCGCCGCGGAGGTCGGCCTCGACGGCCTGTGGCAGGCCGCCGAGGCGCAGCTCGAGCGCCGCTCGCGGGGGCGGACCCTGGTGCGGGTCGCTGCGCAGCAGGGATCGTAGGTCCATCCGAGGAGGAGAGCCATGAGCTGTGTCCCGTCTGCCGGCCGCCGCTTCCGTGAGGCGGTTGCCGCCGAGCAGCCGCTGCAGGTCGCCGGGGCCGTCAACGCCTACGCGGCGCTGCTCGCCGAGCGCGCCGGCTTCCGCGCCCTCTACGTCTCCGGCGCCGGCGTCGCCAACGCCTCCTACGGGCTGCCGGATCTGGGCATCACCCAGCTCGCCGACGTGGCCGAGGACGTGCGCCGGATCACCGACGTCGCCCAGGCGCCGGTGCTGGTGGATATCGACACCGGCTTCGGCGGCGCCTTCAGCGTCGCCCGCACCGTCCGCGAGCTGACCCGCGCCGGGGCCGGTGCCCTGCACATCGAGGACCAGGTCCAGACCAAGCGCTGCGGCCACCGCCCGGGCAAGGAGCTGGTCACCACCGCCGAGATGGTCGACCGGGTCAAGGCGGCGGTGGACGCCCGGCCCGACCCGGAGCTGGTGATCATGGCGCGCACCGACGCCCGCGCCTCCGAGGGGCTGGAGGCGGCCCTGGCGCGGGCCGAGGCGTACGTCGAGGCGGGCGCCGACATGGTCTTCGCCGAGGCCGTGTACAGCCTGGACGAGGTCCGCGCCTTCACCGAGCGCCTGCCGGCGCCGGTGCTGGTCAACCTCACCGAGTTCGGCAAGACACCCCACTTCACGGTGGCCGAGCTGCGCGAGGCCGGGGCGGCGCTGGCGCTCTATCCGCTCTCGGCCTTCCGCGCCATGAGCCAGGCGGCCGAGGCGGTCTACACTGCCATCCGGGAGGAGGGCACCCAGCGCGGCGTGCTGGACCGGATGCAGACCCGCGAGGCGCTCTACGAGGTCCTCGGCTACCACGCCTACGAGCGCAAGCTCGACGAGCTCTTCGGGCGCGACTGACGAGCAGCAGGAGGAGAGCAGCGATGACCGAGAAGAAGAGCGAGGGCGGCGGCGGCCTGCGCGGCCAGTCCGCCGGAGAGACGGCCCTGTGCACTGTCGGCAAGGCGGGTACGGGCCTGACCTACCGCGGCTACGACGTCCGCGACCTGGCCGCCCAGTGCGAGTTCGAGGAGGTGGCCTACCTGCTCCTCTACGGCGAGCTGCCCGACCGCTCGGCGCTCGACGCCTACAAGCGCCGGCTCGCCGGCCTGCGTGAGATCCCGCCGGCGGCGAAGGCCGTGCTCGAGCAGATCCCCGCCGACGCCCACCCCATGGACGTCATGCGCACCGGCTGCTCCATGCTCGGCACCCTGGAGACCGAGACGGACTTCTCGCAGCAGGGCGATGTGGCCGACCGGCTGCTGGCGGTCTTCCCGTCGATCATCACCTACTGGTACCGCTACAGCCACGACGGCGTGCGCATCGACACGGACAGCGACGAGGACTCC
>CAJXKI010000162.1 GCA_913055765.1 uncultured Ectothiorhodospiraceae bacterium
GAGCACGAGAAGGTCAACGAGGCCGCGGTCGTCGGCTACCCCCACGACGTCAAGGGCCAGGGCATCTACGCCTACGTGACCCTCGTCGCCGGCGAGGAGCCGAGCGATCAGATCGAGAAGGAGCTCGTGGACCTGTGCAAGGAGCACATCGGGGCCATCGCCAAGCCCGATGTCATCCAGTTCGCGCCCGGCCTGCCGAAGACGCGCTCCGGCAAGATCATGCGCCGGATCCTGCGCAAGGTGGCCTCCAACGAGCTCGACAGCCTCGGCGACACCAGCACGCTGGCGGACCCGACGGTGGTCGACTCCCTGATCGAGGAGCGGGCCAACCAGTAGCACCGGACGTAGGGCCGGCCTCGCGCCGGCCCTACGCGCCGGCAGCGCAGCACGCTAGGCGCACCGCCGCGCGCTGGGCGCGGGGTGGACGCCACACAGGCAGGTTCCAACAGGCTGGAGGGCCATGTCTCCCTGGATCTACTTCCTCGTCACCCTCGCCATCGCTTGGCACGGGCTCACCTACACCGACGACAACGGCGACCACCCGTCCGTGCACCTGCTCTTCGGGTGCATCGCGCTGATCTTCAGCCTGCGCTTCCTCTTCGTGGACATCATGGGGCTCCCCGTCTGGGGGGTGCCGCCGCTGTCCGGCTCCTGAGTCACTCCAGCGACTGGCTGTAGCTGCGCTGCGCCCGGTCCTGATCCGGATCGGTGAGCTTGCGCTCGTCCTCAGGCAGGGCGAGCTGCTCGCGCAAGTAGGCCGCCCGGTCGGCGATGGTGGGCGGATCCTCGGCGCCGAAGTGCAGGAACTTCGTCAGCCACCCCGGCCCCTCGGCCACCCCGGGATCGAGGTCCAGGGCCCGCTCGTAGTCCTCCAGGGCCTGCTGATGCCGGCCCATACGGTCGTAGGCGATACCGCGGTTGGCGTAGACGCCGGCGGCCTCTGGGTCCATCGCCAGGTAGCGGTCGTACAGCGCCACCGCTCTCTCGTAGCGCCCCATCTCGACCAAGGTCCGCGCCTTGCCGCGCAGCGCCTGGCGATGCTCGGGCGCCTCCTCGAGGGCGTCGTTGTACTCCTCGAGGGCACGCTCGTAGTAGCCGTCGGCGAAGGCGCGATCGCCGGCCGTTGTCGCTACATCGCCGGGCCCCTGCTCGGGCACAAAGCCCTGGTAGGCGAGCCACGCCACAGGGGCGAGGACCACGGCGACCGCCACACCCTTGAGGATTCGATAGCCACGCTCCGTCACGATCATAGGGGCCATCCTATCGTCGATAGATTGAAGAGGAAGGAGAAGGCCGGGCAGATCACCGCTGTCAGCCGCCAGGCGCGGCGCCTCTGCGCCGCCACCTCCGCCTCCGAGAGCTCCCGGCCGTACTGGCGCTGGAGGCTGCCCACGGCCAGCGCCCAGATCCAGCGGCTCACCGGGTAGGCGAGCATCGCGGCCAGCAGGGCCACGTAGAGGACAAATAGGACGGTCTCCATCATCCGCTCGTCACCTCCTCCAACGAAGGAGGGCGGGGAAGGCCGCGGCCTCCCCCGCCCCGTTGCGACGCTTGCCGAAGATCGGCAGCAGTCCGCCAGCCCGAAGGCTACGGACGGCTGACGTCCAGGTGCGTCCCGGCGTCCTCGTCGTAGAGGACCTCGACCTCCTTCTGCGGGACGGTGCTCATCTCGAGCTTGTAGCACAGGAACCACATCATGGCGATGCCGAGCACCCACCAGATGAGCTGCCAGACCCAGATCGACGGCATCCCGAAGACCCACCATGTATCGGGGTTGTTCGGGTCGCCGAAGAGCCAGTTCCCGATGACGGCACCCGGGCCCATAGCGAAGAAGAACCAGACGATCACCACGATCCAGCCGAGCGGGATCAGGTGGCGCTTCTCCGCCGGGAGCGAGGCGTGCTCGCGCAGGAAGCTGTGGAAGCTCATCCGGTGCTTGCGGTCCTCCTCGTTCTGGGTGAACGCCGAGATGATCACGGCCACCAGGAAGTTGAGGAGCACACCCCAAGCAGCGGAGTGCAGGGTCAGCGGCCAGCGGCCCCACGGCAGGTCGACGCCGAAGGCTCCGAGCAGGTTGATGCCGATGTTCTCCGTGAGCAGCACGGCGATGACACCGACGATCAGGCCCGTGACCACGCCCTGCCGGGTGAGCCACGGCAGGAAGCAGATCGCCGCCAGCGGCACCCACATCTGCGTGCCCATGGCCGTCGCCAGGCCGCCGAGCAGCACCAGGGCGTCGGTGGTGAAGGTCGCCACCATCAGCGCCGAGAAGATCAGGATCGCGACGAAGATCCGCCCGGCCGTCACCTGGGCGCGGTGGCTGGCGTTGGGCATGATGTAGCGGCGCAGCAGGTCGCGGGTGAACATGCCGCTGGTCGTGGACATGTAGGCGGCACCCGTGGACTGCATCGCCGCCAGGGCAGCGACCGCCAGCAGACCGGCCAGCCAGGGCGCCACGGTGGAGAGCATGCTCACCAGCTGCGGCACCAGCTCGCTGTCAGCGCCCGCGTCCTGGATCAGGTCGATCCAGCCGGCCTCGCGGGGGTCCTCGCCGTTCTCCAGCGCCTGCAGGCCAGCCTCGATCCGCTGCTCCACCTCCTCGGGGCTGAGCTCCGGGTTGTGGGTGGCGATCAGCCCGCGCTGGAGCACCGCGTCGCTGCGCTCATTGAACAGGTCCCGGTACTCGCCGAGCTGCTCCTCGTACTGCGGATCGTAGAGGTCCTTGGCGAACTCCGTGTTGCCGCCGAGGATGTGGCCGGACATGCCCTGGATGGCCAGGAAGACCATCATCAGGAAGCCGACGCCGAGCGGCGACACCCAGGTCTGCTGCGGCGCGAAGGGCCGCGGGTTGGAGTTCGAGAAGGCCCACATGCTGAACGACGGGGCCGCCATGA
>CAJXKI010000163.1 GCA_913055765.1 uncultured Ectothiorhodospiraceae bacterium
AAGTAGGTCGTCGGCGCGTGGTAGCCGAGGTCGAGCAGGCGCTTGGCGAAGTCCATCACGTTGGCGCCGAGCTCCTTCGACTCCGGCTTGAGGCTGACGATGAACTCGTGGCTGGCGCGTCGGTCCGGGTAGGCCACCGTGAAGCCGGCCTCCTGGAGACGCTTCATCAGGTAGTTGCCGTTGAGCGTGGAGTAGTCGGCCACGCGCTCGACGCCCTCGCGACCGAGCATGCGGAGGTAGGCGTGGGCGCGCAGCAGCACCCCCGAGTTGCCGTTGAAGGTGCACAGCCGGCCGATGGAGCTCGGGCAGTCGGCCTCGGTCAGCCAGCGGTACTGCTCGCCCTCCCGGGTGACGCGCGGGATCGGCAGGTAGGGGAGCAGGCGCTCGCTGACCCCGACCGCCCCGGCGCCGGGACCGCCCCCGCCGTGGGGGGTAGAGAAGGTCTTGTGCAGGTTCATGTGGATGACGTCGAAGCCCATGTCACCGGGCCGCGCCTTGCCGAGGATGGCGTTGAGGTTGGCGCCGTCGTAGTAGAGCAGGCCGCCGGCCTCGTGGACGGTGCGGGCGATCTCCTCGATGTGGCGCTCGAATACGCCCACGGTCGAGGGGTTGGTAAGCATGATCCCGGCGGTCTGGGGCCCCACGGCGGCCTTGAACGCCTCGATGTCCACGTCGCCATCCTCGCCGGTGGGGATCTCCCGCGCCTTGTAGCCGCACATGGTGGCGGTGGCGGGATTGGTGCCGTGGGCAGCGTCGGGCACGAGGATCTCGGTCCGCTCGGTGTCCCCGCGGGCCTCGTGGTAGGCCCGGATCATGGTGACCCCGGCGAGCTCTCCCTGGGCGCCGGCCATCACCGACAGGGAGACGTCCTGCATCCCGGTGATGACCGCCAGGTCGTGCTGCAGCTCGTGGACGCAGGCCAGGAAGCCCTGCCCGTTCGCCTCGGGCGCCAGCGGGTGGCGCTCGAGGAACTGGGGCAGCATCGCGAGGCGGTTGGCGCCCCGCGGGTTGTACTTCATGGTGCAGGAGCCGAGCGGGTAGAAGTGGGTGTCGATGGAGAAGTTCTTCTGCGACAGCCGGGTATAGTGGCGTACCGCCTGGAGCTCCGAGACCTGCGGGAGCTGGGGCGGCTGCTGGCGGCGGAAGCGGCGCGGCAGGCTCTCGGCCGCCGGCGCCTCGGCAGGGGCCTGGGCGTAGGCGCGCCGGCCCTCGCGGCTGATGTCGTAGATGAGCAAGGCTTCGGCCTCCTCGGTCATGATGCCAGGGCGCGCTGCACGTCGTCGTAGTCCGGCTCCTGGGCGATCTCCGGGACGAGCTGGGTGTAGGCCACCTGGCCGCTGCCGTCGATGATCACCACGGCCCGGGCGCATAGCCCCTCCATGGGGCCCTGCTCGATGCGCACCCCGTAGTCGCGGCCGAAGGCCTGGCCGCGCATGGTGGAGAGCATCACGACATTGCCCACGCCCTCGGCGCCGCAGAAGCGCTGCTGCGCGAACGGCAGGTCCGCGGAGACCGTGGCGAAGGTCACGGCCGGATGGGCCTGCGCGATCTCGTCGAAGCGCTTGGCCGAGGCCGCGCAGACGCCGGTATCCAGGCTCGGCACGATATTGAGCAGCAGGGTCCGCCCGCTGTAGTCGCCGAGCCGGTGGTCCTGCAGCTCGCCGTCGACGAGGCGGAAGTCCGGCGCCGCCGAGCCTACGCCCGGCAGCTCGCCGCTGGTCTGGCAGGGCGTGCCCTTGAAGGTGATGGTCGCCATGGCGCGTACCTCCTCTGCGACTGCTCGCAGCTCGGTCAGGGCTTAGGCGCGGGCGGTCTGCCCGGCCTCCTCCAGGATCTCGGCCAGCGCCGTAGCGAACTGGTCGATCTCCTCGGAGGTTCGGGTCTCGGTGGCGCAGACCAGCAGGGCCGGTCCCCACTCGGGGAACGCCTCGCTGAGGTCGAGGCCGCCGAGCACGCCGCGCTCGGCGAGCGCGGGCAGCACCTGCTGGGCAGGCACGGGCAGGCGCAGCGGCACCTCGTGGAAGAACGGCCCGTCGAGGAGGCGCTCCACCCCCTCGATGGCCGTCAGCTTCTGCACCAGCTCCCGGGTGCGCTCGTGGCTGACCGCAGCCACGCGGGCGAGCCCCTCGGCGCCGAGCAGGGCGAGGTGGATGGTCGCCGCGGTCACCATGAGCCCCTGGTTGGTGCAGATGTTCGAGGTCGCCTTGGAGCGGCGGATATGCTGCTCCCGGGCCTGCAGCGTCAACGTATAGCCGGTGCGCCCGTCGACGTCTACGGTCCGGCCGACGATGCGGCCGGGCAACTGGCGGACGTAGTCCTTGCGGGTGGTCAAGAAGCCGAAGTACGGCCCGCCCGAGGAGAGCGGAATCCCCAGCGGCTGGCCCTCACCGCAGGCGATGTCGGCGCCGGCGCTGCCCCACTCGCCCGGCGGCGCCAGCAGCGCCAGGGCGACCGGGTTGCAGAGCCCGATGGCCAGGGCGTTGCGCTCGTGGGCCCAGTCGGTCAGCCGGTCCACCTCCTCGAGGGCGCCGAGGAAGTTCGGCTGCGGGATCACCAGCGCGGCGAACGGCTCCGCCTCCTGCTGCGCCAGCGCCTCGGGGTCGACGCGGCCGACGCTATCCGCCAGCGGCACCTCGACCAGCTCGATGCCCTGGTTGGCGACGATGGTCTCGACCACCCGCCGGTAGGAGGGGTGGACGCTGCGCGGCATCAGGACGCGCTTGCTCTTGGCCTTGCGGTTGCCCCGCACGGCCATGAGCACGGCCTCGGCGAGCGCCGTGGCGCCGTCGTAGAGGGAGGCGTTGGCGGCGTACAGGCCGGTGAGCTCCGACATCATGGTCTGGAACTCGTAGAGCAGCTGCAGCGTCCCCTGGGAGGCCTCCG
>CAJXKI010000164.1 GCA_913055765.1 uncultured Ectothiorhodospiraceae bacterium
GGCCTGGATATCGGCACGGCCAAGCCGTCGCCGGCGGTCCGGGCCCGCTGCCCCCACCACCTGCTCGATATCCGCGACCCGGCCGAGCGCTACTCGGCGGCGCAGTTCGTCGAGGACGCCCGGGCCGCGATCGCGGCGATCCGTGCCCGCGGCCGCCTCCCGGTGCTCGTCGGCGGCACCGGGCTCTACTTCCAGGCCCTGCAGCACGGGCTCTCGCCCATGCCCGCGGCGGATCCGCAGGTGCGCGCCGAGCTCGAGGCGGAGGCGGCGGCCCACGGCACCCCGGCGCTGCACCGCCGGCTGCAGGCGGTGGATCCGGAGGCCGCCGAGCGCCTCCACCCCAACGACCTCCAGCGCCTGGAGCGGGCGCTGGAGGTGTACCGGCTCACCGGCCGGCCGCTCAGCGAGGTGCAGCGCCAGCCGGGCGTGCCGGGGCTGGCGGAGGCGCCGCTGAAGCTCGTCCTCGAGCCGCCGGAGCGGGCCTGGCTGCACCGGCGCATCGAGGCGCGCTTCCGGGCGATGCTCGCCCGCGGCCTGGTGGGGGAGGTGGCGGCGCTACGCCGGCGCGGCGACCTCGGCGTGGAACTCCCGGCGGTCCGCGCGGTCGGATACCGGCAGGTGTGGCGCTACCTCGAGGGCGCGTGCACCCACCACGCCATGGTCCACGATGGCCAGCGCGCCACCCGGCAGTACGCCCGGCGCCAGCTCACCTGGCTGCGCCGGCAGGACGACGCCGTCCGCGTCACGGCCGGCCCCGGGGGGACGGCGCGCGCCTACCGCCGCCTCGCCGAGACCCTCCGGCGATTGTGATACAATAACGAATGTAGAGGTGATCCGTGCGCGCAGCCATAACAACAACAACGCTCAGGGGCTAGTACCATGGCGAAGGGGCAGTCATTGCAGGAGCCGTTCCTCAACACCCTGCGCAAGGAGAAGATCCAGGTCTCGATCTACCTGGTCAACGGCATCAAGCTCCAGGGGCAGATCGAGTCCTTCGACGCCTTCGTGATCCTGCTGCGCAACAGCGTGAACCAGATGGTGTACAAGCACGCCATCTCGACCATCGTCCCGGAGCGCCGCGTGCGCGTGCCGCAGATGGCGGAGGAGCAGGCAGCCGTCGAGGTCGTCGGCGAGGAGGGCAGCGATAGCTGAGCAGCGCCCCGGAAGCGGCCCGGCCGCGCTCTTCGACCGGCCCAGCGGCGGGGAGCGGGCGATCGTCCTCCACGTGCGCCTGCCCGGCGACGCCCTGGACGCCGCCGAGGAGTTCGAGGCCCTGGGCGACTCCGCCGGCGCCGAGGTGGTGGGCCGGTTCCGCCACCGCCGCGACGCCCCGGATCCGCGCACCTTCATCGGCCGCGGCAAGGTCGCCGAGCTCGCCGAGCAGGTGCACGACCTGGGGGCGGCGCTGGTGCTGGTGGACCAGCCCCTGTCCGCCGCCCAGGAGCGCAACCTGGAGGCCGACCTGGGCTGCCGGGTGCTCGACCGCACGGGCCTGATCCTGGACATCTTCGCCCAGCGGGCGCGGACCTTCGAGGGCCGGCTCCAGGTGGAGCTGGCGCAGCTCAAGCACGTCGCCAGCCGCCTGGTGCGCGGCTGGTCCCACCTGGAGCGCCAGCGCGGCGGCATCGGCCTGCGCGGCCCCGGTGAGAAGCAGCTGGAGATGGACCGGCGCCTCATCAGCGGCCGGATCAAGCAGATCGAGCGCCGCCTGGTGAAGGTCCGCCGGACCCGCGAGCAGGGCCGCAAGGCGCGGCGCAAGCGCGACCTGCCGGTGGTCTCGCTGGTCGGCTACACCAACGCCGGCAAGTCCACGCTGTTCAACCGCCTCACCGGCTCCGAGCGGCAGGTCGAGGACCGGCTCTTCGCCACGCTGGACCCGTCGTGGCGCCGGGTGGAGCTCGAGCCCGGGGCGGCGGCGGTGCTCTCGGATACGGTGGGCTTCATCAGCCGGTTGCCCCACGACCTGGTGGCCGCCTTCCGCTCCACCCTGGAGGAGGTCTCCGACGCCGACCTGCTGCTCCACGTCATCGATGCCGGCGCCGAGGAGCGCGAGCACCAGATCGAGCAGGTGGAGGGCGTGCTCGCCGAGCTCGGGGCGCAGGATGTCCCGGCGCTGCGGGTCTACAACAAGGTCGATACCTGCCGCCTCGAGCCCGGGCGGATCGAGGACGAGACGGGCCAGGTCACCGGGGTGCGCATCTCGGCGGCCAGCGGCGAGGGGGTGGCGGAGCTGCTGCCGGCCATCGGCGAGCGCCTGGGCCCGGAGCGGGTCCGCCGCCGCTTCTACCTGGACCCGGAGCAGGGGCGGCTGCGCGCCCAGCTGTTCCGGATCGGGCGGGTGGTCGAGGAGCGCTGCTCCGAGGCCGGCCGCCTGGAGCTGGAGGTGGAGCTGCCGGTGCACGAGCTGGAGCGGCTCCATGTACGGGAGGGCCTGCCCCGCGAGGAGGTCGCGCCGGCCTGAGGCCGGTTGCGGTCGCCGGGGTGCCCTCCTAGAATCCGGCGGTTCGACCTAGCGGACCGTCTCAAGACGAACGGAGTTCCCAATGGCGTGGAATGAGCCCGGCGGCGGTGGCCGCGACCCCTGGGGCGGTGGCCCGAAAGGCGGCGGCAGCGGGGGGCCGCCCGATCTGGACGAGCTCCTCCGCAAGCTGCGGCAGCGGATGGACGGCCTGCTCGGGGGGCGCATGCCCGGCGGCGCGCCCGGGGCCATGGGGGTCGGCCTGCTGGTGCTGGCCGGCTTCGTGGTCTGGATCCTGACCGGGATCTACATCGTCGACCAGGGCTGGCGCGGCGTG
>CAJXKI010000165.1 GCA_913055765.1 uncultured Ectothiorhodospiraceae bacterium
GCCGCCGAGACGCCGCCCTGGGCGGCCACGGTGTGGCTGCGCGTGGGGAAGACCTTGGTCACGCAGGCGGTGTTCAGGCCCTGCTCCGCCATGCCGAAGGTCGCCCGCAGGCCGGCGCCGCCGGCGCCGACGACCACCACGTCGTACTGGTGCTCGACCGTCTTGATCCGTTCCGACATCTACGCCTCAGCCCCCCAGAGTGATTTGGATGACCGCCAGGATCCCGGCGACGGCCAGCACCAGGCAAGCGAGCTGGACCGCCAGGTTGCTGAGCCACTTCAAGCCGGCGGTGTGCACGTAGTCCTCGATGACCACCTGCACGCCGAGCGCGCCGTGATAGAGCAGCGCCGCGATGGCCACGATCAGCAGCGTGGCGTTCACCGGGCTGCCGACCCAGGCGCGGGCCGCCTCGATCTCGGCGCCGGCCTGCAGCGCCAGCCCGATCCCGAGCCAGAGCATCAGCGGGACCAGGACCACAGCGGTCAGCCGCTGGTGCCACCAGTGGTGGAAGCCGTTCTTGGCCGAGCCCAGGCCGCGGGCCCGGGACTCAGCGGTCTCGTACTTGCGCATGGTCACAGCCCTCCAGCCGCCGTGTAGGCGATGCCCCAGATCACGCCGGTGAGCACGACACTCGCGGCGAGCGCCGCGTAGCCGCTGCGGTAGACCCCCTCCAGCTCCAGGGCCCGGCCAGTGTCCCAGACCAGGTGCCGAACGCCGTTGCAGAGGTGGTAGGCGAGGCTGAAGGTGATCCCGAGGAGCACCAGCTGGCCGAGCCAGTGCCCGAGCGCGGCCATCAGCAGGCCGTAGTAGCCGGGCCCAGCCGCCAGGGCCGCCACCCAGGCCACCAGCAGCACGGCGGCCATGGTGACGAACACCCCGGTGCCCCGGTGCAGCACGGAGAGCAGGGAGGTCAGCTGGGGCCGGTAGATCGTCAGGTGCGGCGAGAGCGGACGGTTCGAGTCGGTCATGGTAGCTCCGCTGGGCCGATGCGAGCGCCTGCAGCGCACGATAAGATATGCAAACGGAACGATAAGCTATACGGCCACCGCGCCGAATGCAAGCGCCGACGGTGCCATCACTGCCAGTGTAGAGGCTACGCGGCGCGCGCGGCACCCTGCCCCAAGGCGGGGGCGGCGCCGACGCAGGGCGCTGCAGCCCGCGGCGCCCAGCTAGGCCTCCGGGCGCATCGCCGGGAACAGCAGCACGTCCCGGATGGAGCTGCAGTCGGCGAGGAGCATCATCAGGCGGTCGATGCCGATCCCCTCACCCGCCGTAGGCGGCAGGCCGTACTCCAGGGCGCGGATGTAGTCGGCGTCGTAGCGCATCGCCTCCTGGTCGCCGGCGTCGTGCTCGGCCGCCTGGGCCTGGAAGCGGGCCGCCTGGTCCTCGGCGTCATTGAGCTCGGAGAAGCCGTTGGCGATCTCGCGGCCGCCGACGATCAGCTCGAAGCGCTCCGTGAAGAAGGGATCGTCGTCCCGCGGCCGCGCCAGCGGGGAGACCTCCCGCGGGTAGTCGGTGACGAACACCGGCCCGTGCAGCTGCTCCTCCGCCGTCGCCTCGAACAGGGCGGCGAGGATCCGGCCCAGGCCGTCGCTGTCGCCGACGCTGATCCCGCGCGCCTCGGCCGCCGCGGCCGCCCGCCCACGATCCGCCAGATCCTCGGCCATCAACGCCGGGTTGAAGCGCAGGATAGCCTCATTCAGGGAGATACGATCGAATCCTGAGGTGAAGTCGTAGGTCTCGCCCTGCCAGGTCAGCTGGCCGCTGCCCACGACCTGCTCGGCGAGGTGGCGGAGCAGCGCCTCCGTGAGGTCCATCAGGTCGTGGTAGTCGGCGTACGCCTGGTAGAACTCGAGCATCGTGAACTCCGGATTGTGGCGGGTCGAGACCCCCTCATTCCGGAAGTTGCGGTTGATCTCGTAGACGCGCTCGAGGCCGCCGACCACCAGGCGCTTGAGGTAGAGCTCCGGGGCGATGCGCAGGTAGAGGTCCCGGTCGAGGGCGTTGTGGTAGGTCACGAAGGGCCGTGCCGCCGCCCCGCCAGGGATAGGGTGCATCATCGGCGTCTCCACCTCCATGAAGCCGCGCTCGTCGAGGAAGCGGCGCATGGCGGCGAGCACCCGCGCCCGCAGGTCGAACACCCGGCGGCTCGCGCGGTTGACGATGAGATCCAGGTAGCGCTGCCGGTAGCGGATGGCGTTGTCGGTGAGCCCGTGCCACTTCTCCGGCAGCGGCCGCAGCGACTTGGTCAGCAGGCGGATCGAGTCGCAGTCCAGGGAGAGCTCGCCCTTCTTGGTGCGGAAGACCGTGCCGGTGGCGCCGACGATGTCCCCGACGTCCCAGCCCTTGAACGCCGGGTAGGCCCCCTCAGGGAGGCCGTCGCGGCGCAGGTAGAGCTGGATCTGCCCGGAGCTGTCCTGCAGCTGCGCGAAGCTCGCCTTGCCCATGACCCGCTTGGCCATCATGCGCCCGGCAACGGTGAACCGGGCCCCCTCCTCCGCCAGGGCCTCGGCGTCGAGGTGGCCGTAGCGCTCGTGGATATCCGCCGCCAGCGCGTCCCGGCGGAAGTCGTTGGGGAAGGGCTGCCCCGCCTCGCGCAGGGCCTGCAGCTTGCCGCGGCGGTCGGCGATGATCTTGTTCTCGTCGCTGTCGGGCATCCGTGGGCTCCGGGCAGTGGCTGTAGCGGCCTCAGACGCCGGCCTTGAGGCTCGCCTGGATGAAGGGGTCGAGGTGGCCGTCGAGCACGGCCTGGGTGTTGC
>CAJXKI010000166.1 GCA_913055765.1 uncultured Ectothiorhodospiraceae bacterium
GCTGCCGCTCGACTTGCATGTGTTAGGCATGCCGCCAGCGTTCAATCTGAGCCAGGATCAAACTCTTCGGTTCAATCAGGTGCTATCCGGAGATAGCGTTCGGCTCGCCGCAAGGCACCCTTGCGAGTACCTTGCGTCGAATCTCTCGACGCCGGCACAGCAACGCAAGCGCCCACACAAGCCATCCGGTCCGTCTTGTTAAAGAGCCTCGGGGCCGCCTCGGCCGCCCCGCTAAGCGAGATCGCGTATTCTACCGAATGCGGCCTCGCTGTCAAACCCCTGCCATCAGGGCCCGCTGCCTCGCCGGGCAGCGGCGGCGGCCTCGCCGCCGTCGGGACCAACCTATTCTACGCATCCAGCAGGATCTGTCAATCAGCCCTGTAGCGCCGAGCGCCGGTTGGTCCCCTCGACGGGGCCACCGGCCGGCGGCCCCGCTGAGAGAAGAGGTATTCTACATCCGCACACGCAGCGGTCAAGGTATCTCGCGCGCCGGCCCTCACCCGCCGCCGGCGGCAGACCCAGCGCCGGCACCGCAGCGTATCGGCCCCTGCTGTACCCTCATCCATCATCCGCACGCGCGCGTGGCGACGGCAGGAGCGGGCCGCGCCGACGCGGCCCGCTCCGGGCACACGGTGGAGTGGGCACGTCCGAGAGGAGACCGTGGACGACGGCACGATCGCCCGCTCCTGGCGCGCGGCGGGGCGGGCGGCGATAATGGCCCCGGGCAAGCACCACCGCCAGGAGGCCCCATGACCGAGCTCGACCCCCTGCTGACGACCCTCACCGAGCGCGGCGGCTCCGACCTCTTCCTCACCGTGGACGCCCCGCCGATGATCAAGGCGAGCGGCCGCCTGGAGCCCCTCTCCGACACCCCGCTGGACACCGGCGCCGTGGACAGCCTGGCCGCCGAGGCCCTCGGCCCGGAGCGCCACGCCGAGTTCCAGCACACCCACGAGGCCAACTGCGCCCTCGTCCGCGACGAGGACCGCCGCTACCGGGTCAGCGCCTTCTACCAGCGCGGCACCGCCGGCCTGGTCATCCGCCGCATCGAGACCGAGATCCCGAGCCTGGAGGCGCTCAACCTGCCGCCCATCGTCCACGACCTGGCCGAGACCAAGCGCGGCCTGGTGCTCTTCGTCGGCGGCACCGGCACCGGCAAGTCCACCTCCCTGGCGGCCATGCTCGGCCACCGCAACGCCAGCGCCTCGGGGCACATCCTCACCGTCGAGGACCCGGTGGAGTTCGTCCACCACCACCGGCAGTGCCTGGTCACCCAGCGCGAGGTGGGCGTGGACACCGACTCCTTCGACACCGCCCTGCGCAACGCCCTGCGCCAGGCCCCGGACGTGCTGCTCATCGGCGAGATCCGCTCGCGCGAGGTCATGGACCACGCCGTCGCCTTTGCCGAGACCGGCCACCTGGTCCTCGCCACCCTGCACGCCAACAACGCCGACCAGGCGCTGGACCGGATCATCAACTTCTTCCCCGCCGAGCGGCGCGACCAGCTGCTCATGGACCTGTCGCTCAACCTGCGCGCCGTCATCGCCCAGCAACTGGTGCCCACCACCGACGGCCAGGGCCGGGTGGCAGCGCTCGAGGTCCTGCTCGGCACCCCGCTGGTGCAGAGGAAGATCCGCAGCGGCGAGACCCACGCCCTCAAGGAGATCATGGACCAGTCCGGCGAGCAGGGCATGCAGACCTTCGACCGCCACCTCTTCCGGCTCTACGAGGGGGGCTGGATCGACTACGAGCAGGCCCTCGCCCACGCGGACTCGGCCAACGAGGTGCGGCTGATGATCAAGCTCGAGGGGAGCACCACGGAGGAAGCGGACAGCGCCGGCCCGCAGCTGCGGCTGCGCGAGCCGTGACCCAGCGCCGGCGGGCGCCCGCATTGCCGGGCCCGCCGCGGCTTGCTAGCTTGCGGGCATATCCCGACAACGCACAGGGGCTGCCATGGACATCACGGACCTCCTCCGCTTCGCCGTCAAGCAAGGCGCCTCGGACCTGCACCTGTCGGCCGGGCAGCCGCCGCTGATCCGCGTGGACGGCGACATCCGCCGGATCGACGCCCCGGCGCTCAACCACAAGGAGGTGCAGCGCCGCATCTACGAGATCATGAACGACGCCCAGCGCCGGGACCTCGAGGCGCACATGGAGACCGACTTCTCCTTCGCCGCCCAGGGGATCGGGCGCTTCCGCGTCAACGCCTTCCAGCATGACCGGGGCATGGGCGCGGCCTTTCGCACCATCCCGGCCGAGATCCCGACCCTGGACGGCCTAGGTACGCCCCAGAGCTTCCGGGAGCTCTGCCAGTTGCGGCGGGGGCTGATCCTGGTCACGGGCCCCACCGGCTCCGGCAAGTCCACCACCCTGGCGGCGATGGTCAACGAGCGGAACCAGAACGAGCCGGGGCACATCCTCACCATCGAGGACCCCATCGAGTACGTCCACGAGCCGCAGCGCTGCCTGGTCAACCAGCGCGAGGTCCACCGCGACACCCAGAGCTTCGACAACGCCCTGCGCTCGGCCCTGCGCGAGGATCCCGACGTCATCCTCGTCGGCGAGCTGCGCGACCTGGAGACCATCCGCCTGGCCCTGACCGCCGCCGAGACCGGCCACCTGGTCTTCGGCACCCTGCACACCTC
>CAJXKI010000167.1 GCA_913055765.1 uncultured Ectothiorhodospiraceae bacterium
AACCTCATCGTCGACTCCTTCGTGAAGTGGCGGGTGGTGGACGCCGAGCGCTTCTACACCACCGTCCGCGGCGAGCCGGCGCGGGCCAACCAGCGCCTGCGCGAGATCATCCGCGACGCCCTGCGCGCGGAGTTCGGCAAGCGCTCGGTGCAGGACATCATCTCCGGCGAGCGCGTGGAGATCATGGACATCCTGCGCAGGACCACGGCCGATGCCGCCGACAGCCTCGGCCTCGAGGTCCTCGACGTCCGGCTCAAGCGCATCGACTTCCCCGAGGAGGTCACGCAGTCGATCTTCGAGCGCATGGCCACCGAGCGTGAGCAGGTGGCCCGCGAGATCCGCGCCGAGGGCGAGGAGGCCGCCGAGCGGATCCGCGCCGAGGCCGAGCGCAGGCGCACCGTCCTGCTCGCCGAGGCCTACCGCGACGGCCAGGACCTGCGCGGCGAGGGCGACGCCCGCGCCGCGGAGGTCTACGCCGACGCCTACGGCCAGGAGCCGGACTTCTTCGCCTTCCAGCGGAGCCTGCGCTCCTACCGCGAGGCGTTCCAGGACAAGCAGGACCTCTTCATCCTGTCGCCGGAGTCGGAGTTCATGCGCTACTTCGACGGCGGGGGGCAGCCGCCGGCCCCGTCGGCGGGCGCGGACAGCCCGGACAGCGGCGAGTGACCTGGGGGCCGCGCCTTGGCCGTAGGGGATCTGCTCACCGCGCTGGCGCTGATGATGGTGCTCGAGGGGGTCCTGCCAGCGGCCAACCCCGGCGCCCTCCGCCGGGCCTTCCTGCAGGCCGCTGAGATGGATGATCGAAGTCTCCGCACCGCCGGCTTCCTCTCCATGGGGATCGGGGTGCTGCTGCTCTACGGGGTGCGTGGCTGATGCATCGCAGGGCGCGCTGGATGCTGCCGGAGGGGGTGGATGAGCTCCTGCCCCCGGAGGCGGCGCAGGCCGAGGCGCTGCGCCGGCGGCTGCTGGATCTCTACTGGGCGTGGGGCTACGAGCTGATCATGCCCCCCGCCATCGAGTACCTGGAGTCCCTGCTCACCGGCACGGGCCGGGACATGGACGTGCAGACGCTCAAGGTCACCGACCAGGCCTCCGGCCGGACCCTGGGGCTGCGCCCGGACATCACGCCCCAAGCGGCCCGTATCGACGCCCACCAGCTGCGCCGCGAGGGCGTCTCCCGGCTGTGCTACATCGGCGGCACCCTGCGGGCCCAGCCCGAGGGGCCGGCCGGCAGCCGCGACGCCGTGCAGCTCGGCGCCGAGCTCTACGGCCACGCCGGGGTGGCGAGCGACCTGGAGGTCATCTCCCTGATGCTCGCGAGCCTGCGCTGCGCCGGGCTGGAGGCCCTGCACCTGGATATCGGCCACGTGAGCATCTTCCACGCCCTGACCAGCGAGCTGGGGCTGAGCGCCGTCGAGGAGGCGGCGCTGTTCGACGCCCTGCAGCGCAAGGCCGGCGACGAGATCGCCGCGGTGCTCGACGAGGCCGGCGTGGAGCAAGCCGAGGCCGAGCGGCTCAGCGCCCTGGCCGAGCTCCACGGCGGGGCCGAGGCGCTGGAGCGCGCCGAGCAGGTCCTCGGCTGGGCGGGGCCGGCCGTGGCGGGGGCACTGGAGCAGCTGCGCGCCGTGGTCGAGAGCCTCCAGGCCCGGGAGCCGGGGCTGACCCTGCACCTCGACCTCGGTGAGCTGCGCGGCTACCGGTACCACACCGGCCTGGTCTTCGCCGCCTACACCCCGGGCTACGGCCGGGAGCTGGCCCGCGGCGGGCGCTACGACGGGATCGGCCAGGCCTTCGGCCGCCAGCGGCCCGCGACAGGCTACAGCGCCGAGCTCAAGGCCCTGCTGAGCCTCGGCGACGGGCCCGAGGCGCCTAGCGGCGGCGTGCTCGCGCCGTGGGGGGAGGATCCGGCGCTGCTCCAGCGGGTGGCCGAGCTGCGCGCGGCCGGGGAGCGCGTCGTCTGGCAGCTGCCCGGCGATACCGATCACCACGGCTGCGATCGCCGCCTGGTGGCGCACAACGGAACCTGGGAACTGGAATAGGAGCCAGCATGGGTAAGAACGTGGTCGTCGTCGGCACCCAGTGGGGCGACGAGGGCAAGGGCAAGGTCGTCGACTGGCTCACCGAGGATGCGGGCGTGGTCGCCCGCTTCCAGGGCGGCCACAACGCCGGCCACACCCTGGTCATCGACGGCGAGCAGACCATCCTCCACCTGATCCCCTCCGGGATCCTGCGCCCCGAGGCCACCTGCGTGATCGGCAACGGGGTGGTGCTCTCCACGGGGACGCTGCTCGACGAGATCCGCGAGCTGGAGTCGCGCGGCGTGCCCGCGCGCGAGCGGCTGCGCGTCAGCCCCGCCTGCCCGCTCATCCTCCCCTGCCACGAGGCGCTGGACAAGGCGCGCGAGCAGGCCAAGGGCAAGGCGGCCATCGGTACCACGGGCCGCGGCATCGGCCCGGCCTACGAGGACAAGGTGGCCCGGCGCGGGGTGCGGCTGGCGGACCTGTTCCACCGCGAGCGCCTGGCGGACCGGC
>CAJXKI010000168.1 GCA_913055765.1 uncultured Ectothiorhodospiraceae bacterium
GCAACCGCGTCACCTGCCGCGACTGGTTCCAGCTCTCCCTCAAGGAGGGGCTGACGGTCTTCCGCGAGCACCAGTTCACGGAGGCGATGACCGCCACGGCGGTGCAGCGCATCGGGCAGGTGCGGATGCTGCGCAGCGCGCAGTTCCCCGAGGACGCCGGCCCCATGGCCCACCCGGTGCGGCCCGAATCCTACGTCGAGATCAACAACTTCTACACCGCCACGGTCTACGTGAAGGGCGCCGAGGTGATCCGCATGTACCGGACCCTGCTCGGCGACGACACCTTCCGCCGCGGGGTGCGGCGCTACATCGCCGACCACGACGGCGAAGCCGCCACCATCGAGGACTTCCTGGCCGCCATGGAGGCCGAGAGCGGCCGGGATCTGCAGCAGTTCTCGCTGTGGTACAGCCAGGCAGGCACGCCCCAGGTGGAGGTCCGCGACGCCTACGACGCCGAGCAGGGGACCTACACCCTCCACTGCCGGCAGTCGCTGCCGGCCACGCCAGGCCAGCCCGACAAGGACCCGATGCACATCCCCCTGGCGGTAGGCCTGATCGGCCCCGACGGCTCGCCGCTGGCGGCGCGGCTGGCCGAGGAGTCCGCCGCCTCGGCGCGGACCCGGGTCCTGGAGCTGCGCGAGCAGGCGCAGACCTTCACCTTCCACGACTGCGCCGAGCGGCCGGTGCCCTCGCTGCTGCGCGGCTACTCGACGCCGGTAGGCCTGGACTATCCGTACGGCGACGACGACCTGGCCTTCCTCCTCGCCCACGACGAGGACCCCTTCGCCCGCTGGGAGGCCGGCCAGCAGCTGGCCCTGCGGGTGCTCCTCGACGAGGCCCGCGGCACGCCGCGCGAGGGGGGCGTGGAGCGGCTGGAGACCGCGTTCCGCACCTCCCTGGAGGCCCCCGGCGCGGATCCGGCGCTGGTCGCCGAGGCCCTGACCCTGCCCGGCGAGGCCTACCTGGCCGAGCAGGTGGAGGTGGTCGACCCGCAGGCCCTCCACGACGCCCGGCAGCGGGTCCGCGCCGCCCTCGGCTCAGCCCTGGAGGGGCACTGGCTCGCCCTCCACGAGCAGCGCGCCAGCGGCCCGTGGCGCTACGACCCGCAGGAGGCCGCCTACCGGCGCCTGCGCAACCTGGCGCTGGCCTACCTCAACGCCGCCGACCAGCGCCACCTGTCCCTGGCGCTCGAGCAGCTCGAGCGCAGCGACAACCTCACGGACCGCCTCGCGGCGCTCGCTGTCCTCGCCGACAGCCCGCGCAGCGAGGCCGAGCGGGCCTTGGAGGCCTTCTACGAGCGCTGGCACGCGGAGCCGCTGGTGGTGGACAAGTGGTTCCGCGTCCAGGCCACCGCGGACCGAGCGGATACGGTCCACCGCGTGGCGCGGCTCACCGAGCATCCGGACTTCACCCTGGACAACCCCAACCGCGCGCGCGCCCTGCTCGGCGCCTTCGCCCAGGGCAATCCGGCGCACTTCCACAGCCCGGACGGCAGCGGCTACCGCCTGCTCAGCGACCACGTGCTGCAGCTCGACGCCACCAATCCGCAGCTCGCCGCCCGCCTGCTGGGCCCGCTGACCCACTGGCAGCGCTACGAGCCCAGCCGCCGCGACGGCATGCGCGAGCAGCTCGAGCGGATCCTGGAGCAGGACTCGCTGTCCAAGGACGTGTACGAGGTCGTCTCCAAGAGCCTGGGGACGGCGCAATAGCCCCGGCAGGGACGCCCCGCCGGTCCACGAACGCGAGATAGGAGGCCCACCTTGGCCCTGAGCCGCCTGCTTCTATGCCCCGCCCTGGCCCTCGGCCTAGCCCTGGGCACGCCGGCGGGTGCCGCCGACAGCGAGCTCGCCCCCGGGCAGACCGAGCACGAGAAGGCGCGGGTCGTAACAGACCTGCTGCAGCGCTACCATTACCGTGACCCGGACTCCGGCGAGGCGCTCATGGCGGCGGCCACGAAGGCCTACCTCCAGCAGCTCGACCACGGGCGCTCCTTCCTCCTCGAGGCGGACGTCGAGCGCTTCCGGGAGCGCATGGCCCAGCTGGAGCCGGGCGCCGCAGACGCCGCGCTCGAGGCGGCCTACAAGCTGCACGCGCGCTACCGCGAGCGCGTCCGCGACCAGGTGGCGTTCGCCCTCGAGCTGCTCCAGGACGGCCTCGAGACCGGCGCCGAGGGCCGCTACCAGCAGGACCGCACCGAGCTCGAGTGGGCCGAGGACGCCGCGGCGCTGGACGAGCGCTGGCGCCGGCGCGTCACGCACGACGCGCTGACCCTGGAGCTCGCCGGCCGCGAGGAGGCGGAGATCCGCGACAACCTCAAGCGGCGCTACGAGACCCTGCGCGAGCGTGCCGTGGAGGCGGAGAGCGAGGACATCATGGACCAGTTCCTCACCGCCTGGGCGCACGCCTACGACCCGCACAGCGCCTTCCTCTCGCCGCAGCGCTCGGAGGAGTTCGACATGCAGATGTCCCTCCAGCTGGAGGGCATCGGCGCCAAGCTCACCATGGAGCAGGACTTCACCGAG
>CAJXKI010000169.1 GCA_913055765.1 uncultured Ectothiorhodospiraceae bacterium
CTGGTGATGTTCGATGCCGAGGGCATTATCAGCAAGCGCCTGGCCGTGGAGCTCGGCCCGTTACCGGCGAACAAGACGCGCGTGAAGGTCTTCCGCATCGAGGGCACGGGCTGCGGCGAGATCAACCGCATCCTCCTCAACGGCGTCACCAGCTGCGGCGGCGCCGGGGATTGCCGGGGCCTGGTCGCGGTGGGCTCACGCAGTGACGTGGCGTTCGTGGAGTAAGGGAGCTGAGAATGGACGAGCAGACATTAACGAGCGACGCCGGCGTCGTGGCGCGGGCCCTGGAGATCCTGCAGGCGGGCGGCACCGTGGCCGTCATCCTGCTGCTGATGTCCGTGGTGGCAGCCAGCATCATCGTCACCAAGTGCATCCAGTTCCGCCTCGCCCGGATCGGCGAGCGGCGCAGCGCCGAGCAGGCCCTGGCCCTGTGGCACCAAGGCAAGCCCGAGGATGCCCTGGCCTGCGCCGCGGATGGGCGCGGGCCAGTAGCCCAGAGCCTGGCGCGCGCGCTGCGCGGTCACCGCCGTGGCCTTGATGAGCAGCGCGTACGCGAGGAGGTCGTGCGCTACGGCAGCGAGGTCCTGGAGCGCCTGCGCGGCGGTTTCCGGGCCTTGGAGCTCATCGGCTCCCTGGCGCCGCTGCTGGGGCTCTTCGGCACCGTGCTCGGCATGATCGCGGCCTTCCAGCAGCTAGAGAGCGCCGGTAATCAGGTCAACCCCGCGGTGCTCTCCGGCGGCATCTGGCAGGCCCTGCTGACCACGGCCATCGGCCTGGCGGTAGCGATCCCCGTGGTGGCCCTGCTGGGCTGGCTCGAGCGCCGCGTCGAGCGCCTGGCCCACGCCATGGACGACGCCGTGACCCGCGTCTACACCCAGGACCTATCCGCTACGGCAGCCACGGCCACAACGGTTACCCAGGAGGCGAGGGATGACGGGCGCCACGGGCTCCGCGCCGCGGCTGGCCAGTAACCGGCGCGGTAAGCGCAACCTCATCAGCCTCACGCCGCTCATCGATGTGGTCTTCATCCTGCTGGTGTTCTTTATGCTGGCCTCGAGCTTCCTGAACTGGCGCGCCATTGAGCTCGACCCGCCGCAACGCGCCGGTGCCAGCGGTTCCATGACGGGCGCCATGTTCGTTGAGGTCCAGACCAGTGGGCTGCGCCTGGCCGGCGAGTCCATCGGACTGCCCGCGTTGGTCGGGCGCCTCCAGCAACGCGCCGCCGACGACACGGACCAGCGCGTGCTGGTCAAGCCCGCCGAAGGGGTGTCGCTGCAGCGCACCGTGGATGTCCTCGATCGATTGAGCGCGGCCGATATCGCTAATGTCTCGCTGATCCGGGATAGACGCTAATGGCCGGCCAACACCTCACCCCGCCGCAACCGCGCCGGCTCAGTGACGATGAGCGCATCCTGCCGCTGATTAACGTCGTCTTCCTGCTGCTGATCTTTTTTATGGTCGCCGGCCGGCTGGCGGCCAGCGACCGCTTCGCCATCGAGCCGCCCAACTCCGGAAGCGAGACGAACCCGGCGGGTCAGATCACCGTGCTCATCGGCACCGACGAGCGCCTCGCCGTGGAGGGCGAGATGGTGGATGCCGCGGCGCTATCGGCGAGTGTCTCAAAACGCTTGGACGACGGCGCCGCCAAGCAGGTGCGGGTCAAGGCCGACGGGCGCGTGCCGGCCACCCGCGTGGTGGCCATCATGGAACGCCTGCGCGAGGCCGGCGCCGAGGGCATCGACCTGCTCACCGTCGCGGGGAACGAGTAATGGTGACGGCGCGTTGGCCGGCCCCGGTCGCGATCCTCGTGGCGTTGCTGGTGCACGCGGCCCTAGCCGCCGCGGTCCTTTGGTACGAACCCGAGACCGGCGCCAAGGGCGCGGGTTCGGGCGGCGTTGAGGTCGGCATGGGGCCCGCCGGCGGCGCGCCGCCGGGGGCGGAGTCCGTGGCGCCCGCGAAAGCCGAGGCCGATACGGCGAGCGAGTCGGTGGAGGCGGTCGAGCCGGCGGCCGCCGAGCCCGCGGAGACGGCGCCCGAGACGGTGGAGGCTAGTTCGGCGGCCCCGGTGGCGCCCGATGCCGCGGAGGCCGAGGTCGCGGCGGCGGAGGATGCGAATACCAGCGCCGAGCCGGCGGAGCCAACCCCGGCGGAGACCGCGGAGGCCGAGCCCACCGAGACAAGTGAGGCCACCACCGAGGCCACGGAGGCCGAGCCTACCGAGACCCAAACGGCCGAGACCGAGACGGCGCCTAGCGAAACGGCAGAGACGGCCAGCACCTCAACGGCCGAGGCCACAGCCGCCGAGGCCCCCGATGCAACGACCAGCGATCAGGTCGGCGAGTCGGGCCGCGGGGGCGAGTCCGGCCAGCAGGCCAGGCAAGGCGCGGGCAGCGGCGACAGTACCCGTGGCGGCGGTGATCCGGGGGCCCGGGCCGACTACATGGACCGCATCCAGGCCTACCTGGCGCGCCATAAAGAATATCCCCGCCGCGCCCGGCGCCGGCGTCGGGAGGGCAC
>CAJXKI010000170.1 GCA_913055765.1 uncultured Ectothiorhodospiraceae bacterium
TCGGTGCTCGGCACCAGCGGCGTGCTGGTCCCCTTCTCCTGCGCCGCCTGGATCGACGCCATCCAGCGCGGCATCGACGTGGCCCGTGCCGCCGGCCTCACCCATGTAGCCGGCAGCACCGGGCGCACCTCGGAGCGGGCCGTGCAGGCCCGCCACCACCTCCCCGACGAGGCGCTGATCGATATGGGCGACTTCGTCGGCGGCACGCTCAAGTACTTGCGCCGGCACCCGGTCCCGCGCATCACCATCGCCGGGGGCCTCGCCAAGATCACCAAGCTGGCCCAGGGCTTCCTGGACGTGCACTCGCGCCGGGGCCAGGCCGACCTCAGGCAGCTGGCCGAGCTGGCAGCGGGGATCGGCGCCGCCGAGGCGTGCCGCACCCGCATCGCCGGCGCCAACACGGTGGCCGAGGCCTTCAGCCACGCCGCCGCGGCAGGCCTGCCGCTAGGCGACGCGGTGGCACGGGCCGCTCAGCGCACGGCGCTGGGGCTGATCGACGGCGAGCGCAGCCAGGTGGAGGTGCTGCTCTACGACCGCGCCGGGCGGCTCGCCGGCGCCGCCGGCTGGGCGCCGGCGCACGGCGGCGGGAAGGGCTCGGGCGGGACGTCACCACAGGACGGCCATGGCCGCTGAGCCCACCCGGGTGCTGATCCTCGGCGGTACCGGCGAGGCCTTGGCCCTCGCCCGCGCGCTCGAGGGGGAGCCGGGCCTCGACGCCATCTACTCGGTCGCCGGGGCGACCCGCGCCCCCCGCCTCCCTGCCCTGGCGACGCGCCGTGGCGGCTTCGGCGGCACCGCCGGGCTCACCGGCTACCTGTACCGCCACGGCATCGAGTGCCTGGTCGACGCCACCCACCCGTTCGCGGCGCGCATCTCCGCCAACGCCGCCGAGGCCGCCCGGGCGGCCGGCATCCCGCTACTGGCCGTGCAGCGGCCAGGATGGACGCCGGGCCCAGGCGAGCGCTGGCAGCGTGTCGCCGACACGGCGGCGGCAGCCCGGGCCCTCGGGCGCGAGCCGCGACGCGTGCTGCTGACCATCGGCAGGCAGGAGGTGCCGGCCTTCTGTGCTGCCCCACAGCACACCTATATCATCCGCTGCGTGGAGCCGCCGGAGCGGGCGCCGCCCTGCGCGGAGCCCCTGCTCCAGCGCGGCCCGCTGCGCTACGCGGAGGAGCGCGCGCTGCTCCACGAGCGCGCCGTCGAGGTCCTGGTCACCAAGGATGCCGGGGGGACCGCGACTCGCAGCAAGCTCGATGCGGCCCGGGACTGCGGGGTGGCCGTCGTCATGGTGGAGCGGCCGCGGCTGCCGGCGGCGGCCCACACCGTCGCGACACCCGCCGAAGCCCTGGGCTGGCTCCGGGCCCTATCGAACCGGGATGATAGATGGGCGGATGGGGTATATCGTTGATCTGCGCGCTTGGCCGTAGCCCCCGCCCAGGGGGCTCAGCGGTGTAAGCGCGCACCCTGTTCCGCGTACTGTTGCGTTTAGGCCAAACTTGCAGATGCATTAATGGGAGGTCCGGTATGGAAGCAATCGATCCTATTCTGTTACTCGTCATCGGTGCTGCCGTGGGTGCGGCGGTAGGCGCCTATGTCGGCCGTGCATCGTCTCCGAACACGCAGGAGATCCGCGATGCCGAGAGCGTCGCCCGCCGGAACCGCGAGGAGGTGCAGAACGTCCGCAGCGAGGTGGACCGGCACTTTGAGCAGACGGCGCAGATCATGGGCGAGGTCACCAAGGCCTACCGTCGCCTGTACGAGCACATGGCCACCAGCTCCCAGCGCCTGGCGCCCCGCCGCACTGAGGATCTCATCAAGTCCCTGGGCGACCAGCGCCTGCTCTCCCAAGACGTCGTGGAGCAGTCCGCTCGCCGCATGAGCGAGAGCCAGGGGCGGGAGCAGCGTGAGAGCCAGGCCCGGCAGCAGATCAGCCAGGAGCGCTCGGAGCGGGCACCGCGCCGTAGCGAGGAGATCACCCGCCGTAGCCAGGAGATCACGAGGCGCAGCGAGTCCACCGTCTCGCGCCGGGGCACGATCTCGCGTCGCAGCGACTCCAGCCGCCGCCGCAGCGGCTCCGGGACGGCGCGGCGTAGCAGCGATGCGCCGCGGCGTAGCGACGAGGCCTCGCAGCGCCGCAGTACATCCTCGGCCTCCGCCCGCTCCCAGGCGGCCTCTTCCGCCTCCGAGTCCTCGGGCTCCGCTATCGGCTCCTCGAGCAGCAGCCCCTCCGGCAGCCAGCGGTCCCAGCGCAGCAGCGGCCGCTCGCAGCAGAAGCCGGAGCGCACCCGGAGCACGGCCCGCGAGGAGCGGAGCAGCGACAAGGGCAAGAAGCCGAGCATCTTCGACTAAAAACCAGACGGCACCCCCGTGGTGCCAAGGGCCGGCGCACGCTAGCCGCGCCGAGCATGGTCCCCGGGTCCCCCCCGGGGATTTTTTTTATGGTGCGCCGGGCACGGCGCGCAGCGCCGTGTCCCGGCGCTGTCAACCGGTGAGCGAAAGCGAGCCGGGAAGTGACT
>CAJXKI010000171.1 GCA_913055765.1 uncultured Ectothiorhodospiraceae bacterium
TTGATGTGGCGCAGGAAGTCCCACATCGAGCGGCGCAGCTCGATGTCGACGCCGGCGGTGGGCTCGTCGAGGATGAGAAGCTGGGGCTCGTGCATCAGCGCCCGGGCGATCATCAGCCGCCGCTTCATGCCGCCGGAGAGCTCTCGGGAGACGGTGTGCCGCCGCTCCCAGAGGCCGAGGCTGTGCAGGTAGCGCTCGGCGCGCTGGCGTGCTACCTGCCGCGGGATCCCGTAGTAGCCGGCCTGGTTGACCACGATCTGCTCGACGGTCTCGAAGGTGTTGAAGTTGAACTCCTGCGGGACCAGGCCGATGGCGGACTTGACCGCCCACGGATCGCGGTCCAGGTCGTGGCCGAAGACCCGCACCACGCCGCCGGTCTTGCCCACCAGGGTGGAGATGATCCCGATGAGGGTGGACTTGCCGGCGCCGTTGGGGCCGAGCAGGCCGAAGAAGGCCCCCTTGTCGACGGTGAGGTTGATGCCGTGCAGGGCGATCTGGCCCCCGGCGTAGGTCTTGGTCAGATCGGAGACGGCTAGGGCGGTCAAGGGATCTTCCTCGCATCCTGCGGTAAGTTGCCCATGATAGGCCTTGGCCGGCCTCTTTTACAGGGGCCCGCTGCGCTGGCGCTGGGCCGCCTGTGCGGCAGGGGCGAGTGCTGGCGCCAGGGCCCGGGATCGGGCCGCGGCAGGACGGATGCCTGGCGCCGGGACCCCGCAGCGGCGCCGGCCCGGCGAGCGCCGCGGCAAGGTGACAGATCACGGCCCGTGTCGGTAGACTATAGGCAATCTACGCGTCGGATGGCGCGGCTCGGCGATGTGACCGATGTAACCCAGGACGGGAGGGCGCCCCCTCCCGTTTTTTTGCACGTCCGTCCCTCGTTTGCGGCACCCCGGCGGTGTGGTGCCGACAGCGGGGCTTAGCGCTAAGCGGAGGGGAGGCTGCATTGACCCGGCCAGCACTGCTCGTCTTGCAGGACGGCACGATTTTCCACGGCGAGGCGGTGGGCGCCGACGGGGCCGTGACCGGTGAGGCGGTCTTCAATACGGCCATGACCGGCTACCAGGAGATCGCGACGGATCCCTCCTACGCCGGCCAGATCGTGACGCTGACCTACCCGCACATCGGCAACACCGGGGTCAACGGGATCGACCAGGAGGACGATCGCGCCCGGCTCGCCGGGCTGGTGGTGCGCGATGTGCCGCCTCGGCACAGCAGCTGGCGGGCCGAGCAGGGGGTCGGCGAGTGGCTGCGCGAGCAGGGTGTGGTCGCCATAGCCGGCGTCGACACCCGGAAGCTGACCCGGCGCCTGCGCGAGTCCGGCGCCCAAGGCGCGTGCCTGGCGGCCGGTGAGGACCTCGACGTCGACCGCGCCCTGGAGCGGGCCCAGGGCTACGGCGGCATGGCCGGTCGCGACCTTGCCGGCGAGGCGGGGACGAAGGCCCGCCGCACCTGGCAGCGCCGTGCCTGGAGGCTCGAAGACGGGCGCACCGACGCCGCGGCGCCGGCGCAGGAGCCGCGCTACCACGTGATCGCCTACGACTACGGCATCAAGCAGCAGATCCTGCGCCTGCTCGTCGAGCGCGGCTGCCGGGTGACGGTGGTGCCGGCGCGCACGCCTGCGGCGGACGTGCTCAAGCTGGAGCCGGACGGGGTGTTCTTCTCCAACGGCCCCGGCGACCCGGAGCCCATGGCCTACGCCGTCTCGAGCATCCGCGAGCTGCTCGAGACGCACCGCGTCCCCACCTTCGGGATCTGCCTCGGCCACCAGCTGCTGGGGCTGGCCAGCGGGGCCCGCAGCGAGAAGATGAAGTTCGGCCACCACGGCGCCAATCACCCGGTGATCGACCTCGACAGCGGGCAGGTGCTGATCTCCAGCCAGAACCACGGATTTGCCATCGAGGCGGCGAGCTTGCCCGGCCACCTGGAGGCGACGCACCGGTCGCTGTTCGACGGCTCCCTGCAGGGGATCCGGCGCACCGACGCCCCGGCCTTCAGCTTCCAGGGGCACCCGGAGGCTAGCCCGGGGCCGCACGACATGCGGCCGCTGTTCGACCGCTTCCTCGAGATGATGGCGCCGCGCTGAGGGCGCGGCCGCCGACCGCCGACACTGGACCCCCGGATGCGCTCGAGCCATGCCGAAGAGAACTGATATCCAATCGATCCTCATCCTCGGCGCCGGCCCCATCGTCATCGGCCAGGCGTGCGAGTTCGACTACTCCGGTGCCCAGGCGTGCAAGGCCCTGCGCGAGGCGGGCTACCGGGTCATCCTGGTCAACTCCAACCCGGCCACCATCATGACCGATCCCGAGACCGCCGATGCGGTCTACGTTGAGCCGGTGGTTTGGCAGACGGTCTCGCGGATCATCGAGCGGGAGGAGCCGGATGCGGTGCTGCCGACGATGGGCGGGCAGACCGGGCTCAACTGCGCCCTCGACCTGGTCAAGCACGGCGTCCTGGAGCGCTACGGCGTGGAGATGATCGGCGCCAGCCGCGAGGCCATCGACAAGGCCGA
>CAJXKI010000172.1 GCA_913055765.1 uncultured Ectothiorhodospiraceae bacterium
CCCTCTCAGGCTCGCTCCGAACTCGTGCTGCAGGCGGGCCACGACGCCCGCCACAACGTCCTCGACGTCGCGGTCTGTAAGCGTGCGTGAATAATCCTGCAAAATCAATCCCATGGCGACGCTCTTCTGGCCTTCTGGGACGCCCTGGCCGCGGTAGATGTCGAACAGCCGGCTATCGACGGCGTAGTCGCCGGCCGCCGCCCGGGCGGCGGCGAGCAGATCGCCCGCTGGCACGGCGTCGTCGACGAGCACCGCCAGGTCCCTGCGGATGGAGGGGTAGCGGGATAGGGGCTGGAAGCTGGGCAGCGCCGCTGCGCTCAGCGCGGCCTGGCTCAGCTCGAAGAGCACCGGGGCGCCGTCGAGGTCCAGGGCGTCGGCGTGCTCCGGATGCAGGGTGCCGAGCCAGCCCACAGGCTCGCCGTCGCGCCGGATGCGGGCGCTCTGCCCCGGATGCAGGGCCGGGTGCGACGCCGGCTCGAAGGCGAAGGCCTCCGGGGCGCCGGTCTGGGCGATGAGGGCCTCGAGATCGGCCTTGACGTCGAAGAAGTCCGCTCGCCGGCGCGGCGCATCCCACTGCTCCGGGTACCGCGGGCCGGCGCAGACCGCGGCGAGGGTGGGGATCTGCGCCAGGTCGTCGAGCCGGCCGCGGAAGACGGTGCCGTGCTCGAAGAGCCGCACCCGCTCCTGCTGGCGGTGCTGGTTGCGCTGGAGCGCCGAGAGCAAGCCCGGCCAGAGGCTGGTGCGCATCACGGCCAGCTCGGCGGAGAGGGGATTGGCCAGGGGCAGGGGATCGGCCTCCGGGTCGAGGCGCTGCTGGAGGTCCGGATCGACGAAGGCGTAGTTGATGGCCTCGTGGTAGCCGCGCTCGACGAGGGTCCCGCGCAGCAGCCGGTCGGGGATGTGCTGCTCCGGCGCGGCGGCCACGTGCAGCGGCGCCCGCAGGGCGTGCTCCGGGACGTTGTCGAAGCCGTAGAGCCGGGCCACCTCCTCGACGAGGTCGACCTCGCGCGCCATGTCGAAGCGCCAGCTCGGCGGCCGCACCTGCCAGCCGGCCTCCGTGGGCTCGGGACGGGTGCCGAGCCGCTCCAGCAGGCCGGTGACGTGCTCGGGGTCGATGGCCCAGCCCAGCAGCCCCTCCAGGCGCTGGCGGCGCAGCTCGATGGGGGGGCGCTGGGGCAAGGCCTCGGGGGCCACGGCCTCGTTGATCGGCCCCGGCGTGCCGCCGCAGATCGACAGCACCAGCTGCGTGGCCCGCTCGCTGGCGGCCCGCGGCGCCTCGAAGTCCACGCCCCGCTCGAAGCGGTGGGAGGAGTCGGTGTGCAGCCCGTAGCGGCGGGCGCGGCCGGCGATGGCGGCCGGGGTGAAGTGGGCCGCCTCCAGGAAGATGTCGCGGGTGCCGGCGCCCACTGCGGTGGACTGCCCCCCCATGATGCCGGCGAGGGCGACGGGGCCGCTGGCGTCGGCGACGACCAGCATAGCCTGGTCGAGCGCCACCTGGTCACCGCTGAGCAGGGTCAGCGCCTCCCCGCTCGAGGCGCGGCGCACGGCGACGGGCGGCGCCAGGCGGTCGAGGTCGAAGGCGTGCAGCGGCTGCCCGTGCTCGAGCATCACGTAGTTGGTGATATCCACCAGCGCCGAGACGCTGCGGATCCCGGCGCGGCGCAGGCGCTCGCGCATCCAGGCCGGGGTCGGCGCATCGGGATCCACGCCGCGGATGGCGCGGCCGAGGTAGCGCGGGCAGTCGGCGGGCGCCTGCAGCTCGATGGCCAGGGTGCCGTCGCTGCCGGCAGGCACGGGCGCCGGTGCCGCGGCCGCCATCGCGGCGCCCGTGCGCGCCGCCACGTCCCGGGCGATGCCGATCATGCCCAGGCAGTCGGCGCGGTTGGGGGTGAGGTCGATCTCCAGGACCGTATCGTCGAGCGCCAGCGCCTCGCGCAGGTCAGTCCCCGGCGCCAGCTCCGGCGGCAGCTCCAGGAGGCCGCCGGCCTCCTCGCTCAGGCCGAGCTCGCGGGCCGAGCAGAGCATCCCGGCCGAGGCCGCGCCGCGGACCTCGGTGGCCTCGACCCGGACGTCGCCCGGCAGCACCGCGCCGGGGCGGGCGAGGGGGGTGCGCAGCCCGGCCCGGGCGTTGGGGGCGCCGCAGACCACCTCGAGCCGCTCGCCGCCGGTGTCCACGTCGCAGACCTGCAGCCGGTCGGCCTCCGGGTGGGGGCGGCTGGCCTCGATGGCGCCGACCACGACCTGGCTGAACGCCGGCGCGGCGGGCTCGATGGCGTCCACCTCCAGCCCCGCCATGGTTAGCGCCTCCGCCAGCTCCTCGGTGGAGAGCGACGGATCCACCCACTCGCGCAGCCACTGCTCACTTACACGCATGTGCTCACCGGAATTGGCCGAGGAAGCGCAGGTCGTTGTCGA
>CAJXKI010000173.1 GCA_913055765.1 uncultured Ectothiorhodospiraceae bacterium
AGCCAGTGGCTGGGGTTACCATCCATGTGGGCGATCAGCCCGAAACCGCAGTTGTCTCTCTCGAAGCTAGGCCGGTAGAGGCCAGATACCTTTTCGTCCGTCACGGTCGCCTCTGGATGCTGCGGGATCGTGTTCAGGAGGGGCGGCTCGCCTGGCCCCGGCGGGGCCGCCGAGCTGCGCGCACCCGCCGATAGAAGCGGCATGCTAGTATAGGCGCCTGCTCAGGCGGGCGCAAACGACCCCCGCCGCCTCCCCTCCCCCTGCCTCCTGCGCCGTCCACGCTCAGTTGCGCGTATGGCCTCTATGGCTGACTACGTGCCAAGGTGACAACGCATTCACTGTCGGCCATTTGCCCGGCAAGGTCGCCGGGCGGGAGGGGCGCGCATGGTTCAAGAGTCGCAGGGCTATCTGCTGGAGGACCTGGAGCCGGGGCTGTACGGCACCTATACGCGGACGATCACGGAGACGGACCTGGTCCTCTTCGCCGGCCTGTCGGGCGACAACAACCCGGTCCACATCAACGAGGTGTTCGCCTCGTCCACCTTCGCCAAGGGCCGCATCGCCCACGGGATCTTCCTCGGGGGGCTGATCTCCTGCGTCATCGGCACGCGCATGCCCGGTCCCGGCGCGATCTACCTCGGCCAGGAGCTGAGCTTCCGGGCGCCCGTGCGGATCGGCGATACCGTCCAGGCCGTGGCCACGGTTACGGAGATCGAGCGCGAGCGCAACCGCATCAAGCTCGATACGACGTGCTACGTCCGCGATCGGACGGTGGTCACCGGCGAGGCGGAGGTGATGGTCGCCTCGCGCGATGACTAGGGGCGCTGCCGGGCGGCCCTGGCCGGCCCGGCGCTAGCCGTCCCCGCGGCGCAGGGCGTCGATGACCGGCTGCGTGCTGGGGTAGACGCCGCGCCAGAGGTAGAACGACTCCGCCGCCTGCTCGACCAGCATCCCCAGGCCGTCGCAGGCGTGCGCCGCGCCCTGGGACCGGGCCCAGGCCATGAAGGGGGTCTCCTGCTCGGCGTAGACGAGGTCGTAGGCCGCGCCGCCGGCCTCGATCACCCCCTCGGGCAGCGGCGGCATCTCCCCCTGCAGCCCGGCCGCGGTGGTGTTGATGACCACCTCGAAGCGCTCCCCGGCCAGGTCCTCGAGGCCGCAGGCGCGGGTCGCCGCCTGCCCCTCGGCCAGGGTCTCGGCCCGGGCGACGGTGCGGTTGGCGACGACCAGCTGCGCGGGGCCCTCCGCCAGCAGGCTGTGCAGCACGCCGCGCGCGGCGCCGCCGGCGCCGAGGAGCAGCAGGCGCCGGCCGGCCACGGTGATGCCGTGGTTGCGGCCCAGGTCGCGGAGCAGCCCGATGCCGTCGGTGTTGTCGCCGTAGCGGCTGCCGTCCGGCTCGGCGCGCAGGGTGTTCACCGCCCCGGCGGCCCGCGCCCGCTCGCTGCAGGCGTCGGCGAGGGCGTAGGCTGCCTCCTTGAAGGGCACGGTGACGTTCATGCCGTGGCCGCCGCCGGCGAGGAACGCCGCCGCCACGGCGTCGAAGTGCGCCTCCGGCGCCCACAGGCGGGCGTAGCGCATATCCGCCTGGACCTCCGCGGCGAAGCGGGCGTGGATCTGCGGCGACTTGCTGTGCTCGATGGGGTTGCCGATGACCGCGTAGCGGTCCGTCATGGGCGCGCTCCTGTGGCTAGTCGGGGCCGCCGTGGCACAGGCGGCAGGGCAGGGCGAGAGGGCCGCCGGGCAGCGGCGGCCCCCTGAGGGCTCAGCCCGCCTCCTGGAGCCACTCGGCGATCGCCCGGGCGTGGTAGGTCAGGACGCCGTCGGCGCCGGCGCGGCGCAGCGAGCGCAGCGCCTCGAGGACGCACTCGCGCTCGTCCAGCCAGCCGTTCTGCGCGGCCGCCTTGAGCATGGAGTACTCGCCGCTGACCTGGTAGGCGAAGGTCGGCACCCCGAGCTCCTGCTTGAGCCGCTGGATGATGTCCAGGTAGGGGAGCCCGGGCTTGACCATGAACATGTCGGCCCCCTCCTGGAGGTCCAGCGCGGCCTCGTGGAGGGCCTCGTCGCTGTTGCCCGGGTCCATCTGGTAGCTCTCCTTGCCCGGGCCGCCCGGCGAGGCGCCCAGGTTGTCGGAGGAGCCCACCGCATCGCGGAACGGCCCGTAGTAGCTGGAGGCGTACTTGGCCGTGTAGGAGAGGATGCGCACGTTGCGGTAGTCGTGGGCCTCCAGGGCGTTGCGGATAGCGCCCACCCGGCCGTCCATCATGTCGGACGGGCCCAGGATGTCGGCGCCGGCCTCGGCGTGGGACAGGGCCTGCCGCACCAGGACCTCTACGGTCTCCTCGTTCAGGACGTAGCCGCCCTCGTCGATGAGCCCGTCCTGGCCGTGGCTGGTGAACGGGTCCAGGGC
>CAJXKI010000174.1 GCA_913055765.1 uncultured Ectothiorhodospiraceae bacterium
GCGGCAAGGTCGGCACCCTCTACGCCAGCCGCTCGGAGGGCGAGGGCGTGCTCGGCGAGGTCTTCGCCCACGCCCGGCAGGACGGCCGCGAGACCGTCATCCACGCCGAGCGCGCCCGGCAGGTGGTGGACCCGGATACCGGCGCCCGCTTCCTCGTCTTCGAGGACGGCTACCGCTACGACGGCCGGCCGGGCCGGCTGGATTGGCGGGTGACGCGCTTTGACCGCCACGGGATGCGCCTCAGCACCGGCGGGGGCGGTACTGTGGAGCGCGAGCGGGAGGGCAGGCCGCTGGGGGCGCTGTGGGCGGCTGGCGGGCCGGCGGACCTGGCCGAGATCCAGTGGCGGCTGTCCATGCCGGTGATGGCGCTGGTGCTGACCCTGCTCGCCGTGCCGCTGGCCAAGGCCGAGCCCCGCGACGGGCGCTACGGCAAGCTGCTCACCGCCGTGCTGGTCTTCGTCGCCTACTTCCAGCTGCTCACCTCCGCCCGCGGGTGGCTCGAGGCCGGCACGGTGCCCGCCGCCCTGGGGCTATGGTGGGTCCACGCCCTGGGCCTGGCGGCGGCGGCCCTGTGGACCCGACGCCGCTTCGGCGCCGCGCCGGGGCGGCGGTGGTATCGGCCCTGGGGGAGCGGCTGATGGGCATCCTAGCCGCCTACCTGGCGCGCACGGTGATCGCCGCCTCCCTGGTGGCGCTCGTCGCCATCCTCGCCCTGGACCTCGTCTTCCAGCTGGTCGACGGCGTCGCCGATGCGGATACCGGCACCGCCGAGATGCTGCTCCAGAGCCTGCTGGCCATGCCGTCGATGGCCTACGAGGCCTTCCCCTTCGCGACCCTCATCGGCGCCCTGATGGGGCTGGGCGGGCTGGCCGCCCGGCAGGAGCTCACCGCCATGCGCGCCGCCGGCGTGTCGGTGCTGCAGATCGCCGGCGCCGTGCTCGCCGGCGGCCTGGTCCTAGCCCTGCTGGCCACGGCGGTGGGCGAGTACGTCGTGCCTCCGGCCGAGCGCCAGGCCGCGGCGGTGCGCGGCCTCTCCGAGGCTGATGGGCTGCGCACGGGGCCCGACGGCGCCCTGTGGGTCCGCGATGGCGGCGACTTCCTGCGCGCCGAGCAGCCGCGCTCCGCCACCCACCTGGCGTCGGTGACGCTGTACCGCCTGGAGGGCGGCCGCCTGGCGGCGCGCATCGAGGCCGAGGACGCCCACTACGTCGGCGATGGCTGGCGGCTGGAGGGGGTGACCCGGATCGACTACAGCGGCTCCGGCCTGGAGCGCCGGGAGCTGGATGCCTGGCTGTGGGAGGGGGCGCTGGGCCCCGAGGTGCTGTCGGTGGTGGTCGCCGAGCCGGCGACCCTGCCGGCGACGGAGCTGTGGACCTACATCCAGTACCTGGAGGCCAACGGGCTCGACAGCGGGACGTCACGGCTCGCCCTGTGGCAGAAGGCGGCGACGCCCCTGGCGACGCTGGCGATGCTGCTGGTGACCATCCCGCTGGTGTTCACCGCGGCGCGCTCGGCCAACGCCGGGCAGCGGATCGTGATCGGCATCCTGGTGGGGGCGGCCTTCTTCCTGCTCAACCGGGCCATGGGGCAGGCGGGCGTGGTCTACGGGGTGCCGCCGGGGCTGTCGGCGCTGCTGCCGGTGGCGCTCTTCGCGGCGCTGGGGCTGTGGGGGACGCTGCGCGTCCGCTAGGGCGCGCCTGGAGGGCGGCCGCGGCGGCGCCGCGGCATCGCCCGGCGGGCTGCGGGGTCAGCCGTCCCGGGGCTCGCGGATGAGCCACGTCCCGGCGAGGCGGTCGTGCAGCGCGCGGCGCTCGCCGTCGACGAGGGCCCAGGCGAAGCCCAGCCCCAGCAGCGCCCAGGACAGCGCCGCGGCCGCGAAGCGCAGGCTCGCCTGCCGCAGGCTCGGCGAGAGGCCGCGCTCGTCCACGATGCGCAGCCGCCAGGCCATCATGCCCACCGTGCGCCCGTCGCGGGTCCAGAAGACGGCGAAGAAGAGGTAGACCAGCGCCAGCAGGTAGGCCTGCAGCGCGTGGGCCGCCCAGGAGCCGGGCGCGGGCGCCTCGCCGCCGGTGGCCGGCAGGAAGAGGAGCGTCCCGATGAGGAGCAGGGCGGTGACCATCATCACGTCGTAGAGCAGGCCCGCGACGCGCAGGCCGAGGCCGGCGTAGGCGCGCCCGCCGCGGAGGACTCGGTTGGCTGCGGCTGCGCTGGCGTCGGTCACGGCGGCGCCCTTGCGGTGGTGATGCCCCGCCGGCCGGCGGGAGAGGGAAATGGCGCTCCCAAGGGGATTTGAACCCCTGTTTCCGCCTTGAGAGGGCGGCGTCCTAACCGCTAGACGATGGGAGCGT
>CAJXKI010000175.1 GCA_913055765.1 uncultured Ectothiorhodospiraceae bacterium
TGCCGGAGCGGGGCTGGCAGGCCGTGGAGTGGCTGCTGGCCACGCCCGTGCTGGCCTGGGCGGGGCGGCGCTTCTTCGCCCACGGGGCGCCGGCCCTGTGGCGGCTGACGCCGGAGATGAACACCCTGGTCATGCTCGGCGCCTCGGCGGCGTGGCTCTACTCCACCACGGTGCTGGCGGCCCCGGGGCTGTTCCCCGAGCAGGCGCGCGGCGTCTACTTCGAGGCCGTGGGCGTGATCGTCACCCTGGTCCTAGTGGGCCGCTACCTGGAGCTCAAGAGCCGTGGCCGCGCCTCCGAGGCCATCCAGCGCCTGATGGCGCTGCAGGTCCCTACCGCCCGCGTCGAGCGCGACGGCGCCGAGGTGGAGGTCCCTGTGGCCGAGGTGCAGCCCGGCGAGCGGGTGGTGGTTCGGCCCGGCGAGCGCCTGCCGGTGGACGGTGAGGTGGTCGAGGGCTCGAGCTACGTGGACGAGTCCATGGTCACGGGCGAGCCGGTCCCGGCCGCTCGCGGGGTCGGCGACGAGGTCGTCGGCGGCACTGTCAACCGCAGCGGCGCCTTCACCTTCCGCGCCACCCGGGTCGGCGGCGACACCGTACTCGGGCAGATCGTGCGCATGGTCGAGGGCGCCCAGGCCTCCAAGCCGCCTATCCAGTCCATCGTGGACCGCATCGCCGGCCTGGTGGTCTGGGGCGCCATCGCCATCGCCCTGACGGCGGTGGCGCTGTGGACGGCGCTCGGCGCCGGTATCGACCACGCCCTGGTGGTGGGGGCCTCGGTGCTGCTCATCGCCTGCCCGTGCGCCATGGGGCTGGCTACGCCCATGGCCATCATGGTCGGCACCGGCCGCGGCGCCGAGCAGGGCATCCTCTTCCGCCACGGCGCGGCCTTCCAGGCCTCGGCCGGCATCGACACCGTGGTCCTGGACAAGACCGGCACCCTCACCGAGGGGCAGCCGGCGCTCACGGACCTGGAGCCGTGGGGCGGCTGGCAGGCCGACGCCCTGCTAGCCCAGGCAGCCGCCGTGGAGGCGCGCAGCGAGCACCCGCTGGGCGAGGCGATCGCCGCCGCCGCCCGCGAGCGCGGCCTGGGGCTGGCCCAGGCGGAGGGCTTCGAGGCCGTGCCCGGCTACGGCGTCCACGCGCGGGTGGACGGCGCGGCGGTGGCCGTTGGCGCCCGGCGCTACATGGACCGCCTGGGCGTGGCCATCGACCCGTACCTGGACGAGCGCGCCGAGGCCCTGGCGCAGCGCGGGCGGACGCCCATGTACGTGGCCGTGGCCGGCGAGGCGGCGGGGCTCATCGCCGTCGCCGACCCGGTCAAGGACGGCGCCGTCGAGGCCATCGCCGGGCTCCACAGGCTGGGGCTGCGCACGGTGATGCTCACCGGCGACGGGCGCGCCACCGCCGAGGCCGTGGCCCGGGAGCTGGCCATCCAGGAGGTCCGCGCCGAGGTGCTGCCGGCGGACAAGGAGCAGGCGATCAGCGACCTGCAGGCCGAGGGTCGGCGCGTCGCCTTCGTCGGCGACGGCATCAACGACGCCCCGGCGCTGGCGCGGGCGGACGTGGGGGTGGCCGTGGGCACCGGCACGGACGTGGCCATCGAGGCCGGCGACGTGGTGATCATGGCCGGCGACCCGCGCAGCGTGGCCCGGGGGTTGGGCCTGGCGCGGCAGACCTTCCGCACCATCCGGCAGAACCTGTTCTGGGCCTTCGTCTACAACGTCACCCTGATGCCGGTGGCGGCAGGGGCGCTGTACCCGCTCTTCGGCGTGCTGCTCTCACCGATCATGGCCGCGGGGGCCATGAGCCTGTCGAGCCTGCTGGTGGTCACGAACAGCCTCCGGCTGCGGCGGACGGCGCTGCCGGGTGGCGGGGCGGAGCCCGAGGCTGCTTGATCTCGGGCACTCCCCGCTATCACCGTTAATCCTCGGCTTCCCTTGACGAGGCGCCCCATGCCTACACCTCCGTGCGTGCTGCCGGCGCGGCGGCTCGGATCCTGTGGTCAGCGCCCCAGGGCCTCGCGCAGGTAGTGGGCGGTGTGGGAGGCCTCGGTGCGGGCGACCACCTCGGGCGGGCCCGCTGCCAGGAGATTGCCGCCGGCCTCGCCGCCGTCGGGGCCGAGGTCGAGGAGCCAGTCGGCGCAGCGCATGACGTCGAGGTCGTGCTCGACGACCACGACGGTGTTGCCGTGCTCGCACAGGCGCTGGAGGACGGCGAGGAGCTGCTCGACGTCGGCGAAGTGGAGGCCGGTGGTGGGCTCGTCGAGGAT
>CAJXKI010000176.1 GCA_913055765.1 uncultured Ectothiorhodospiraceae bacterium
ACCATGTGGAGACTCTGGAAGCTTTACGATCCGCGCCGCGTCCTGATCGGCATCTTCTCCTGGCTGGGTGTGCTGGCGCTGGTGATCCACTTCATCCTGCTCAGCACTGACCGGTTCAACTGGGTTGAGGGTAACCCGACCAGCTCCTCCGCGGAGGAGAACGCTGCGGAGGTGGTCGGCCTCTCCGACCGTCAGGCGTAACGCCGCCTCCAGGGCTAGGGGCCTTGTCCCATCTGTCGCAGATGGGTAAGGCCCCACCCTCGGTATCTGCCAGCTAGGCGAGATGCCGGTCGAGAACGGGGCTGATCAAGGCCCCGTTTTTTTCGTCCCCCCTTATGGAGAACGGCTCCCGCTCGCCGTCGAACAGCATCGTGGAGCAGGCTCCGCGGTACGCCGCGGCAGGGCTGCGCCATGCCGTGCAATAAGGGGACCGGTAGGCGTCTCCCACCGGTCCCGGCGCATCACATCCCGCTTGTGTCGTGGCCTTGGCGCGCCTATGCAGGCTCGTTGGCCAGGTCCCGCAGCACGTAGTGCAGGATGCTGCCGTGGCGGTAGTACTCCCACTCCTGCGGCGTGTCTACGCGCACGCGAGTCTGGAACTCGACCTTGGAGCCGTCGTCGCGGTGGGCGGTCACGTGCACGGCCTCGGGCTGCTCCGTGATGCCCTCGATGTCGAAGGCCTCGCTGCCGGTCAGGCCCAAGCTCTCCGGGCCCTCGCCCTCCTGGAACTGCAGCGGCAGGACGCCGAAGCCGACCAGGTTGGAGCGGTGGATCCGCTCGTAGCCCTCGGCGATGACCGCCTGGACCCCGAGCAGCCGCGTGCCCTTGGCTGCCCAATCGCGGGAGGAGCCCGTGCCGTACTCCTTCCCGGCGAGGACCACCAGCGGTGTACTCTCCTGCTGGTAGCGGACGGAGGCGTCGTAGATGCTCATCCGCTCGCCGCTAGGCATGTGGGTGGTCCAGGCCCCCTCGGTCCCCGGGGCCATCTTATTGCGCAGGCGCACGTTGGCGAAGGTCCCGCGCACCATGACTTCGTGGTTGCCGCGGCGGGAGCCGTAGGAGTTGAAGTCCTTCGGCGCCACGCCCTGGGCCTGCAGGTACTGCCCCGCCGGGCTGTCCGGCGGGATGGCGCCGGCGGGCGAGATGTGGTCCGTGGTGATGGAGTCCCCGACGTGGACCAGGCACCGCGCCCCTCGCAGGTCCCGGAGCGGCTCCGGGGTGCGGCTCATGCCCTCGAAGTAGGGCGGGTTCTTGACGTAGGTTGAGGGTCGCCAGTCGAAGAGCTCGCCGGCGGGGGCGTCGATGCTCTGCCAGTTCGCGTCGCCCTCGAAGACGTTGGCGTACTGCTCGCGGTACATCTCCGGGGAGACGTTGCCGCGGATCAGCTCAGAGACCTCGCGCTGGCTCGGCCAGATGTCCTTGAGGTAGACCTGGTTGCCGTCGCTGTCGGTGCCGAGCGGCTCGCTGTACAGGTCCTTGGCCACGGTGCCGGCGAGGGCGTAGGCCACGACCAGCGGCGGGGAGGCGAGGTAGTTGGCGCGGACGTCCTGGTGGATGCGGCCCTCGAAGTTGCGGTTGCCGGAGAGCACCGAGGCGACGCACAGATCGCCCTCGCGGATGCCCTCGGCGACCGCGTCGGGCAGCGGGCCGGAGTTGCCGATGCAGGTGGTGCAGCCGAAGCCCACCACGGAGAAGCCCAGGGCCTCCAGGTCGTCGAGCAGGCCGGCCTGCTCCAGGTAGGCGGGGACGACCTGGGAGCCCGGCGCCAGGCTGGTCTTCACCCACGGCTTGGGCATCAGGCCTCGCTCCCGGGCCTTCTGCGCCACCAGGCCAGCGGCCATCAGGACCGCCGGGTTGGAGGTGTTGGTGCACGAGGTGATGGCGGCGATGACCACGTCGCCGTGCTTGAGCCGCTCCCGGCGGCCGTTGAGCTCAATCTCCACCGCGCCGCGCTCGTGGGTGTCCTCGACCCCCGGCGCGGTGTGGCCGCCCTCGTCCTCGAAGCTCTCCTCCGCCGTGCTGACGGGAGCGGTGTGGTGGGTCTCGACGTGCTCGTCGAGGGCCCTGAAGAACGCCTGCTTGGCCCCGTCCAGCGGGACCCGGTCCTGCGGGCGCTTCGGCCCGGCGAGGCTGGGGACCACGGCGGACAGGTCCAGTTCCAGAGTCGTGGAGTAGTCGGCCTCGCGGCTGCCGGTCTCGCGCCACATGCCCTGGGCCTTGGCGTACTGCTCGGTCAGGTCGATGAGCTCCCG
>CAJXKI010000177.1 GCA_913055765.1 uncultured Ectothiorhodospiraceae bacterium
GCTGGCGACAGGACTCGAACCTGCGACCCGCTGCTTACAAGGCAGCCGCTCTACCGACTGAGCTACGCCAGCGTTGATCGGTGCACATCATAATCGCCGGCAGCACGCCTCGCAATGTAGCGCTCTGGGCTAGCCGTGCCGCGATCCTGCACCGTCGTCGCCATCATCGTGCCCTGCCCCCCAGGCGAGGAGCCCCTCGAGGACCAGGTGGGGCCGGTGCTCCCAGCCGGGCCCGAGGGCATCGAGGAGCAGCGGGGCGGCGCCGCCGGTGACCAGCCGCCGCGCACCGGCCGGACAGGCGGCGAGGACACGCTCGGCAAGGGCCCGGGCAGCGCCCCCGACGCCGACGGCGACGCCGCCGGCGATCCCCCGGGCGGTGCTATCCGCCGGGACAGTCTCGGTAGCGCCGGGCTCGAGCGGCGGCAGCGCGGCGGTCCCATGGGCCAGGGCGTTGCCGAGCAGGCGGGGGCCGGGGAAGATGGCGCCACCGAGGTGGCGGCCCTCGGCGTCGATCCCGTCCACGGCGATGGCCGTCCCCGCGTCGAGGATGCAGGCACCCTCGGGGGCCAGGGCGCGGGCGCCGATCAGGGCGGCCCAGCGATCAGCGCCGAGCTGGCCCGGCTCCCGATAGCCGCTGTGCACACCGGCGGCCGCTGCGCCGCTTTCCAGCTGCAGCTGCGCGGCCCCGGGCCACTCGGCCGCCAGGCGGCGCGCCAGCCGCCGCTGCCACGCCGGCGTGCAGACGCTGGCCATGCGGATACGAAGCGGCGGCTGCGGCATGGGCCAGGCGCCGCTCAGCGCCTCTGCCGTCGCCTCAGCGCTCCCCGGGTAGGCGAGACGGCCGGTGCGCCATCCGGCCGGTCCGGGGACGGCCCACTTGACGGCGCTGTTGCCGAGATCGAGGAGGAGCTCCGTCACGAGGCCGTCTCCGCCAGTTGCGCCTCGCCGCTCGAGAAGGCCTCGAGCCCGGTCGCTGTCCGCACGAGCAGCCGCCCGTGGGCATCGATCCCGCACGCCTCGCCCGCCACGCGGCAGGGGCCGCGCGCCAGGGTCACCTGCCGTCCGCGCAAGGGGTCCAGGCTGTCCCAGCCGGCTAGCAGCGGCGCCACGCCGTCGGCCTGGAAGCGGGCCGCCACCGAGGCCACCACGCCGGCGGCGGCACCCGCCAGCCGATTGCGCGCCGGCCCGCTCCCCGCCTCAGCCCGAAGCCCACCGGGGCTGGCACCCAGGTGGCCAGGCGCCTCAGGGGGATGCAGATTGAGCCCGATGCCGACCACCAGCCGGCACGGCCCCTGGGGCTCGCCGTGCAGCTCGGTCAGGATCCCGCCCACCTTGCGGCCGTCGACCTGGAGGTCGTTGGGCCACTTCACCGAGGCCGCAACGCCGTAGCCGCATAGGGTGCGGGCAATGGCCGCCGCCACGGCGAGCGCCAGGGGCGCAGGCGGCTCCGGGAGGGTGTCGAAGTCCCGGGCGACGGAGACGTAGATACCGCCGAGTGGCGAGACCCAGGCCCGTCCTTGCCGGCCTCGGCCGGCCCGCTGCCCCTCGGCGAAGACCACGGAGGTGCCATGCCCCCGGGCCTGCAGGGCGAGGTCGTTGGTCGACCCCGGACGGAAGGCGACCTGCAGCAGCCCCGGGTCATCGCCCTCGATGCCACGCCAGCCCGCGAGCAGCGCCTCGGGCGTCAGCGGCTCATAGCCGCCGGGGATACGGTAGCCGCGGCCGCGGACCGCCTCCACGCGCAGCCCGTAGCGGCGCAGCCGGGCGGCGACGCGCCCGACACCGGCGCGGCTCAGCGCCAGCGCCTCGCCGAGCCGTGGGCCGGCGTGGAAGCGGCCGTCCGCGAGGGCGTCCAGGAGCCGACCCTCCGAGGCCTGCTCGAGATGCTCCACTGCCCCGATCCTCCCCGTAGCCTTTATGCTAGCGCATGCGGCCTGTAGGCCGCCTATAAAAAAACCCCCGCGTCCTGGAGGTGGGCGCGGGGGTTTGGGGGTATGAGCCTGGCGATGACCTACTCTCGCACGACAGCGTGGTCGCACTACCATCGGCGCTGAGCGGTTTCACTT